>NZ_SEOO01000069.1 GCF_004152865.1 Sphingobium cupriresistens | reverse complement strand
AGATGCCACCACGTGAGTGGACCATGGCGAAGGCGCAATTTGCCGTGATCTTCGGCGAACGTTTCATCAGAGCCATGGCGGCCTGATGATCAACCGCCCGGCCGCACACGGAAATCCTGACAGTCCCTCTCAATTTGAAATTCGTCTGTCATCAGATCGGTTAGGACGCATCCGATTCCAAGCGTTTCTTTAGAACTGGATTGTCAAAGAGAAACGGCAAAAAACGAACGCGCTGGCTGTTGATGACAGGCCGTTACTACGGTAGCTGAATCGACCGCGCGATTAAGCTCGTGCGACAGTCGAACAACGTAGTGCGTACGAGCTTATCATGGCGAAGAAGACCGACATTATCAACGAATATGAAGCAGCGGCTGTCGCCTTACGCCACCTATATAGCGTCTGTTCGGCAATCCCGATCTGACGACAGGCCTCGTCGGTGGTCCCGCCTCGCCCGACAATCACATCAACCTCACGCAGCTTCGCGATGATCTGTTCCGGCGTAAATCGCTGACGTCCCATATATTTCTCCATTCCTTTCGCCCGCTCGGGCTCTCTTCAGAAATGGACCAATTTTCTCAAGGCAGACCAATTTTATGAAAATCAATCGACCAGCCGCGCAAAAAGTAACGGCCATACTGCGTCGGCGAACAAAAGATCATGGAGGCGCTCAACCGCCAGTGACGTTCATATGGCGTTCGACAGCCGGCTGTGATCGCGCAATGTCGAACTCGTGGCGGAGTGGCTTGGCGGTCATTACGGCATCCAGCGCCGCGTCGATCGCATCCCGGCCACCAACACGCATCGCATCGCGCAGTTCGATGCGCTGGTCGCGGCCGAGACAACCAAAAATGGTGCCAGTAGCCGATATGCGGATGCGGTTGCAGCCGGCGCAGAAATTGTCGGTGAGGGGCGTAATGAAGCCTATCCGCCGACTGGTTTCGGCAACGTCATAATAGCGCGCCGGTCCGCCGGTTCGGTGGAGCGACGGAATCAGGACATATTCGCGCGCCAGCCGACGTTTCACGAGGTCGAGGGGCAGATAATGATTGGTCCGGTCTTCTTCCACCGCACCCAACGGCATCGTCTCGATCAGCGAGAGATCGAATCCCCGTTCGCCGCACCAGCCAACCATTGTTCCGATTTCATCTTCGTTGAGCGCCTTGAGCGCAACCATGTTGATCTTCACGGCGAGGCCCGCGTCTTGCGCGGCGGCGATCCCGGCCAACACCTGGTCCAGGTCGCCGCGCCGGGTGATCGCCCGGAAGCGCTCGTGGTCGAGGCTGTCGAGGCTGATGTTGAGTCTGCGAATGCCATATCGATGGAGGTCGCGCGCGACTGTGGCGAGCTGGGTAGCGTTGGTTGTCATCGTCAGCTCATCAAGGCCGTTGCCGATGTGTTGGCCGATCGCCTCCACCAACCCGACGATGCCGCGACGGACCAGAGGCTCGCCACCGGTCAGGCGGATGCGTCGCACACCTCGCGCGATCAGGGCATCGGCCAGTTCCGCCAGTTCCTCCAGGGTGAGGAGGTCCTGGCGCGGCAGGAACTCCATGCGCTCGGCCATGCAATAACGGCAGCGCAGGTCGCACCGATCGGTGACGGACAGGCGGACATAAGTGATCGTTCGGCCGAAACGGTCGGTCAGGCTGCGCCAAGGCTTCCCTCTATCGGGAGTTGGAGTGGCCGTGAGGCCTTCCCGTTCAGCCATGGCGCACACGTCCCTCCCTGTTCATGGCCTGTTGCCCCTGATCCAGGGATGATGTGGAGGAGTCATCCTTCGTCAGCAGGCTTCGCAGGCAGCCTATCAAATTCGGCAGCGAGATTGGCTGATATGCGCTCGAGGACCGATCGACAGATTTCAACTTCGCGCGGCTCGATGCCAGCAACAGCGACCTTGTTGATGTCGATCGCGTATTGCATCAGCTCCTTTTCGAGCGCACGGCCATGATCTGTAAGAGTAATCCGCAATTTTCGACGATCATCCTTGTCCTTGGCGCGTTGCACCAGCCCTTGCCGAAGCATGGCGTTTATCATGGCGACCGTCGTATTTTCGGTGACGTTAGTCATGTCGCTCAGATATTTTTGGGTCACCCCGTCCCTGAGCCATAGGACACGAAGATAGTACCAGAAACCGGTTTTGAGTTCGTGCTTGGCCAAATAGGCACTCAAGAGCCGATCGAACCGTCGGTGGCAGCGCCGAACCTGATAGCCCAAACTCAGTTCCGGATCGAGTTTGGGGGCGTGCTTCGACATCTGTTCACTCCTGACGGGTTCAACCGATCCTCCACTCGCACAGACGCCGCACGAACGCATCGCAAAACCGTACCCGGCACCCGAAACCCATATTCCTATGATGGTCCTCGGGATATTAAACGTGTCCCGAGGACCATCATGTGAGCAGTAGACTGGCCTCGTGCAGGATGGTTTCTTAGATGCGGAACTCGGCGAAAGTCTCGGGCGCGAACATCTCTTCTATGGTGAGCTGGCGGGGCGACAGGCCCTGCTCGTGATGGTAACGCGTGAATGTCTCGATGACGTGGCGGTTCTTTTCGATGCCATAGGGCCACCATTCCCTGCCCATCGTAGCAATAGTGTCCTCCACTGCGGCGATCTGCCATGGCAACATCGTTTTCAGCGATGCCGACACCAACAATTGTTCATAGCTCAACCGCTGGGCTTCTACGAATGCCTTGTAAAGCGCCTGAGCAATCCATCGATTCTTCTCATACACGTCTCGCCGGATGGCCACGACATGCATGATCGGGAAGATTCCTGTCTTCGCGAAATAGGCTTTTTCAACGTCCACAAAATTGGGGAAGAGGCGCCGAACCTTGCCCGGCTCCGAATAGAAGGTCGACGGCGCCCGCGCAGTATGCAGCGCATCGATCTCTCCATCCGCCAGCATGCGCTTCAAGGTCTGGGTGGGTCCGATCGGCTCGACCTTGAACTTGTCGGGTAGATTGAGCTTCAGCTTCTCCTCGCGCCCCGGCTCCTCTTCACCACCCGTGACGTAGGTGACCGACGCAGGATCAATGCCATACTCGTCCTGCAGGATGCCGCGGATCCAGACCGGAGCCGTCATCTGATATTCAGGCACGCCGATCCGCTTGCCGACGAGATCCTCGGGCTTTTCGATGCCGCTTTTGGCGGAGACGAAAATGCAGGAGTGGCGGAAGAAGCGCGAAGGAAAGACGGGAATGGCGATGAAGCCAGGATTCTCGCGGCCCAGGGTCACGCAATAGGACGACATCGACAGTTCAGCGACATCGAATTCTCGATTGCGCAGCATGCGGAAGAAGGTTTCCTCGACATCCAGAACCTGAAAGTTGAGGTCGATGCCGTCGGGCCGGACCGCGCCCGTCTGGAGGGCTTCGGTGCGGTCATAGCCCCAACAGGCGAGGGAAAGGCTCAGTCTGGTCATTGTCACGGTTTCTCCGATAGAGTGTCGAGAAGTTGGTTGGGCGCTACGTCCGTATTGCGTCGGCTCGATTCGAGGAGCGCGACGCAACAGGCCATGGTATCAAGTCCCCAGCGCCCGTCATGGATCGGGCGGCGAATGCCTAGGCAACCGCCGACAAACTCGTCGATGACTTCCTTGCGCGGCAGGGCAGGGGGCTCGATCGGCTGGAAATCGCGTTCGGTGTCCCCATAAATTGAGAGCCCCTTGGGCGACAGTTTCAGGTCCGCGCGGTCGCAGCTGACGATGATGAAACCGAAATGCTCATGATGCGGCGCTGGCGTGTCGGCAGCGACAGCCGGGACGCCGTATGTGCGCTTCAGTTTGGCTTCGATTTCATCCTGCGATGATAGCGTCGCAAGCCTCTTACGCGCCTCGCCGTAGCGATCCGGGTCCTTGTCATAGCCAAGCTCCGCTATCCACCCCACCAGTTCGTCGCTGTCATAATGCGCATATCCGCTATAGGTCAGCGACGCTGCAGCACCGGCTTCAAATGTCACCAGCGCCGTATAGGCGCCTTCGCTCGGGCGGCTGCTATCCCAGTTGGCGGCGACGGCGCGAACAGATGAAACGGGCTGCCCGACAAGGCGGCGCACGACATCGATCTGGTGCGCCGCTTGGCTGTAGACGACGCCGCCGCCACGGGCGCTATCCAGTTCTTCCGGACGCCTGGGCCGGAACATGAAATCGGTGAAGTTGAGCGCCGTGACCATCCGCACGGCACCGAACCTGCCTGAGGCAACCAATTGCGCGGCAGCCTGTACGGGTGCATCGAAGCCGTGGCTGGGTCCGACCACGAGCACCTTGCCGGCATCGGCGGCGGCGCGCTCTATACGCGCGCAATCTGCAAGCGTTGTCGCCATCGGCTTTTCGACCAGCACATGCTTTCCAGCCCGCAGAGCGGCGATGGCCTGCTCGGCATGCAACTCATGCGGGGTGGCTATATAAACCGCATCGATAACCGGCGAATACAAGAGCGCGTCGAGCGTATCGAACGCCGGCGCGCCGAATTCGTCCGCGAAGCGTTCCCGAGCTTCGCGGCGCAGGTCGAAAGCCCCGGCAAGCGCTACGCGAGAATCGGCCTTCAGCGCGGGCAGAGTGAGCATGAAACCCCGGCCGAGCCCAATGATTCCTAGTCGCAACGCATTTGCCATTCTTTGCCTGCCGCTCCCTTCAACCCGAAAATCAGGCTTGAAAAAGCCATTACTACGATATAGAAGTAATTTCAAGGGCGCATCCTGAGGGTGATTCGTCTTCGTGCCAAGCCAAAATGAGGAGGGTAGCTAATGACTCCGGAACAAAATGATCTGCTTTGCCGTGTGGAGGGCGAGGCCCCAATGGGGAAGCTGATGCGGCAGCACTGGTTGCCCGCCTGCATGATCGAGGACGTCGCCGAGCCAGACGGCACGCCGTTGCGTGTTCGCTTGCTGGGTGAGAACATGGTCGTGTTCCGCAATACGGAGGGGCGCATCGGTGCGCTCGACGAGCTGTGCCCGCACCGGCGCGCTTCCCTTGCCTTCGGTCGCAACGAGGAATGCGGCCTGCGTTGCCTTTATCATGGCTGGAAATTCGATGTGGACGGCAATGCCGTCGACATGTCTTCCGAGCCGGTCGATGCAAAGCTACGCGGCACGATGAAGACCAAGGCATATCCGGTGGTAGAATCTGCTGGTTTCGTCTGGGTGTGGATGGGTGACCCGGAAAATGTCATCCCTTTCAGCCCGCCGAACTGGTCGGCCGCGCCGGCTGAGAAGATCAGCATCGTGAAAATGCATGGCGGCTGCAACTGGGCGCAGGTTCTCGAAGGGTCGATCGATTCGGCGCACAGTTCGAGCCTGCATTCATCGAACATGCCGACGGCCACCGAAGTAAGCGGCTCGACGGCTACGGACACCGCGTGGCTTCGCCCGTCGGCCGACAAGGCGCCCAAGATTGAAGTGCAGAAAACGCCGTTCGGCTTTCGTTATGCTGCTATCCGCAAGCCGATCATCGATGCGGACAAGCAGGACTATGTACGCATGACTCTGTTCCAGGCTCCGTTCACGGTGCACATCCCGTCCAACGACCAATATCATCTGTCACAGATGCTGGTTCCGATCGACGATGTGAACACCATGTTCTATTGGATCGCCTGGCATCCGACGAAGGGCATCAGTCAGGATGCCTGGCGCAAGTTCTGCGGGGCGGAGATTGGCAAGGACGTCGAGCCCGTTACCTTCAAAAAGCGGCGCAACGCCGAAAACAACTATCTGCAGGACCGGGCCCTGATGAAAGCCGGCGACTTTACCGGCATCTACGGCATTCCCTGTCAGGACATGGCGATGTGGGAATCGATGGGGCCGATCGCCGACCGCAGCGAGGATCTGCTCGGCTCGAGCGACAAGGCGATCTTCACCTTCCGCACCCAGATGTATCGCGCCGCCCAGGCTGTTCAGAAAGGCGAGCCGGCACTGGGTGCTGTAGAACCGCGCGTGCCACTGGCGAAGCTCATGTCGTTCGAGGGCATGGTCCCCAAGGGCGATGACTGGCGGCTGATCAACGTCTCCGAGGAGGAGAGGCGCTTGACCGGCGTCTTCGCCGACAAGGAAGAAGTTGAAGATCTGGCGGACGCGGTTTCCTGATGCGTGAGTCGGATTTGATCGCGGGCCTGGATCAGCAACAACTCGACAACTTCGTCGATTATGTTCTGAGTGAGGATCTGGGGAGCGGAGACGTCACGAGCCGTGTGTCAGTCCCCGCCAGCGCGCGCTTTTCCGCCGTTCTGGCTGCCCGGCAACCGATAGTGGTTGCCGGGCTCCAGCTGGCAGCCGCGTTTTTCGGTAAGCTCGACCCCGAGGTCGCTATCGAATTCCTGGTGCAGGATGGGGACAATGTTGCCGCTGGGCAGCCCCTCATGCGAATTGCGGGAAGCGCGCAGCTCATGCTCGCGGCCGAGAGGTCCGCTCTCAATACGCTCCAGCACCTGACCGGCATCGCGACGGTGACGCGATCTTATGCCGAAGCGATCGCCGGTACGGATTGCGTCCTTCTCGATACGCGCAAGACAATTCCCGGTCTTCGGGCGATCGAGAAATATGCCGCCAAGGTGGGCGGGGCGCGGAATCATCGCATGCGTCTGGATGACGGTATCCTGATCAAGGACAACCACATCGCCGCCGCTGGCAGCATTGTCGAAGCGGTCAAGGCTGCGAAAGCCGCCAATACCGGGCTGGAAGTCCAGGTCGAGGTTGACGGGATCGAACAAATCGAGCCTGCGCTGATGGCGGGGGCGGATCGTCTGCTTTGCGACAACATGTCTCCTGCCAAGCTCAAAGAGGCCGTCGCCCTTGTCGGCGGCCGCGTCCCCATCGAAGCGTCAGGCGGCGTGCGGCTCGATACGATTAGGGAAATCGCGTCGACTGGCGTCGATTTTGTATCAGTCGGGCGCATCACCCAAAGTGCTCCCGCGGCCGATATCGGATTGGACTACGCGCTTTCCCCATGAGCCTTGCGCGCCAAGGCGGCGTGGAGGTTTTTCAGTCGATAGCAGACTGCCAAAAAGCATATTTGGAAATTAGAGGACTAATGGAGATTACCGTTACAACGCGCACTGGCGAGCGCGTGACCGTCACACCGAATGGCGCAACCACGTTACTGGAAGCGATCCGCGACGCAGGCATCGACGAGTTGCTTGCATTGTGCGGAGGGTGTTGCTCCTGCGCAACCTGCCATATCCAGGTCGATGAAGCGTTTCTCGATCGCTTGCCACCCATGAGTACGGATGAGGACGATCTTCTGGACTCGTCCGAGCACCGTTGCTCAAGATCTCGGTTATCCTGTCAGTTGACTATCTCTGATGCTCTGGACGGACTTTGCATCACGATTGCGCCGGAAGATTGAGGGCACTTGAGTTCGCAAAGAGAGCTCAATCAGGCTCTTGCCGTTAACCGACGGCGTGACAAGCAAAGCACGGCTTATGTAATCCTGTAAGGAAGCTATCTATCCCATGAGCGAGCGGTACGATGTTCTTATTGTTGGGGCCGGGCATGGGGGAGCTCAAGCCGCGCTCGCGCTGCGCCAGCATAAATATGCGGGAAGTGTGGCACTGCTGGGAGATGAGCCAGATCCGCCATATGAACGCCCGCCGCTCTCCAAGGAATATTTCTCAGGCGAAAAGAGCTTCGAAAGAATTCTCATTCGACCTCAGGCAATCTGGGCCGAGCGCGATATCGAGTTGCAGCTCCTGCGACGGGTTGTGGCCGTCGATCCGGCGGAGCAAAATGTTGTGCTCTCCGACGGAAGCCGCATTGGCTATGGCAAGCTGATCTGGGCAACTGGCGGTGCGCCTCGTCGCTTGAGCTGTTCGGGAAGCGATCTCATGGGTGTCCACAACGTCCGCACTCGTGCTGACGCTGACCGCATGCTGGCCGAGACGCCGAAAGTGCAGAATGTCGTGGTGATCGGTGGCGGGTATATCGGCCTCGAGGCGGCTGCGGTACTCGCCAAGCTCGGCAAGCAAGTGACGGTGCTGGAAGCGATGGATCGTGTGCTGGCAAGGGTCGCTGGTGAACCGCTTTCTCGTTTTTATGAGGCTGAACATCGGGCGCATGGCGTTGAGATCCATTTGAACGCCAAAATGGATTGCCTGATTGGACATGATGGATGGGTAACGGGTGTCCGGATGTCTGACGGCTCGGTCTTACCCGCAGACATGGTTGTCGTCGGCATCGGGATCGTTCCGGCCGTAGAGCCATTGATCGCGGCGGGTGCGGCAAGCGGGAACGGGGTAGAAGTCGATGAATTCTGTCAGACTTCGTTGCCGAACATTTACGCGATCGGCGATTGCGCGATCCATGCCAACCCCTTTGCTGGCGGTCAGCGGATCCGGTTGGAGTCAGTTCAGAACGCCAATGACCAGGCCATAACGGCCGCCAGGCATATTGCTGGTGACGCCGCGCCGTACCACGCCGTTCCCTGGTTCTGGTCGAACCAATATGATCTCAAGCTCCAGACTATCGGGCTTAGCTTGGGATACGATGAAGTCGTCGTGCGGGGCCAGAGCGCAGCGCGCAGCTTCACGCTCGTATATCTTAGCAAGGGTAAGGTGCTGGCCCTTGACTGCGTCAACTCTGTGAAGGACTATGTTCAGGGTAAGGCACTCGTTATCACGCAGGCCACTCCTGATAAATCTGTACTTGCAAACCCTGAGATTCCTATCAAGTCACTTTTGGTGAGTTGATAGAACTGTTGTTATAATAACAATTCTGATAAATTTCTGAGTATATACAAAATTAACTGAAACTTTCTCTTTACACATGTGAAGGTTTTTCTTGTATTTTCTAGAATCAGTTTGGCAGTACATAGACATAGTTGATATGTATTTTTGATTTCGGGTGGCCGGAATTGCATGTTTTGCGACGAAAAGGCAGGTCGTGCCTGCCCGTACTGATTTGCCGCTTACGATGGATAGCATCATGCACGCCTCCGTCCTTATCATCCTGCATGAGGGTCATAAGATGCTCCAGGTCCACGCAAGCGAGGCGGCTTCCTGGAAGGCACTCCTGGGTTTTGTAGAGCAGCAATGGCAGGCCCGCTTCGGTTCGCTTTTGCCACCTCTGGACGAAACGAAGCGGATTGAGGCGTTTTTCAAGGATGAGGGGGATTACCTGATCGGCAAGGTGGACGTATCGGAAATCCGGCAACAAATCGAAGACCAAGACAGCAACGTTCCCGATGCCGGGGAGCAGGTCCGTATTTGAGTGCCTCATATTGGGCGACAGCATCGGGCTGGGGACCGCACGCGCCATCAACGCGAAATATGCCCCCCAGTGCGATGTGCTAGCGGCCGAGCGTGTGCATGCACATCAGATACTTGGATGGCGTTTCCCAACGAAGAAGTACGGCGCATGCGTCTTTTCGGTCGGATCCAACGACGATGCAAGGTCTGATCGTAACCGACCGGTTGAGGCCGCCTGCCTTGCTGTGATGTGAGCGCGTAAGAGACGTCCATAAGGACGTCGTTATGGACGTCCTGAGCCAAAGCGAGGGACGGCGGTGGAGATATTGGGCCGGGA
>NZ_SEOO01000068.1 GCF_004152865.1 Sphingobium cupriresistens | reverse complement strand
TGAAAATTACACCAATGCCGGGGGGAGTGGCCCTCGGGCTACGCCCTCACGCCACTCCCCCCGGCATGTAACACGATGGCCTGGTTTTACGCCGCCGAATGGCCGACTTTTGCTCCGCCGTTGACAGGATTGCACGCGAAATTGTACCTCTCGAGCGCTGGCATGGTCATCACCTCGGCCAATGCCTCGAACCGCGGCATCGGTTTTGTCGAACCGGCCGCGCTGATCGAGTGCGGCACCTTCCATCGGCCCGATACGACCGCGTTCCGCAAAGGCACGGAGTGGTTCGACACGATCTGGGGGAAAGCCGACATGGTCGATCCCGAGGCCCTCGCGACAGCGCGCGCCGCCTGGGCAAAGAGACCGCGCCATGGTGCCCTAAAGGGTGCGCCCCTGACCGCTCCACCCGACACCCTGCTGCGGAGGATAGCCGCCGACCCGGAGGGCTATCGAGGGATCGGCGTGGTCTTCTCGTCCGGCGAGGCCGGACGCAAAGATGTCGAGCAGGCGGCCGAGGCGGCGATCGCGGTCGAGGGCAAGAGGCGCAAGCCGAAGTTGAAGAAGGAAGAGATCAGCCGCTTGCCGACCTGGCCAAAGGGAAATCTGTTCATCGGCTGGTCTGATGCGGACGCCAACGCCTGGCCTGGACTGTTCCTCTGCGCGCACCGCGGCGCACGCGGGGCATATTCCTACTGGTGCTATTCACGCTTCTTCGAGGTAAAGCTCGATCGTGATGAGTGGTCGATATTCGCGGAACGGTCCCCGGAGTTGCGATCGCGGATCAGGTTGACGGGCTCACCCAGGCAGAGCGCGAGTGCGGAAGGTGAACTTCTCGAGAAGATCTTCACCCACCTTGACGCGGTCGCCGGTCCCGATGAAATCGGCTACCGCCTTTGTGAGAGCCCCATGCATCTCGGCCAGTTACTCGCCGATGTCGATGCCGGCCGTTCGACGGATGCGAATCCTGTCGAGTAAAGAGCGAGCCGGCGATAATAGCATTGCGTTGTTATTGCTGCCGGGGGTTCGATGAAAGATCAGGAGTTCAGGGATTGGCTGAGCAGACGGCTCTGGAAAGGCGAGCCGTTGACTAAGAAGGCCATGGATACGCGGGTGCGCCGCAATCAGCGGGCCGAGCGCGGATTGCATGGTCTTGGCTATTCCCAATCCACGCTCGACGAGGTCTTCGACGGTGGGAAGTGGAACGATTTGCTGGCGCAGTTGACGGCGCTGGCAAGCGATCCGAATCCCGACATGGCGATCGTGCGCGCGGTCGTCCCCCAGGCCGAGGATCCCAAGGGCCAGCTCGGCAACATGATCGCCGGCCTGCGACAATATGGCTATTTCCGCGAAGGGCGTGATCCCAATTATTCGGTCGCAGGAGTCGCGGACGAAGATGATGGTGGCGAAAGCCAGGCCGACGAAATCCGCCGTTACGTCCTGGAGAACTACATCAAGCCGGCCCGCCTCCGGGGCGATGCGACCGTCACTATCACCGTCGGCGCGTTGAATAACGAGATGAACCTTCACATGGCCTGGCCGAACATTTGCCAGGCGCTCGAGGGTCGATTGTTCCTGCAACTCGCGAACGTGCCTGCGCCGACAGCCGAAGGGCCGAAGCAGAGCACGACGCGTAAACTGACCTACTCGCTGGCGATGGAGACCGAGAGCGTGCCCAGGCAGAAGCAATCGCCGACCAACCTGATCCTCTACGGCCCTCCAGGCACCGGAAAGACCTACCGTACCGCCTATGAGGCCGTTTTGCTGTGCGACGGCACCGTGGCGTTCGACGAGTCCCCCGAAGGCCGCCAGGCGCTGCTCGACCGCTATCGCGAACTCGAAGCGGAAAAACGGATCGCCTTCGTCACCTTCCACCAGAATTATGATTATGAGAGCTTTGTCGAGGGTCTGCGTCCTGAGACAGGCGATGGCGAGGGCAATTCGGCCGGCTTCCACCTTGAGGCACGGCCGGGCATCTTCCGCGAGATCTGTGCCCTCGCCGACCAGGCCCGGACCCGACCCATGCCGGCAGCGAGCGCGGCCGGTTTCGACTTTTCGGGCCGCCGCTTCTGGAAGATGGGCCAAGGCGCGATCGGCAGCGAAGACGAAGTTTACGACGCGGCGCTGGCGAACCGATATATCGCGCTTGGCTGGGGCGGGACGATCGATTGGAGCGCCGAGCGCTTTTCGACCTTCGACGCCATCAAGGCCGAGTGGCTGAACAGGAATCCGGACGACCCGACCCCGAGCAACTGGACCCAGACCTGGCCATTCCGCGCCGAGATGAAGATCGGCGACATCGTCATCGTACCCTACGGCAACACCGCATTCCGGGCCGTCGCCGAGGTCACCGGCGACTATCGTTATGTCCCCGAGGCCGAGGGCTTCTACGCGCACCGCCGCGATGTGCGCTGGTTGCTCACGCTCGAGGACCCCCTGCCGCTCGACACGATCGTCGATGGCAACTTCACCATGCGCACGCTCTACCCGATCGCCACGAAACGGGTGAACCTGCCGGCGCTGGCCCGCCTGATCGCCGGTGACGAGGATGCCGCTCCGGCCGAAGCGGTCGGCGGCGAGCCGGAACAGTTCGTGCTCATCATCGACGAGATCAATCGGGCGAATATTTCGAAGGTCTTCGGCGAACTCATCACGCTGATCGAGCCCGACAAGCGTCTCGGCATGGCCAACGCGCTGAGCCTCACCTTGCCCTATTCGAAGAAGCGTGATTTCGGCGTTCCCGCCAATCTCCACATTGTCGGCACGATGAACACGGCGGATCGCTCGATCGCGCTGCTCGACACCGCGCTCAGGCGCCGGTTCACCTTCCGGGAGATGGCGCCGCGCATCGACCTGCTCGGCACCGTCGACGGGATCGACCTGCGAGCGGTACTCAGCTCCATCAACGATCGGATCGAGTATCTGATCGACCGCGAACATCGCATCGGCCATGCCTTCTTCATGGGGTGTCAGAGTCGCGAAGCGATAGATCTCGTCATGCGCGACAAGGTCATTCCCCTTCTCCAGGAATATTTTTTCGAAGATTGGGGGCGCATCCGGGCTGTCCTTGGCGACGGCTTCATCGGATCGCGCAAGATCGCCCCGCCGCCAGGCTTCGAGGGCGACGACCGCGATAGCTGGTTCGTCCGCGAGCCGTTTTCCGCGGACGCCTTCGAACGGCTGAGCGGGGGCAGCAGCGCCGCCGTCTCGGCTGAATGAGCCATCTGGCCGTCAGCGAGTGGGGGCGCATTGCGGTCCTTGATCGACCAGGTGAAGGAGGCTTCACCCGGCCACAGGCCAATGCCCTGATCGCTGCGGCGCGCGCCCATTTCCTCGGTGGCGACGAAGGCACCACCATATTGCGGGATCATTTCCGGCATCTGACGGCCGGCCAGATGGTTGGCGTGATCGCGGCGCCCGGCTGCAGTCTCGAGATTTTTCCCAAGATCGATCAACTCGACACCGCGTCGTCCGAGGGGCGACGGACCGTCCGCGAACGGCTGGTGCGGATGCTCGACGTGGCCTTGGACCTCGACATCGGGGATGGTGCCGCGTCCGCGATGGCGAGGCAGGCGGAGGGACTTCTTGACATTCTGATCCGTCTGTTCGCGGAAAAGCTCCTGACGGAGGCGCGGCGGGGTCTTCCGAGGGCCTATCTCCAGCACGAAGATGATCTTCCCGCGCTTCGCGGTCGGCTCAACGTGGTGCGGCAGTTCACCGCCCATGCCGTGCGGCCCGACCGGCTCGCCTGCCGCTTCGACGCGCTGTCAAGCGACATTCCGCTGCTGCAGATCATGAAAGCATGCGTGTTGGCCCTTCGCCGCCATGCCCGCGTCGCCGAGACTGTGCGCAAGCTCGACGAATTGCGCTTCGTGCTCGCCGACATCGCTGATGTGAGCATCGCCGCTTTGCCTTGGCAGGCGGTGCGGCTCGATCGGACCAATCGGCGCTGGGAGGCGCTGTTCGGTCTCGCCCGGCTGTTCCTCAAGCGCGACTGGCAGGCCACCCATCATGATCCGTCGGCCGGACAAGGGATCACGTTGCTATTTCCGATGAACGATCTGTTCGAGGCGTATATCGCCGCCCTCATGCGGAAGATCTTGCGCCCTGTCGGGCTAAGCGTCGAAACGCAGGGCGGCCGGCTGTTTTGCCTGATTGAAGAGGGAGACCAGGGGCGCCGGCGCTTTCAGACCCGGCCCGATATCATCGTTCGGGACCGTCAAAGCAGCGCACCGGTCGCGATCGTCGATACGAAATGGAAGCGCCTGTCGCCGGCGATCGAGGATGCCAAGCATGGGGTCAGTCAGACCGATGTCTATCAGATGATGGCCTATGGGCAGCTCTATGCCTGCCCCGATCTTATTCTCCTCTATCCGCACCATCCCGGTCTCGGATCGGGTCCGTTCGCTACCGATTACCTGATCCACGGCAGCACGGATCGGCTGCACCTGCGGAGCATCGACATCGCGCAACGCGAGGGTGGCATCGTGGCGGCCCTCGCGGCCATGTTTCAGCGTTGGGGGGCGCAGGATCCAGTCGTTTCCGGCTAAAATCCGCCGACGGCGCGCTTCCGTCCGCCACGCGGCCTGGCCTGACGTTCTTCACGGCACCGTCGGTCGTGGTGGCCGCGCCAGCGATCGACACCGCGAGGCCGAGACCCGCCGCCGCCGGGGCTCGGTGGCGAAGGCGACGGAAAACCTTTGCTGTCGCCGAGCCATAGAGCGCGGTCGCGCCGTCAGGCGCGAGGCGCCAAGGATCAGGCCGGATCGCTGCGCGAGTGTTCAGCATGCGTTTGCGGCTTGGACGGCAATCGTGCTTGCCGCCGCATCAGGTCGCGATACCCGCCCAACGCCAGGGTCTTCGCTTCGCGCACCAACCGCCTAATCCGCGAACGTAGCGAGTCGGATCGGTCGTTCCAGTCTTCGGCCACGCGCGCCTCGCCAAACAAAACGGCCCCGATTTCGCGCTGGGTCGCGCCGTCGACCCGCGCGTCATGGACGCGCAGCAACTGGATGCCGCGTTCGATCCAGGGATCACGCGGATACAACGAGTGGGCAAAGCGGCGATGGTGCTGGAGATGGAGGAGGCGGCGCAGCGGCAGGATGCCCGCCTTGGCGCCGCCGAGACCATGCAGGCGATAATACAGATGAACCAGTGTTTCGCCTGCCAGTCGCCCCTGCGCTACATCGAGCCGGATATGGTGGCGACCGTCCGAAAGGACGGCATGGTCATAGCCGTCCGGATCGGTGACGACGGTCAACCAGGCGGCGACGCGTTCCAGATCAAGGCCATCGGGATCGGTGCGATCGGTGGGAATCGCTATAACGGACAGGGTTGCGGGATCGAGATCGGCATGCCAGATGATCCGTGCCTCGGGTGCCGACCGGGCCGGATCTTCAGCGAAAGTGCAGCCCCCACGCGCGCGGATCGACGCGGCCGCGGGTAACGCTGCTCGCCCGGGCATGCCAGGCGATATAATCAGGATCGCGGCGCAACCACTCCCACATGAGCCCGGTGCGATCGATACCACGCAGCCGTGCGTAAGCGGTGCTCTCGCGCCACGCCCGCAGCAGCGTCACGGGCAGAAACCTGCGAACAGCGCAAAGGCACAGATGCTGCATCGCACAAGACAACTTCTGCGCGCCTGCCCAACATGATATGACACTTCCATGACAGGAGTCGCCCGGCGACGGCTTGAGGCCCCGCCGCCTGGCCAACAGGACGAAGAAAGGGCGATTGTCGGGATCCGGGCAGCACGAGACGCCGCCGACGGTCGCGACAGGACCAGATGCCTTATTCGGGCATGGCGATGCAGCTTGCGCGCATCGTTGAAACGGTCGGCAGCGCAGATGAGCTTGCGGCGGCCATGGCCGCCATCAGCATGGAGCTGGGCTTCCAGTATTTCGCGCTCAGCCATCATGTCGATGTGGCCACGGCCGGTGACGCGGCGATCCGGCTGCATAATTATCCGCGGAGCTGGGCGGACTATTATGACGAGAACGCCCTGGGCGTGAGCGACCCGGTGCATCGCGCGAGCCATGTCACCAGCATCGGCTTTTCCTGGTCGCAGATAGCGGCGATGATCCCGTTGACTCAGGCCGATCATCGGATCCTGGCGCTCGGCCGCGCCCAGGGCATCGGCGACGGCTTCACCGTTCCGGCCCATGTTCCGGGCGAAGCACGCGGTTCTTGCTCCTTTGCGAGCGAAGCGGGGCGGCCGCTGCCGCACGTCATGCTGCCGATGGCGCAACTCGCCGGCAATTTCGCATTCGAAGCGGCGCGCCGATTGTGGATGGGACGCGGCGGGCTCCTGATGCGTCCGGGGCCGGCACTGACCGACCGGCAGCGCGACTGCGTCCTGTGGGTCGCGCGCGGCAAGGGCGACTGGGAGATCGGCCGCATCCTGGGGATCAGCGAAGAGACGGTGGCCCGGCATATCAAGCAGGCCTGCGAGCGCTACGGCGTGAACAAGCGGACATTGCTGGTGATCCGGACGCTGTTCGACGGAACCCTCACCTTCTCGGATATCTTCCGCCGTCGCTATGCCCCTTTTCGGGCATAGCGCTGCGACCGGCATCTCGCCGACCCTCGGCCGATCACGGCCAAGGGAGCAAGAGCCATGCTGCATATCCTGCAATCCGCCCCACCGTCCGCGTCGGACGCGGCGCTGCGCGCGATGTTCGCCGCGCGCAAGTCGGTCTTCGTCGATCTGCTCAAATGGGACGTTCCGGTCCTCGAGGACCGCTATGAAGTCGACCAGTTCGACGATCTCAACGCCACCTATCTGATCCTCGCTGAGCCCAACGGGGCGCACCTGGGCTCGGCGCGCCTGCTGCCGACCATGCGACCGCACATTCTGGGCAACCTCTATCCGGGCCTGTGCGAGGACGCGCCGCCGCGCGCCCCGGACATCTTCGAGATCACCCGCTTCTGTCTCGACCGCCGGCTGCGCGCGGCCGCGCGCCGCGCGGTGCGCGATACGCTGGTGACCGCGCTCGTCGATCATGCGCTGGATCATGGCATCACCGGCTACAGCGCGATCGCCGAAATGGGCTGGTTCCAGCAGATCCTCGCCTTCGGCTGGCGCTGCCGGCCGCTCGGCCTGCCGCAAGTCGTCGATGGCGCGATGCTGGCGGCGCTGCGCATCGACATCGCCCCCGACACGCCCGGCCTGCTCGCCGCGGCTGGCATCCAGGCGACACCGGCCATCCGGTACAGCCAGCGCATCGCGGCCTGAAAAAAGGAGCAGGACGATGATCGACAGGCTCGACGACGAGATCACCCGCAGTGCGCGCGACCTTCTCGACCATGGCTGGTGCGTCCTTCCCGATGCCCTGCCGCCCGCGCAGATCCACGCGCTCGATGATGAACTGGCGGGCGATTTCGCGGCGACGCCGTTCGGCCAAGGCGGCTTCTACGGCAGCACCACCAAGCGGTTCGGCCGCCTGCTCA
This sequence comes from Sphingobium cupriresistens, assembly GCF_004152865.1. GTDB lineage: Bacteria > Pseudomonadota > Alphaproteobacteria > Sphingomonadales > Sphingomonadaceae > Sphingobium > Sphingobium cupriresistens. The sequence goes on along the minus strand of NZ_SEOO01000068.1, from coordinate 2,244 downwards.
CGCGCGCGGCCGGCGCCGCGGCGCTGGTCCAGCACCCGCGCATCCTCGGTATCGTCGAGGCCGTGCTCACGCCCTGGTGCGAATGCATCCAGCTCAATACGACCCAGGCGATCGCGGTCCATCCCGGCGCACCGGCGCAACTGCCGCACCGCGACCAGGACATGTGGCGCGGTCCCGTCGGCGAGATCGAATATCTCGTCAACGTGATGTGGCCGCTGACCGATTTTACGGAGGAGAACGGCGCCACGCTTGTATGGCGAGAGAGCCACGGCCCGAACGCACTGGCCGAGCCGGACGGCGCGCCTCTCGCCGCCGAAATGGCTCCCGGCGCAGCGCTTCTGTTCCTCGGCTCGACGCTGCACGGCGCGGGGGCAAACCGCACGCGGGATGTGCGACGCGGGATTGTGATCGGCTACGCACTGGGCTGGCTCAAGCCCTATGAGAACCAATGGCTCGCCTATCCGCCCGACGTCGCGCGTACGTTCCCGCCCGATCTCGCGGCGCTGGTCGGTTATCGCCAGCATCGGCCCAATCTCGGCAATTTCGAGGGACAATGCCCTTCAGTGCTGCTGGACGGGCGCGCGGACCGGCCGCTCGGCGCCGTCGATGCGCTGCGGCCCGACCAGCAGGTGCTGGTCGATGCCTATGCACAGGAACAGCGAGAAGCGCAGTGAACGCCGGGGCGACCGCCGAACGGGTCCATCAGGCACTGCGCCTCCGGATCATGAGCCGCGAATTCCGGCCAGGCGACAGGCTCGATCCGGCGGCACTGGCCGCGCCGCTCGCCGCGAGCGTGACGCCCGTGCGCGACGCGCTCCACAGGCTGACCGGCGAGGGGCTGGTGGAGACACGTACCGCCGGCGGCTTCCATGTCCCTGCGCTTGATGAACCCGGCCTCGCGGATCTCTACGACTGGTCGGCCGAACTCGTCCTGCTTGCCATCAATGCATGGCGACGCCCTGCCGCCCTTCAGCCCCTTGGCGATCTCGCGGACGCCGCGGTCTTGGCCGACCGGACTGCGGCGACGTTTCTGGCCGTTGCCCGCCATTCCGCCAATCGCGAGCATGCGTTTGCGCTCGACCGGCTCAACGCCCGCCTGCATGCCGTTCGGACAGTTGAAGAACAGGTACTGGAGGGAACCGGCGCGGAATTGGAGGCGCTGTGGCAGGCCGTCAGGACCGCCGAACGCAAGCACCTGAAAACCCTGTGCCGCAGCTATCATCGCCGTCGCCGCCGCGCTGCCTCCGACATCGTGCGGGCCGTCTACCGCGCGGACTGACGTCCACCGCCTGCCAAACAAAATCGATATAGAATCCGTATAAAGTTCGGATAGCCGACCGCCCTCCATAGTCTGCCATGGCTGCATTTCGCAGCAGGACGAAGGAGTGCATCATGGAACGTGAAGACGAAGTGATCGACCTCGGCACCGCCAGCATCGAAACCAAGGGCGGCGCCGGCCTGGTCATTGATGCCAAGAACGGCCAGCAGCTCTTCGGCATCGCCGACGACTGACGGCGTCGGCGCGCGTTCCCTTAGGATCGCGCGCCGATCCGGGCTTCGATCCTGGGCGTTCGATCATGGGCTTCAATCTTCGCAATGGCATCTCCTTCTGCCGCGTCGGCGACCGGATCATTTTTCTCGATATCGTGGCAGACCGGTATTTCTGCCTTTCGCCAGACGCCGAGCACAGCTTCCGGGCGCTGGCAGAAGGCGGCGCCCCGCCGCCAGACGATTTGCACCTCCAGGGATTGCTGACGCGCGGTCTGCTTATGGCATCAGCGGCTCCGGAGGCACCAGCCGCCTGCCGCCCGATCGTGATGCCGCGGACGAGTATTCTCGATCTGGACCTTCCGCGGCCTGCCTTCGCCGGGACGACCAGCGCTCTGTGCTGCCTCGCCGCCTCGCGCGTGCGATTGAAGATGGCGGGCCTCAGCCGGACCCTTTCCTGGCTGTCGACCCGCAAGTCGCGCTTGCCGGCATCCCGTGCCCTGTCGGAAGGGCAGGTAGAGCGGATCATGGCCGGGTTCATTTCGGCGGCTCGCCTTGCCAGCCAGATCGACCTCTGCCTTGCAAACTCCATCGCGGTGGCATCGCGCATGATCGCGAAGGGCATGCGGTATAGCGCGACGATCTGGATGAGAGGCGGGCGTCAATCAGGATGAGAACAGATTGTCGCGACTGTTCCTGTTTGGCTGTGTTGATTGACGCTGGCAAGAGCTATTGGGCGGGTTGATTGTCGCGGAG
>NZ_SEOO01000067.1 GCF_004152865.1 Sphingobium cupriresistens | reverse complement strand
CATCAACCCACTCCCTATGATGGAGCGAACTGTCCTCTTCTATGATTTCCATCGTCAATACCGAATGCCACGTTCCCAAAACGTTCTCCGACTTGGCCAAAATCGCAGCTTGGGGCCGACTGGGCCACATAGGCAGCGGGCGCATCGTCCGGCACGAAAAAGCCGCCAACGACATAGCCGCCGATCGCAGCGGTGCGCGTCACCGCGCCGTAGATCGCGGCGACCTTGCCATGATCGGCGGGCGGGCACTCGGATTGCAGCAGGGTCCGCACGGCGACATTGTGAACGCTGTTCGCCCCACCGCCGACGATGAAGGCGATAGCGACAATCACGAGGCTTACGGGCGCAAGACCGATCAGCAGCATAGTCGCGCCCATGATCGCGGCGGTCCCAAACGCAGCCAGGCCGATCCTGCGGCCGATGATCCGTTCGGCCAGCGCCGCGCCGACCAGCATTCCGGCGGCCCACAAGGCAGTCAGCACCCCGAACGTGGCAGGGCCGCTTTTCAGGCTCATGATGATGAGGAACACGAAGGCGACATCGGCAATGGCGGTCGCGAACACTTCAAGACTGAGCGCGCCTGTCGCCACCATCACGCGCCGATTGCCGAGCAGCGGCCGATAATCGGCAAGCAGCGTGGATTTTTCCGTCTCATGCTCCTGCGGCGCGCGGCGCAGGCCACTCATCGCGACGATGAGCAGCAGCAGGACGAAACTGGCGGCGTCGATCAGGAGGGCGTTTTTCGATCCCATCCAGCCCACCAGCACGCCGCCGGCGACAGGACCGGCGAGCATCCCGAGGCTGCGGACCATTTCCAGAAAGCTGTTGGCGCGCGCGAGCGTCATGCCGAGCGCGCTTGCCAGAATTGGGATCAGCGCGAAGCTGGCCGCGCTGGTGATCGTGAACAACACACTGAGTAGAGCGGCCCCGACGAGCGTGAATGCGGGATAGTACGGGACCGGTGAGAGGATGGTCGAAAACGTACGCTAAGCGTGTCGCGTAGATCATCCGCATCGTTCGAGCCTATGGCTTGAAACGGGACCGCCTCCCCAACTTGTCGATCGCGAACGCTGCATTGTGAGGATCGGACCGCGCTGGCGAAGCGACCAGAGTTCGCCGTGTTCGCCGGTCTTGTCTTTGCAGGTAGCGCGATAGTTCAGCGCACCATCAATGCCGCTTGCCACCGCCTTGGCCGTGCAGCTTTCTCCGGTTCTTTCCAGACGCACAGGGTCATAGCCGATGAACGTCCACGGATCAGCCGGACACGCAAGGCGCGATGGAGACCAGGTTCCCGGCAGCGGAGGGTCGCGATCGGGTTCGGCGGACGCTTTGTAGCCCCTCATTTTGACGCCGTTCAAGCTGGCTTCGCCGGGCCGATCCTCGATCAAGCGAGCGGCAAGAAAAGTGCTGGCAGCCTCCGCCGCAGTCTTCACCTCGGTCGCCAATCGGGGCCGATCGCGCCACACCAGAATGACTTGACGACCCCTGAACGGCAACTTGGTCGCACATTGATAGAAAAGCCGGTCAGGTCCGGGTGTCGATTCCGGTGAACATAAGACGGTCCTCTCGCCGAGCTTGCGCGCCGTGCCGCGCCCGCGCGGCACGGCTACCGACATGCTGGAAGGATCGATCAGGATGCTCTCATCCAGCAGCAGATCATAGTTCTCGTTCGGCCTGACCCTGAGGAAACGTGGAAAATCGGAGACGTAGGTTTCCACTTCGCCCGGCCTCAAATTGAACACCAATCCCATTACGCTTGGATGTTCGGCATGATCGGTGGAACCGGCCTGTGCCGTTTCGTCGCCCGTTTTTTGACGAACCATTGCAGCCAGCAGATGCGATGAGGCAGCAGAGCAAAGCGATCCGATGCATAATGCTATGATTATTCATCCCGTTCGCCCCTTGCGTTGCAGCAGCTTCTCGCCATCGGGTCTGATCTCGCCCTTGGGGGTGACGTGTCGGTAGAGGGTCTGCCGGGTAACGCCGAGTGTAGCGCGACGATCTGGATGAGAAGTTAGCGACGATCAGGATGAGAAGCGCTGATCGCGACGAGGTCGTTTTGGTGTGTTTGATTGCCGCTGGCAAGACCTATGTCTCAGGTTGATTGTCGGGGAGCGACACATCGGTATTTTTGGCTGTGGCGACCTTGGCGGGGCGACCTGCCCCCTGCTGTTTTCGCTCGATAGCCGTGCGCCGCCGATAGCTTTCGACATTCATCTCGAAGATGGTGGCGTGGTGCACGAGGCGGTCGACGGCGGCCAGCGTCATTGCGGGATCGGGGAAGACCCGGTTCCATTCGCCGAACGGCTGGTTGGCGGTTATCATCAGCGAACGCCGCTCGTATCGCGCGCTGATCAGCTCGAACAGAACCGAGGTTTCAGCCTGATCCTTGGCGACATAGGCAAGGTCGTCGAGGATCAGAAGGTCGAAGCGATCAAGCCGATTGATCGCGTTCTCGAGCGCGAGCTCGCGGCGCGCGACCTGTAGTTTCTGGACGAGGTCGGAGGTGCGGACGAACAGCACCCGCCAACCCTTTTCGATCAGCGCGAGCCCGATGCCCGACGACAGATGCGATTTTCCTCCGCCGGGCGGGCCGAACAGGATCAGGTTTGCGCCATTTTCGAGCCAGCTGTCTCCGGCACAGATCGCCATCACCTGCGCCTTCGATATCATCGGAACCGCGTCGAAGTCGAACGTATCGAGCGTTTTTCCCGGCAGCAGTTTCGCCTCCGCCAGATGCCGCTCCATGCGGCGGCGACCGCGTTCGGCGATCTCATGCTCGGTGATCGCGCTGAGGAACCGCGCCGCCGGCCAGCCCTCCTTGTCGGAACGCTCGGCGAACGTCGGCCAGAGCTGTTTGATTGTCGGCAGTCGCAGCTCGTTGAGCATCAGCGTGAGCTTTGTGACATCAATACCCTGGTTCATGCCATTTCCTCCGCGCGAGGAGCCAGGAGCGCTTCATAGGCGCTCAGCGGGACGAGCTCGACGATGACCTCGGGCAGCGCCGCGGGGTCGGGCGCGAACCGCGCCCTAAGCATTGCCATGTCCGGCATACCCTGCGGCGTCGCTAGCAGGGTTTCCAACACAGCGGCGAGTTCGGCCTCGCAGGCCCGCTCATGCGCGAGGCTAAGAAGCTCGACCATTGTCCGGCACGCGACCCGTTCGGCGAGCCGCTCCAGCAGCCGATCGAACATGCGCCGGTAGGCCTCGCGCGGGAAGAGCTGGTGGCGATAGACAAGATTCAGCAGCGCCATCGGTTTGCGCCGAAGCGCATGGATGACATGGCGATAATCGACGACATGGCCATGTTTGCCGCTGCGCTCGGCGCGGCCGCGCGGAAGCGTAAAGAGCGGTGTGCCGCCGAGGAACAGCTCAAGCCGATCGTCGTAAAGTCGCACTCGCAGTCGATGGCCGATCAGCCGCGACGGCACGGTGTAGAACACCTTGCGCAGCGTGAACCCGCCCGAGGAGGTCACCATGACAAGCACCTCTTCATAATCGCTGGTGCGCATGCTCGGTAGCGACTGAAGCGCCGCCCGTTCGGCGTCGATCCGCTTCGCGCACCGCGCATTCTTGCGCGCGACGATCTCGTCGACGAAGCAGCGATATTCCGCAAGGTCGTCGAAGTCGGCCGATCCGCGCATCAACAGCGCGTCGCGCACCGCCGCCTTCAGATGCCCGTGCGCGCTCTCGATCGCACCATTTTCATGCGCAACACCGCGGTTATTGCGGGTCGGCTCCATCCGGTAATGGCGACAAAGTGCGTCATATCTATGCGTCAGATCCTCGCGCGCCGATGCATCCAGATTCCGGAACGCCGCCGACAGACTGTCGCTGCGATGCTCGCGCGGCGCGCCGCCCAGCGCCCACAGGGCATTCTGCAGCCCCTCCGCCAACGCGACATAACTCTCGCCGCCCAGGATCACATGGGCATGCTCGAAGCCAGAACAGGCGAGCCGGAAGTGGTACAGCCGGTGATCGAGCCCGACCCCGGCGATGTGTACGCCCAGATCGGCCATGTCGGTAAAATCCGACAGCCCCATCCGACCCGGCTCGTGCACCTGGCGGAAGATCACGTCGCGATCCGGGCCTTGCAGCGCCCGCCAGCTTCGAACCCGACGCTCCATCGTCCGCCGCACCCCATCGGGAAGCTCAGGATGACGACGCTGCATTTCTTCGAACACCGTCACGGCCCGGAGTCCCGGCGCCGCCTCCAGCAGCGGTACAACTTCGCTATCGAAGATATCCGCCAGCGGATCGGGGCGCCGGCGACCGCGCGGCTCTTTCTTCTGCGAGGGCAACTGCGCATCCCGCTCCAGCCGATACGCCGTTGCCGTGCTGAACGCCGCGCACGCCGCCGCCGAGCGCGGCGACACTGTCTGTCTCATCTTCATATATAATCTCACCTGATGATCGTTGATATGTCTCCCGGGCACCGCATCTCCCCTTCCAAAGGAGGCGCCACCTGGCAGGTCACGATCACCAAAAGCGCCATTCCAAAAGAAAAGACGCTTGCGGGGGTGTGTCTGTCGCTCCTCGGGGCTTCGCCCCTCGTCCCGACAGACACACCCCCGCCATTCTCATCTAGATTGTCGCGCTGTTCTCACCTTGATTGTCGCGCAGCACCCCGTCCAGCGAGGTCTCCACACCCGCTCGCGCCCGCGCCTCGTTCACCACGGCGCGCATCCGCTCAAGGTTGGCGGCGGCGACCCGAAGATCGGTATTGACCTTGAGCGCCTCCTCGACCAGTTCATCAAGCTGCGGATCGGCATAGAGTTGCCACCAGTGCGCCGGCAGGGGGGCGGGCGAATAGGCTGGGGAGCGCCCTTCCTTGAAGCCGGTGGGTGTCTCTCCGACATGAGCGGGAAGGGCGGGCGCTCTGTATTCGGGTCCGACCGCTGTACAGCCGGCAACGAGGCTGGCCGATACAAGCACGGTCAGCGCGTGAAACCGGATCGCTCTCACGACCGGCTGCCCCCTCCTATCGACAGGGCATCCTCCGCGCCCTCGACCGTCACGGTGACCGTGCGCCCGGCGATAAGATCGATCCCTGTCGGAACCTTGTCGATCGCAATGCGAACGGGGACACGCTGGGCGAGGCGGACCCAACTGAAGGTGGGGTTGACATTGGCGAGAAGGCTCCCCGCAGCCGTGGTCCGCTCGCGGTCGTCTATACCGGCGGAGCGGCCCTCGACATGCCCCGAGAGGGGCTGGTCCTCGCCCATCACGCGAATCGTGACAGGTGCGCCCGGATGGATGTGGGAGAGCTTGGTCTCCTCGAAATAGCCCGCGACATAATAGCTGTCGGAGTCGACCAGCGCCATCACCGGCTGGCCGGCGGTTGCATAAGCGCCAGGGCGCAGCGAGAAATTGGTGACGATACCGTTGACGGGCGCGCGGACGGCGGATCGTTCGAGATTGATACGCGCGAGGTCGCGGTCGGCGAGCGCCTGCGTATAACGCGCGCGCGCTTCTTCGGCCTGCGAACGTCGTTCGTCGCGCTTCTGGCCTGACACGATATCCCCGAGCTGCCGATAGCGTCTGTTCTCCCGCTCGGCCGCATCGAGCGTCGCACGCGTCACCGCGACGGCCGCCTCCGCTTGGGCCAGGGCATTGCGAAGACGCACACGATCGATGGTGAAGAGCAACTCGCCTTTGCGGACCACCTGATTGTCCCTGACATGCACCTCCTCAACCCGGCCGGACACATCGGCCGCCAGCGGCACTACGTCGGCGCGTATCTTTCCGTCCCGGGTCTGCGGCGCATAGGTATAGTAGGTGTAGAGATGCCAGAGCACGAGCGCGGCAAGGGCGGCGGCGAGGATGGTCAGTACCGGCTTGAGAAGGCGGAGTAGCGTGGCGCGGTTTAATGCTATCATCGATTTTCAACTATGGGTGAGCCCACGCAGCGCGAGGAAGGCCGCGCCGATGAGGATGAGGAAGAGGGCGGTATCGAAGAGCGGACGCTGCCATATGGCCCGATAGAAACCGACGGTCTCAAGGAGGCGAGACAGCAGGATCCGGAGCACGAAAGCGACGGCCATGCAGAACAGCAACGGCGAGAAGAACACGCCGGCGAGGTTGATCTCGCCGATCACGACGCGGGGATCCATGCCGGTGCGCGCTCGAACAGCGCAATGCGCAGCCCGGCAAGCGAACGGATCGCCCGGGTCACCGGACTGCTTTTCTGGCTGTCTCGCCTGGGCCACAGCTGGTTGAGCGCCTCGTCGACCAGGGCAAGCAGTCGGGGTGATGGCTGCGCTGCATCGAACTCCCTGCGAAACTGCTCGAGCACCCGCACGGTTGCATCCCGCGCCGCGGGATCAAGCATGGTCCCGATGATCCGCAGGTCGGCAATATTAACGCCGACGCGCAAGCGCGCGAGCAAGGCAGCGCTGCGTTCCACCTGGCCGCTTGCGGCAAGCCGCATGGTCATCCCGGCAATGCGATCGAGAGCCCGCTGGATATAAAGGTCGCGCGCGCGCCGGGTTGCCGAATGGCTGAGTCGGGCAATCTCCAGTGCTTCCCGGCACAGGAAACGATGGACCTGATGCGAGACGCCCCATTGGCGGAACAGGCTCGCGCCCAGGAAGGCGACATACATGCCGATCAGGCTTGCGAAACCGACCTCAAGGAAGAAGGCAAAATCGTACGGCATATAGTGACCTTGCAGGTTGATGTTGCTGAGTCCGAAGGCAAGGACGAGAACGCCCATTGGGTTTGCCGCCGCCCACATGCCGATCGGAAGCATGAACAGGCCCATGACGATCAGGAATGTCGGAAAATCGTTGGCCAGGGGAAGCAGTCCATAGGCGAGAATGGCGGCAAGGAAGAGTGAAAGGACCGCAAAGCGGCCGAACGCGGCTATGGCCTTGCCCGGTTCATCGCCCCCTCCGAAGAAGGCCACCGCGACGGTTCCCATCAGCACCGCATTAGGCCCCTGGTGCCATCCGGTGGCCAGCCACAGGCCGCAGAGCAGAATATAGGCTACGAAAATGCCGGCGGCTGAGCGCGCTGCATGATCGACATCGGACGCCAGGGGGAATGCTGCCGTCCGCCGAACCTGGCCCGCAAGCTCCCGATCGAGCACGGCCCTGCCCTCAAGCGCCCTGTCGATTCGGCAGATCTCGCTCCAGAGCGTTAAGAGATCCATGAGCATGTCGGCGAGGTCATCATGGACCAGCTGCTGCCAGGGTCGTTCACGTCCGACCTCGAGCGGAAGGCTGCGCACGTCATCGGCCGGGCGCGCGGAAGGCATTGCTCCGGTTCGGAAAGTATCGCGCGCCTCGGCAAGATATGGTGCAAGCGCGGCGCGGTCCGCCTGAGTCAGTCCCGCTATGCGAGCGGCGATCGCGGAAAGGAGCGGCACCATGCTCAGCAAACGCTGTTGAATGGCGAGGACGTGGCGCAGTTCGCCGCGGTCGACGGTCGGATCGTAGCGCAACCAGGCCACCATCTGCGACAGGGCGGTGACGTCCGAAAGAATCTTCAAACGGTCATGTTCTTCCTGTGCACCCGTTTCGCGGCCATCTAGTACATCATTCGCCCAGCGTTCCATGTCGGGCAGCCAGCGGCGCAGGTTTGAGCGTATCAAGCCGCCAAGTGATCGAGGAGCAATGACGCTGTCGACAAATGTGGTCGCGAGCACGCCGAGACTGATCTCGGTAACGCGTGCGACAACGGTGTCGAACATCGTCTCGGGATGGTCCACGCCGGCAACGGCGACCAGCATCAGAGTCACCGCGAAGAGCTGGAACCCATAAGCCCGCGGGGTCCGATCGAGGAATGATACGCCAAAGGCGATCGTCGCAACGATACCCGACGAGATGATCAGTAGGAGCGGGACGCTGGCGAAAATGGCCACCATGCCGAGTGTCACGATGCCGGCGCCCAGGGTGCCGGCGACGCGATAGACCGCCTTGGAGCGGATCGCGCCTGTGGCCGGGTTCATCAGCACGCAGCAGGTGACAAGCGCCCAATAGGGCTGCGGGAGCCCGATCCGGACCGCTACCGCGAAGGCCAGCATCGCCGCGATGAACAGCTTGACCGAGAACAGTATCTGATCGGACGTGACTTTCACCGGTTGACGCGCTCCGCCTGCAGGAACGCGCCGATCCGTCCCTCGAACAGTCGCAGGACGCGCGTCGCGGTCTCTATGTCCTCGACCGGCAGATCGCCGAGAAGCGCCTCGCGCAGATCTGCGACAGCCGCTTCCATCTTTTCAGCAAGACACTGCCCCTTGGGAAGAATGTGAACGGTATTAACGCGCCGATCCTCGGCCGACGCACGTCGCTCAAGCAGGCCTGCCGCTTCCGCCTGGTCGAGAATCCGCACCATTGCGCCGGGATTAACGCCCACTTCCTCGGCGAGGACATTTTGCCTGATTCCCGCGTCGCCGCTGCGCGAAGCCAGGATGACGGCGGCGGTAAGCGAACTGGGCAGGCCGAACTCCGCAAGGACCGTCATGACCGCCTGCACCCAGGAGCGCCTGATCGGCTGCAGAGTGTCGGTGAGTGCGAACAGCGCGGTCGCAGCGGGGCTACCAGAGGTTACTGACATGGCGCGAGCATTAGCACTCTCGGCGATTTATTCAATCAGCAATAGTTGCTTTAGCAAACGCATTTGGCCTGCCCATTAACTCAGGCCGCCGGGTACGACCGTCGCGATCCGCCGACGCGCCTCCGCGGTCATGGCGCCCTGCGCCAACACAACCTCCGCTTCACGCAATGGTAGCCGGATGCTGCACGCACCGCTTCAGAAGGAGGGTACCAGGAACGGCTGCATATCACTTCACATCCTCGAGTATTGCGTGCCGACGGCTGACTGAAATGAGAGATGGGGCGATGGGCTGTCTTGACTGCCTTTCCTGGCAGGTTTACTCGTTCGATGTTGGAGTGAGGGCTCATTCCAACGAGAAATGAGGGAGGGTGTGAAGTGGAAGGAGCCTTCGGCCAGCTTCCGAATGCGTCGCGTGCTCAGGATGAATCTGCTCGCCGATTGTTCTTGCAGCCATTGTCCTTGGCAGGCGAAGGTTCCTGTGAGGCCTACCTCCTGTCTGCTAGCCCGTCAGTCGATGGCCCCGCAGGCGGGCTAGCCGACCGCGGGATTTCACTCTCCCTGTTGGAGCGTCGCGCGATTTGGATCGGCATGCATGATGCGGCTGCCGGTTATGGACCTCTGCCCTCTGGATCAACCTGGATCAGGCGACTTATCGGCGTTTTTGCCGATGGACCGCGCAAGCAAACCTTCAACCTCTCTCAAATCCCCGTCTTGAAGCCTTTCGGTGTCTTGGTCTGCAGTTCGGCCAGGACGCCGCTGATCTGATAGAGGACAACCGTAAACTGGAGGATCGTAACCCTTGTTGCCTATCTGGAGAGATATCGCCGTTTTCCTCGACGCCACGCCTGAGGGCGAGCACATAGGTCGCCGTGCGGCTGCGATCGCGCAACGTCATAATGCGCATCTGGTGGGCGTCTATGGCGTGTCCCACGAAAACGCGCATCCCACCGAAACCTATGCAAGGGGCACTGCGGCGATTCGAGACGTGCTGACGCGGCAACGGCTTGCCGACGAACAGAAAATTATTGCCGCCGCCCGCCATTTTGGAGAGCTGGCCCGCGAATATGGCATCGGCTCCGAATTCCGGATCGTGTGGCGCGATGACCTGCGCGACGAAAGCATGTTGCGGGCGCTGCACTGCGATCTCATCGTCGCGGCGCATCCCAAACCGGCAGACCTCCCGTCAGGCTGGTCGGCCGAGCGACTGTTGCTGGCCACCGGAATTCCCGTGCTGATGATCCCTGCGGGATGGGGCGGTGAGACGATCGGCGAAAATGTGCTGATCGCATGGAATCGCAGCCGAGAAGCGCGGCGGGCGGTGAACGACGCAATTCCGTTCATCAATTCCGCGTCCAACGTGACGATACTCACCATCGACAGCGGCCGGAACCCCGAACGTTTTGGAACAGAGCCTGGTGCCAATCTCCTTGAACATTTGTCCAGACACGGCGCACGTGTCGAGATCGCCAACATCACGTCCGAGGGCGCACCGGTGGCGGATGTGATCCTCGACCAGGCGGCGGAACGCGACGCAAACCTGCTCGTGATCGGGGCTTACAGCCACCCGCGCACCACCGAGATACTCTTCGGCGGTGTCACTCGATCGCTGCTGTCGAGCGCGCGGGTTCCGCTACTGATTTCCCGCTGACCAGGGCGTATCCAGCCTAAAGACGTTGGCAGAAGATTGGACGCCAAAGATGTTCGATATATCGGAGATAACCGCAAAATGAGCGTCGTAACCAGTGCTGCCGCTTTCCTTCTGATCGGAACGCAGCCCGAAGAAATAGGCGTTGTTCACCAGAATGAGCCATTGGTCCGGACAGCGCAAGCTCAGGCAGCTTCTGCCGAACCATGTCCGATGATTGTGGATTCACAGGGCGAAGTGCAGCCCCCTATCATGATCGGCGAAAGGCCGGTGGAAGCGGGACAATCGATCGATGTGCCGGCGGAGCCTGGAAATACGTCTGAAGCATCGCCGGACGAGATTATCGTAATCGCGCGGGGCGAAGCGCCGCCGGGCGACCCACTCCAGAATGTGAATATTGAGGCCTTCCAGGGGTGACTACACGAAAGTGACGTATCTGCACGCTAAGGGCGAACAAATCCGGTACGATGCCAGCAGATGCTATTCGCAGGCTTTCCTGCCCCTTTTATGTGGTGCCGCCCTACGGGCGCCGATATG
>NZ_SEOO01000066.1 GCF_004152865.1 Sphingobium cupriresistens | reverse complement strand
TCCGCGACAATCAACCCGCCCAATAGCTCTTGCCAGCGTCAATCAACACAGCCAAACAGGAACAGTCGCGACAATCTGTTCTCATCCTGATTGACGCCCGCCTCTCATCCAGATCGTCGCGCTATAGTCGAAGACCGATTTGGGCCAGGACGACAAGCTCGCACTGGCGCCGCGTGTCGCCAAACTGACAGGCGACATGCTGGAATTCACCGAAACGCCCAAAGCGGTGCAGATCATGGACGAGAAGGGCAAGCCGTTGCTGGGCGGCGATCATGATCGCCGCTTCTTCGAGGCGTCCTGGATGCATAAATATATGGGTAAATATTATTTCAGCTACTCGACTGGCGACACCCATTATCTGGCCTATGCGATCGGCGATTCACCCTATGGCCCGTTCACATACAAGGGGCGCATCCTGGAGCCGGTCGAAGGATGGACGACGCATCATTCAATCGTCGAATGGAATGGCCGCTGGTGGCTATTCTATGCCGATACGCAGCTGTCAGGGCAGACCCGCCTTCGCAATGTCAAAGTGACGGAGTTGCGCTATAATCCAGACGGCACCATCCAGACGATCAATCCGCTCGTCGCGAAAAGTGGTAAAGACAGCGCAGCCCCATGAGGCACGCGAGGCGTGGGGCAGGCCAGGACGAACCGATTATCTGCCGCGCCTTCCATATCCAACTTCACGACATACACGCCATGATGAGACAGGATGAAGAGGGTGCGTCGATCCGGCCCGCCGAACGGTATCTGCAAGGGACGTTCGGGCACATCGATGCGGCCGATTTCCTTGCCAGTGGCAGCGTAGACGAAGACCTGGCCGTTGGCGACATAGACACGCTCGCCTGGCCGCCCCTGAATGAAGCCATAGCTGTCGAGCGAGTCCGAGAAGCGCAGGCCGCGATGGTCCGCCGGCCCTTGCGCGAGAACCCGCCAGGCGGGCAGGACCACGCTGCCGTCGGATGGCACATAATCCCGCGCGTCGCGCCGTGCCATATCGCGGGCGAACATCTCGACGAGGGTGGTGAACTGATAGGTGGCGGGGTCGATCTGATCCTTGAACTCGCCATTATTCCACCAGTTGATCGATAGCACAGTGGCCGCGCCATCATGGGTAGCGGTGGGCGTCGCCGGAATGACGGCGATGTCGCTGGCGGGGATCCGATGTGGAAATCGACAGGGCTGACGAAGCTATGCTGGGCGGAATGGAAACGGATCGCCGTGGCGGCGGGGTTGCCGTCCATGACGCGGAAATCGATATTGCCGAGCGCGGTGTAGAAGGTGCCGGGATTGGCGTAAAAATGGATCACGCCTCCGATTGAAGGCTGTGTGTTTGGTTGGGCTTAAACGATCGATTGGTTGTCGTCAGCACCCTCCGATCTCTCGCCTTTCGCCACCCTCAACAAAGCATAGCCCAGCAAGCCCGCCAGCAGAGATCCTGCGACAATGCCGATCTTGGCCTCTGCCTGAAGAAGCAGATCGTTTGAAAAGGCGAGAAGCGTAATGAACAGGCTCATCGTAAAGCCGATGCCACAGAGCAGCGCGGTACCCGCGAGTTGCAGGCGGCTGGCATGGGCGGGCATGTCGGCGATTCCCAATCGAATCGCAATCATGGACGTGCCGAACACCCCGATGACTTTTCCGACCAACAACCCAAGTCCCACGCCGATCGTGACCGGCGCGGTGAAAGCTTCTGGCTGGAGGCCCAATATCGGAACGCCGGCATTGGCCAGGCCGAATATCGGCACAATCAGGAATCCGACAGGCAAATGCAGCCAATGTTCGAGACGATGGAGCGGACTATGCTCATCGGCGTCCGGCTTGCCTGGGGTTCCTTGCAGCGGAATGGCAAAGGCCAGTATCACGCCCGCCAGAGTGGCATGGATGCCCGACCGCAGCACGAAAATCCACAGCACGGCTCCAATGAGCAGATAGGGCGCAAGGCGGCGCACGCCGCTCCGGTTGAGCGCAAACAGAAGCAAGGTGATAACCGCCGCCGCGCCAAGATCGAACAAAGAGATTTGCGCCGTATAGAAAAAGGCGATGATCACGACAGCGCCCAGATCGTCAATGATCGCGAGCGCTGTGAGGAAGACTCGCAGAGATATGGGGACGCGGTTGCCCAGAAGCGCGATGACGCCAAGCGCAAAGGCAATGTCCGTTGCGGCAGGGATCGCCCAGCCGCGGGCTGTAGCGCCACTGTTGAAAGCAAGATAGACAAGCGCTGGCACGGCCATGCCCCCCGCCGCGGCGATGCCCGGCAAGATCCGGCGCGGCCAGGAAGAAAGCTGGCCGTCCATGATTTCGCGCTTGATCTCCAGCCCGACGAGCAGAAAGAAGATGGCCATAAGGCCATCATTCACCCAATGATGAAAGGATAGCGGTCCGACCATGCTGTGAAGCACATGCTCGTAATCCGCTGCCGCAGGCGAATTGGCGACGACCATGGCGATGACGGCGGCACCCATTAGCACCAGTCCGGCGGAGGCCTGACCTTCGAGAAACTGACGCAGGGCGCTGAGTGGCTTGGCGCGCGATAAGGCCATCAGGGAAACTCCGGGCAAGGGACGTCGCACGCTGGCGGCCCGACCAACGACACAAACCTGCCCGCCTGCATCATGGCGAACACCCGACGGGCGCTATGCCAAGCCCGATGCGCCTGCGCAACCCGGCGCATCGCCAAATATCAATCCGGCTCGATGCGATCAATGCGACCACCATCGAGCAGTGGCGCGGCATCGATACTTTGCGCGTCCATCAACATGGCCAGCCGTTCCGTCGCAGCCAAAATCATCGCCCGTTCCCATGCAGGCAGCGCATCGAACCGATCGGTAAAGCGCTTTTGAAGCGGGTCCGGCGCCTCGGCCAGCGCCCTGACCCCCTCTGGCAGCAGGCTGAGGCGAAATTGGCGTTTGTCCGTTTCGCTGCGCTGGCGCTGTACGAAGCCCAGGGCGACAAGGCGATCGACGATTGCCGTAATCGTCGCCTGGCTGAACTGCATAGCGTGAGCGATAGTCGATGGCGTCGTCAATCCACGCACGTCGATCTCACGCAATACCAGCATTTGAGAAGGCGTCAGCCCGGTTGTGGCGGCGAGTTGACGGCTACCGATTTCGGTGGCCCGCAGAACGCGTCGTAACGCCCGAAGAGTGAGGGAGGAAATTTCAGAGTCCATAGCTTTTCGCCATAGCTGGAAAGCGGCTTTGGAACCAACCGTCTCAGGACATCGGCCATAATCCTTCATACAATGAAATATAATTTCGTAGGCCGGGTTGAAATTTTCGAGGCATCCGGGCATATAGCGGCCCATCTCGCCGGGATGCATCAGCCATCCTGAGCAAAATATAATTCGGGAGATAAACAATCTTTGATTCCCAAGCTACAGCGGCCGCCGAGCCGCCACGGGCTTCTGCGTGTTCGCAAGAGAACAAGGGGCAGGACATTGACCTTCGAAAGCCCCGCCCGACCGACGGGCCGGCCATCAGCGGACTGATCGCGGCTTGCCCGCCGCTCGATACCAATTCGGCCTATTGCAATCTGCTACAATGCACGGACTTCGCCGATAGCTGCATCGTCGCTGAGCGAGGCGGCGAAATGGTGGGCTGGGTGTCGGGTTATCGCCCACCCGCTGCGTCCGACAAATTCTTCGTCTGGCAAGTGGCGGTGTCATCCGCCGCGCGGGGCCAGCGCCTTGCCGGTCGTATGATCGAAGCTTTGCTGGCGCGACCACAACAGGCCGGCGTCACCCATCTGACGACGACCATAACACAAGATAATCACGCATCCTGGGGCCTGTTCGAAGGGTTGGCCCGGCGATGGGGCGCGTCCATCGACAAGAGCGCACGCTTTGAGCGCAATCGCCATTTTGCCGGCGCTCACGCCACCGAGTGGCAGACATGCATCGGCCCGCTGCCGACGCCGGCCCATTCCTAAGAGGGATCAACCACTATGACCATCGACATCTATCCCAAGGCGACCGCCTCCATCCCCGACACCGCCATCTATGAACGGCGCGAGTCCGCCGTGCGCAGTTATGCGCGCGCCATGCCGCGCCAGTTCAACCAGGCGCAAGGCGTGTGGATGCATGACAATCAGGGCGGTCGTTATCTCGACTTCCTGTCGGGCTGTTCCACCCTCAATTATGGCCATAATCATCCGGTCCTGAAAAACGCATTGGTCGATTATATCGTCAACGATGGCATCACCCATGGGCTTGATCTCCATACCGACGCCAAGGCGGACTTCCTCGCCGCGCTGGAGGATGTGATCCTTACGCCCCGCGACCTCGACTATCGCGCCATGTTCACCGGACCGACCGGCACCAATGCTGTCGAGGCTGCGATCAAGCTGGCGCGCAAGATCACGGGGCGCGAACTGGTGATCGCCTTCACCAACGGCTTTCATGGGATGACGCTGGGCGCGCTGGCCTGCACCGGCAACGCCGCCAAACGCGGTGGCGCCGGCGTGCCTTTGAACCATGTCAGCCATGAACCCTATGATGGCTATCATGGTCCCGGCGTGGACACCGCCGAACAGTTGGAGCGTCGCCTTTCGGACCCGTCGAGCGGCCTCGACGCGCCGGCGGCCATTCTGGTGGAGACGGTGCAGGGCGAAGGTGGTCTCAATGCCGCATCGCCCCGATGGCTACGCCAGATCGCCGACATCGCAAAGCGCCACGGCGCGTTGATGATCGTCGATGATATTCAGGCGGGCTGCGGTCGCACCGGCAATTTCTTCAGCTTCGAAGGCATGGGTTTTACGCCCGATATCGTCACCATGGCCAAATCGCTGTCGGGCATGGGCCTGCCCTTTGCGCTGACCCTGTTCCGCCCCGAGCTCGACCAATGGTCGCCCGGCGAGCATAACGGCACCTTTCGCGGCAACAACCACGCCTTCGTCACTGCGACTGCGACGCTCCGGCATTTCTGGAGCGACGGCAATTTTCAGCAGGATATCGCCCGTCGCGGCGCGTTGCTGGAGCGCCGGCTCGCAGCGATGGCGACTGAACATGGCCTGTCCATTCGTGGGCGCGGCATGATGCGCGGTATTGATGTCGGATCGGGCGAGATCGCGCAAACCATCACCGCCGCTTGCTTTGCGCAGGGACTCATCATCGAAACCAGCGGCGCGCATGACGAAATCGTCAAGGTGTTGGCACCCCTCGTGATCGACGATTCGGTCCTGTCGGCCGGCCTCGACATTCTTGAGCAAAGCGTCCGCTCGGCCTTGGCCGTCACCTATGGCGTCGCCGCAGAATAAAGGAGATACGACAAATGATCGTTCGCAAACTTCAGGATATCCGCAAGTCCGACCGCAACGTGAAGTCCGAAGGCTGGGAGAGCGCCCGCCTGTTGCTCAAGGACGACAATATGGGCTTCTCCTTCCACGTCACCACCATGTACGCTGGCAAGGAACTGCACATGCATTATCAGAACCATCTGGAAGCGGTGCTGGTGCTTAAGGGCAAGGGCACGATTGAGGATCTGGGCAGCGGTGTCACGCATCGTTTGGCGCCCGGCGTCATGTACGCGCTTAACGCTCATGACCAGCATATCGTGCGGCCGGAAACCGACATCCTGTGCGTCTGCACCTTCAACCCGCCGGTGACCGGCAAGGAAGTACATGATGAGACGGGCGCCTATCCCGCCGACACAAGTGCGCCGCGCGAACACGCGCTGGCCGACTGATGTTATGCGATTGCCCAGGCCTCAGATGAATCCATCTGATTAGAAATCGCATTAAACCATCTATCACCTGAAAAGGGGGAGTCCCATGAAAGACCTCTACCCATCCCGCCACGATAGCGTGGCGGAATTTTTACCGCGCCTTGATCCCGTAGTCCATAGCGATTGGCATCAGGACTCGCCTATCACGCGCGAACAGGCGGAACGCTTCGAGCGTGACGGCTATTTGGTGCTGGAAGACATGTTTTCCGACAATGAAGTCATGTTCCTACAGAACGAGGCAGGCAAGCTGCTGGGCGATCCCGATGCGTTGGAAGCCGAAACGGTGATCGCCGAGCCAGGCAGTAAGGAAGTCCGGTCCATCTTCCGTATTCATGCCCAGAGCCGCGTGATCGCGCGCCTGGCAGCCGACCGGCGACTAGCCGGGGTCGCCCGCTTCCTGCTGGACGACGATGTTTACATACACCAGTCGCGCCTCAACTATAAACCGGGATTCCAGGGCAAGGAATTCTATTGGCACAGCGATTTCGAGACATGGCATGTCGAGGACGGGATGCCGCGAATGCGGGCATTATCCATGTCGGTCCTGCTGGCGGACAACACGCCGCATAATGGCCCGCTGATGCTGATTCCCGGATCGCATCGCCAATATCTGACCTGCGTGGGCGAAACACCGCAGGACCATTATCGCCAGTCGCTCAAAAAGCAGGAATATGGCGTTCCCGACGAGGACAGCCTGGCGGAACTGGCGCATCGTCACGGCATCGTGGCGCCGACAGGCAAGCCAGGATCGGTCGTGATCTTCGATTGCAACATCATGCACGGATCGAATGGCAACATCACGCCGTTCCCGCGCGCCAACGCTTTTCTGGTCTATAACGCGGTGTCGAACCGGCTGATCGCGCCCTTCGGCGTAGACAGGCCGCGCCCCGCTTTCATAGCAGCGCGCGGCGAGCCGGATGTCATCACGCCGGTCAGCGGGCCGCTGATGGAGGAAGCATTGGCATGAGCAACTTTCATAGCGTCGAAAAGATCGGCGGCACCTCCATGGCCGCGACCGCTACATTATTCGACAATGTGCTGATCGGCGGGCGCAAGGATGCAGACCTATATAATCGCATCTTCGTGGTGTCGGCCTATGCCGGCATGACCGACCTGCTGCTGGAGCATAAGAAAAGCGGCGAGCCGGGCGTTTATGCGCGCTTCGTCGCCGATGAGGATGCCGATGGCTGGCGCGAGGCGATAGAAATGGTGCGCGGCGCCATGCAGGATCGCAATAGGGCCATGTTCGTGCGGGCTGACCGGCTGGCGGAGGCGAACGCCTTTGTCGACATGCGCATAGACGCCGTCGCCGCCTGCCTCGATGATCTGGCGCGGCTGCGCAGCCATGGCCGGTTCTGCGTCAAGGAACAGCTGGTCACGGTGCGCGAGTTGCTCGCGGGTCTTGGCGAAGCGCACAGCGCACATTCGACGGCGCTGTTGCTGCGCGATCGCGGCGTCAATGCCCAATTTGTCGATCTCACCTTGTGGGACCAGCAGGACATGCGGGAACTGGACGATCGCATCGTGCAGGCCTTCGCATCCATCGATCTTGGTAACACCCTGCCGATCGTCACCGGCTATGCGGGGTGCAGCGAAGGGATGGTGCGTCGCTATGCGCGCGGCTATTCTGAAATGACATTTTCCCGCATCGCCGTCTTGACCGGCGCATCCGAGGCGATCATCCACAAGGAGTTTCACCTGTCGAGCGCTGATCCACGCCTCGTCGGCGCCGATAAGGCGCGTAAGATCGGCCGCACCAATTACGATGTGGCGGACCAGTTAGCGAACCTTGGGATGGAGGCTATCCACCCCGGCGCGGGCAGAGGGCTGCGTCAGACCGACATTCCGCTGCGTGTGCGCAACACCTTCGACAGGGAGGATGGCGGGACGCTGATCTGCGGCGATTACGTCTCCGACATGCCGCGCGTTGAGATCGTGACGGGAGTGCGCCACGCGCAGGCGCTGCAGTTTTTCGAGCAGGATATGGTTGGAGTTAAGGGTTATGACGCCGCCATTCTGGAGGCGCTGACCCGTCATGGCGCATGGATCGTCAGTAAGGCGTCCAACGCCAACACCATCACCCATTATCTGTCGGCCGATGCCGCGACGGTGAAGCGGGTGATCGCCGACCTTCAGGGGCGCTATCCCGATGCGGCCATATCGGCCCAACCGATCGCGATCGTGTCGGTCATCGGCAGCGATATATCACGACCAGGGCTTATGCCCGATGCGTTTCAGGCTCTGGCGGCCGCACATGTGCCGATCATCGCGATGCAGCATCAGATTCGCAACGTCGATGTGCAATTCATCGTCGATATCAACCATTTTGATCGCGCAGTGCGCGCGCTTCACCGCGCGTTGATAGAGGGCGGAGTTGACGCCACGGAGGATCGGCGCGCGGCCTGAACCACGTTCCATCATCATCCATGTTCGCCGCAATCCATCCTGTTCGCAGCCTGCTGCTCGCCATCTTCATGTTGATGGCGGGCAGCGGCTTCCTGTCCACGCTGATAAGCCTTCGGCTCGAACGGGCAGGGGCGGGCACCATGGCGATCGGCGCCGTCGCCACCGCCTATTTCGGGGGGCTGGTGATCGGCGCCCTGCGCGCTGGCGGCATCGTGCGCCAGGTCGGGCATATCCGCGCCTTCGCCGCCTTCGTATCCCTATTGTCCGCCAGCACGCTCGCCTATGCGCTGGTTCGGTTTCCGCTGTTCTGGGCCTGTCTCCGGTTCGTCGATGGCATCTGTGTGGCGGGCGTGTTCATCTGTCTTGAAAGCTGGCTCAATGACCGGTCCGAAGCGCATACGCGCGGCAGCGTGCTGGCCGCCTACATGGTGGCGCTCTATTCGGGGCAGGCGGTCGGACAATTGCTGCTGGCGGCGAGCGGCGCGCAGCCGACTGCGCCGTTTCAGTTGGCTTCCCTTCTCATTTCCTTGGCCATCATTCCGCTGTGTCTGACCCGCAGCGCTGCGCCGACGCCCATGGAGGCGCCGGCCTTCTCAATCCGCACCCTCTACGCCGCGTCCCCCCTTGGCACCTTTGGCGCTGTGACGACGGGGCTGATGCTGGGCGCCTTCTACGGTATGGCTGCGGTCCATGTCCGGCGACTGGGGCTGGATCTAGGCGCGACCGCCAGCTTCATGATGGTCGTGATTCTGGGCGGGGTGGCTCTGCAATGGCCGCTCGGTCGCTTGTCCGACCGTCTTGATCGACGGCGCGTAATCGTGGGTTGCTTCGCTGCGACGCTCACCTTGTGCATGTTGTTGGCGATGCCGGTGTCGCGCGGGCCGCAATTGCTGGGGCTTGGCGCGCTGTTCGGCGGCCTCAGCTTTGCCCTCTATCCCCTGTGCGTCGCCCATTGCAACGATCGGCTGCTGACGACGGAGCGGATCGCGGCAAGCGGACGGTTGGTGCTGCTCTATGCCGTCGGCGCAGCGATCGGTCCATTGGGCGCGGCGTTAATGATGAGCCTTGCGCCCGGCGGCGGCATGTTCTTCTTCATCGCCCTATGCGCCGGAGCCACAGTTGTTTTCGGTCTATGGCGCCAGATGGCCACCCCTCCAGCGCCCGATCAACAGGATTTTCAGATCGTTCCGCGCACCACTCCGGTGGCATCGCTGCTCGACCCTAATACCGCAGATGGACATTTGTCATGATCGCTTCCGCCAAAATCCTGTCAGCCCCGGAGGCCGAAGCCGATAGAGCCATGGCCGACAGGGCCACTTTGCGGCGCGCCATCACGGCTTCTGCGCTGGGCAATGCAACCGAATGGTTTGACTATGGCATATATGCCTATGGTGTAACCTATATCTCGGCAGCGCTTTTCCCCGGCAATGTGGATGACGCTGTGTTGTTTGCACTGGCGACCTTCGCCATTTCCTTCATTGTGCGACCACTGGGCGGGCTGTTTTGGGGACCGATGGGGGATCGGTTGGGGCGCAAGTCGGTCTTGGCCCTCACCATCTTGCTGATGTCGGGGGCTACCCTCGCGGTCGGACTGATTCCTTCCTATGCGCAGATAGGCTGGGGGGCGCCCGCGATGCTGATCGCGCTGCGTATGGTGCAGGGATTTTCGACCGGTGGTGAATATGGCGGCGCAGCGACATTTATGGCCGAATATGCGCCAGACGACCGGCGCGGTTTCTATGGCAGCTTCCTGGAATTCGGAACGCTGGCCGGCTTTTCGTTCGGTGCCGTGCTGATGCTCGGCTTCTCACTCCTGCTGGGCGACGCGGTGATGCATGACTGGGGCTGGCGGATTCCGTTTCTGGTGGCCGCGCCCATGGGCCTGATCGGCATGTATCTGCGTTCGAAAATGGAGGACACGCCGGTCTTTCGCGAACAGGCCGCCGATGGTAGCGGTTCGCCAGCGCTCAAAACACTGGTGCGCGAACACTGGCGACCGATGATGGTTGTCAGTGGCTTGGTGGTGGCGCTCAATGTCGTCAACTATACACTGCTCAGCTATATGCCGACCTATTTGCAGCGGCGTATCGGCCTGTCTTCCGATGAAGCGCTGCTCGTGCCGATCATCGGTATGCTTTTCATGATGCTCTTTTTGCCTTTTGCAGGTCATCTGTCAGACCGGATCGGCCGTCGCCCGATGTGGCGGCTATCGTTGGTCGGCCTGCTACTGGCGGTGGTTCCGCTCTACATGCTGATGGCGACGGGACTTGTCGGAGCGATTTTAGGGTTCGTGTTGCTTGGACTGCTCTATGTCCCGCAACTGGCGACCATTTCTGCGACTTTTCCGGCCCTTTTCCCCACACCGGTTCGATTTGCGGGCTTTGCGATCGCCTATAATATGTCGACTTCGATATTTGGCGGGACAGCCCCTGCTATCAGTAGCAGTCTGATCGGCGCAACCGGCGATGAATTGATGCCGGCCTTCTACATGATGCTCGCCTGTCTCGTGGGCCTCGTCGCGCTTCGGTTCATGCCTGAGACGGCCGGGCGGTCGCTTCGTGAGAATGTCTTTCGGAGGGCCAACACATGAGCCGATCTCTTTCTGACAGGGGTCGAAAAAGGGCAAAAGTCGGCCTTTAACCAAGGCGACAGGGCTGGCCTATTGATCGTAACGGATTTGTGGGGCTGGATGAAGGCGAAAGCATTTCTGATCCAGCCCGCTTCGCTTGGGACCAGCCAAAGCCTATTCTGATTAGAGCGGTTTCCACTCATTCCGGTTCATATCCGCACGATTTGAAGTAATTGGCGCATTCGTCGGGCTGGAAGATATCGACGAGCTTTCCTATCAGGCCCCAAAGCCCGCTGACGGTTCGCTCGCC
>NZ_SEOO01000065.1 GCF_004152865.1 Sphingobium cupriresistens | reverse complement strand
TTCCACGCTGTAGATCCCCACACCTCCCTGACTCGGCAGAAAGGCTTCAAGGTGGACGACTTTTACGCCGCCCGCAGCAGGACTATCCCGCCGCTACCGTGGTCGAATATTGCTCCGCCGTTCTCACAATCCCCTGAGATGCTTGAGGTCGGGATTATCGGGCGCCCCGAGCAGCACCAGTTCCTCCGGATTGGTGCCGCCCATCGAGAGGTCGCAGATGATCCGCGCCTTCGAAGCACGCTTCTTGGAACCGAATAGTGCCTTGAGCGCGCCATCACCCCAGAACGCGACGGCGCATCTGACATCGTCACCCGCGACAACAGTCTGGACTGCGTCGCGCACCTGCTTGTGATCGAGAAACCGCGCCATTTTCCCTCCCATTGCCAGGCATGAAGTCCGCAAGTCGCGCACTACCCTGGCCAATATCGAACAGCGCAGGTCGGGGCCTCGCGCCTGTGCGCCACGGCAGCGGAGATGCTTGCACGCTCAGGCGAGACGTCTGCGCAATTCCGCTGCCTTTCGCTTCAGCCCGATTTTTGGATCGAGCGCGATCGCTTCCTCATAATCTGAAAGCGCGCTGGCGAGATTGCCTAGCGCTTCCTGACAAAGCCCACGTACCTTGAGCGCCAGGGGGCGCTCGGCGGGGGCGAACTCCGGTTCGGCGAGGATCGCATTGACGGATGCGATGATCTTGCCGCTCATCATCGGGGGGAGTGCCGATCCGCGCAGCAGATTGTGGAGGATATGCACATTGTCGCTGCGAGCCTGTGCATCGATCCAGCGATCCCGGTCGAGGAATTGGCCATCGATGGCATAGTCGTAGGCCTGGCCGTCGTGATAGCGGAGCCGGATTCTGCCCGCCTCTGGAAAAGCGTAGCTCTGCGCCCAGCCACTTTCCGGAACCCAGTCGGCAACCTCTCGACCCGACGCGAGATCGAAGATCGCGAGCAGCGATCCGTCGGGACCCGGCGCGTTGCAGGTCTGGCACACCGCCATGCCGCCATCATCGGCGATGCCATTATTGAGCAGGTTCGCCGTGAAGGAACGCTCCACGAGGAGCGTCCCATCCGCGCGATAGGCACGGAACACCCCCTTGAGGCCGTCACCGAACAGCCAGTCGTTGATGACAAAACTGCCGTTGTCGGCGACTTGTCCGTCGTTCGGACGTTCGGCCCGGCCCTGCGCCGCCAGCCGGTCGCCCTCGAACAGATAGAAGCGCCCCGGCCCGCTGCTGCGGTGTCCGCCATGCGTGCCCGCGTCATTGCCGTCGCGCCAGGCGAGCAACCAGCGGCCATCGGGGGAACGCCGATATTGTCCGAAGAAGTCGAGCGACGCGATTCGCACGAACCGGTCGCCAGCCGCGCCGAAACTCAGCATCGGTTCGTCCGTCCGCGTTGACGCGCGTCGCGGCGCCGTCTGCTGAGAGCCTAGCAGGCGCTTGATAAGGTTGATCACGAACGTCACCTATTGTGGAAAGCAGGCGACGACACAGCGCCGGTCGCTACGCATGACACCGTCGATTCCATTGTCCAGATCCCACAGAATGACGCGACCGGAAGCGAGGCGAGCCGTCACCTCTCGCGCATGGAAATTGCGATTGATGCGCTTGGAGATCTGGACATGGCGCAGGCTCGGCCCGCCCGCGAAGCTCGCCTGCCATCGCCGCTCAAGATCGTTGCGCTGGTCCGCGTCCGTTTCCTGCCGGTTATCGACGCTGTCAGCGTCCAGGCTATGGCAGGTCACTGCGTCGATGCGGCGGGCCGCGCCGGCAAGCCGCTTCATGAATTCGATCAGATGCTGCCGGTTGTGCGACCGGGCGCAGGCATAGGGGTCCTTGACCAGCAGCTCGATGACATGGTCGCCGGCAATCGGCGCCAGGAAGATCGCGAAATCGCGTGGCTTGCTCGGCTCGAACACATAACGGCTTGGCGCCGCCAACGGTGCCGGAGCCGATCGCTCGGGCAGCGCAACGCTGAGCGTCGGGCGCCTCGGTGGCACGGTATCGGCGACCGGCGTAGCGGTTGGTGGCTGGGGAGGCTCATCCGCCTGCGCCTCTGCATCCGGCGATGGCGGCAAGTCCGCGGCTGGGCCGGTTTCGTCCTGACCGCCCAGCACATCCTCGAACAGCGTGCTGGTATCGGCCTCGTCTTCGCCCGGGATGAGCAGCCCCCGGCTCAATTCCCGCTTGCGCGTCATCAGCGCGTCGAGCTTCAGGTCGAAGCTTGTCGGGCCGATCGCCGGGTCCGGATGCAGCGATTGGGGCAGATAGACATGGACGTCGCGCGCCTGCCCGATCCGGAATACGCGATCGGTCGCCTGATCCTCAACTGCCGGGTTCCACCAGCGCGAGAGATGAATGACATGATTTGCGGCGGTCAGGGTCAGCCCGACGCCGCCCGCCTTGGGTGAGAGGATCATCACGTCGAACCCGCTTGGGCGACGCTGAAACTGTTCGACCGCCGCCTGCCGCGCATCGCCCGTCACGCCGCCATGGATGCGCAGCACGTCATGCCCCAGGTCGTAGCGGCGCCGGATTTCGGCGGCGAGCAGCGCCTGCATCGCCAGACTTTCGCAGAAGATGAGCGCCTTCTCGCCCTTGACCTTGATGGCGTCGAGCATCTCGAAGGTCGATTGCAGCCGCGCGGACTCTTCGAAATAGCTGCCGGTGGCATCTTCGGGGGCGTAAGGGTGCAGCGACACGCCGCGAAGCATGTGCAGGATTTCCAGCATATGCCCGCGCTTGCCGGTCCCGCGGGCCGCCATCGCGCGTTGGATCACCCGTTCATAGGCTTCCGCCTGCGGGCGCGGCATCGCGAGCGGCAGCGGATGGATGTGCTTGGCGGGCAGGCCCGGCAGGCAGTCGTCCTTCATCCGCCGCAGCAGCAGCGCGGGCCGAGTGTCGCTCGCTTCGGTCAGCACCACATTCAGCTCGCGCAGCTTGTCCGGATCGGACGCGGGGTAGCTGCTCTCGAACGCCTTGCTCGACCCGAGCAGCCCGGGATGGATTACGTCGAACACCGACCAGAGATCCTGGAGCCGGTTTTCGACCGGCGTTCCCGTCATCGCCAGCTGGAACCGCGCGTTCAGCGTCTTGCCCGCGCGGGTCATCTGGCTGGCCGGATTCTTGAGCTTCTGCGCCTCGTCATAGATGATCGCGGCGAAAGGCTGGCGGGCGAAACTCAGATGATAGTCCCGCATCGTCTCGAAGGTGGTGAGCACAACGCCGGCCTGGCTCCACGCATCGCCGTCGATCGCCGCCCGGCCGAGCTCGATATCGCGGCCGATCTCCTCGCGCGAGCGATTGAGGCCGGCGCCATAGGCGCTGACCACCGGGCCCAGCGCGCCTGGCGCCAGATGCTGTTCGATCTCGCGCTTCCAATTGGCGAGCAAGCCGGTTGGCGCAACGATCAACACGGGTTTCGGCGATGGCTGTTCTGTGCGTAGCCAGGCAAGGAACGCGAGGGCCTGGAAAGTCTTGCCCAGACCCATGTCGTCGGCGAGCAGCGCGCCCGGCATCCCGGCCCGCCAGCATGCCACCAGCCAGTTGAAGCCATCGACCTGATGCGGCTTGGGCGTGGTCACGAGCGCTTGAGGAAGTGCTGGCGGCGCGGCGGCGGGCGCCGCGGGCGCCTTCGCGAGGGGCGCATAGGCGACGTCTTCGAGATTGTCGCGCACCTGCAGGAAATAGCGCTGCGTCGCGACTGGCGGCGGCTGCCCCTCGTTCGCAGCGTCATCGTGCGCTGCCTCCACGATGGCGGCGAGATCGTTCAGCGCGGTGCGCGTCTGCTCGGTTGCGGGTATCTCGGCCTCGCCGATGGTGAAGGTCGACCGCTCCTCGCGAAGCGCATTCTCGACGGCCTCGACGGCGGGCGCAATCTCCTCCGGCTTGATCTCCACCATCTGGTCGTCAGGCGGGTCGCCGATGCGCAAGCCAAAAGCCTCGGGTAGCCAGCTGTTAGGCTTGGGCTTGATCCAGGGCAGCACCGGCTTTCGCCAGATATCGATGCCCGAAACGCGCTCGGAGAATTGCTGCGTCTCGACGAACAGGGTGCCGATCTCGGCGACATCGGCACCCTCGGCGCTGAGTGCTTCGGCAAGTCGACGCTGCGGGCTGCGCGCGAATTGTCGGCGCTGTTCAGCGGTCCCACCCTGGGCGTCGCGGACAACTCGAAGCGCCCGCTGCAAGAGCGGATCGAGAAACAGGATCGATCCGCCATCAAGCAGATAGGCGCGCCGTGTCCCATCACCCTGGCGAAATCGACGGGCGAACAGCTGTTGTAGCACCGGAGGAAGCAGGCCATCAGCGGCCTCGTCAAGGATCGCCCCGTCCTCGGTCTCGCGCATCCGCTCCTTGCTGAAGAGGACCGGATCGAAATCGAAGCCTTGCGCCGAGGGCTTGAGATCAAGCGAGAAGCCCGCAGCGTAGCTGAGCCGAAGCCGTTCGATGAAGCCATCGGGCTTGATCAGAGAACGATCCTCGTCCCCGATCGCCTGGCGCAGCGCCGCAAGCGCTGCCTGCCGCTCGCTTTCGCCGGTTGCGGCGTTCAACCGCTCGACCAGCTGCAATGTTGTCCAGATCGGCTCGGCGATCCGCCACTCCTTGGCTTCGAAATGCGCGCGCGCACCGCTTTGCTTGACCGCGGCCGGCAGGCCGTTCGGCCGAGTCCAGCGCGTCTCGATGCGGAAACCGTCCTGATGCGCGACCCCGATCGATTGCAGGTTCAGCGCCAGACGTGCCACCGGCGGGAGACCAAGGCTTGTGGCTTCACCTTCGGTCAGCTGGGCGACCAGACCAGGGTGGAGACACACCGCATTGTCCGAGGCTTCAGCCTGTGCCGAGCCATCGGGCGCATTGTTGCCATCGCCGATCGCCTGCAGCAACCGTGCGACCGCCGGACGCGCCGCGGTCGGAGCCTGGATTATCCAGTCGTCGACAGGGATCAGGGAGCGCGTCCCCTTGCCGAAGAAGCGTCCGCCTTCGACGCGGATCAGCTCGATCCGCTCGCGCCCATCCTCATGCCGCGCTTCGAAGCGCACGTCGGGACCACTCACCATCCTGCTCCATGCCTGGGGTGCCGCACGCCGGCGCTCTGATAGACCTGCCGCGCGAACTTCGGCTGCCAGCCATTGGGCGGATTGTGCGGAATCGCACGGAAGCCTTCGCCCGCCGCCATGGTTCGCAAAGCCGGCCCTTGATAGCGACGCTGGTAAAGACTTGGCGCCTTCTGGTCCGCTGCCCGCCAAAAACGGCAACTGCCGTTATCGCTCCACTCGGCGATGCGAATGTCGCCGATCGAGAAGATCAATGCCGACTGAGCCGTCGTGGCACCACCGCCTTCGAGCGTCGCATAGGCAATTGCCTGGTCATCCATGAACTTGCGCGCGAGCCGCTCCGCTTGCGAGCCAAACGCGAACCATGCGTCGGTGATGAACCCGGCATCGAGGTATGCCAGCCAGAAATCGGTGCGTTCCTTCCATTGGTCGCGCCGCTCGACCGTTTTCGCCACCACCGAGAAGAACTCCCGGACGGTCGCGCGTACCAGCCAGCCGCGCAGCACGGCGAAGGCGGTGTCGACCTGGGCGTCCGGGAACATGGCCAGCACATCACGCCGCAGCGCAGCCCAGCGTTGCGGCGCAAGCCGCGGATCGCCATTGCGCGCCACCAGAAGCGCGCTGACCAGCCGCTGATGCGCTTCAGTGCAGTTGCTCTGCGTCCAGGGCGCGAGCAGGGCATAGGCCAGCGCGGCGTTCAGTTCCTTCGTCGTCGGGAAACTCTCGAACAATGCGATCAGGCGGCGCCCGCTTTGCTGGGCGGCTTCGCCGCGGTGATCCGCCGCCGCTTCGCAGGCGGCGATCAGCGACTCCTCGACAAAGCCGCCAGTCGCAAGATCGCCATCGAGACCCGCCTCACGGAGCAGCTGCGCCGGTCCGTCGGTACCAAGCAGAGCGCGTGACAGCCGCGAGGGTCCTTCATCGG
Source organism: Sphingobium cupriresistens (assembly GCF_004152865.1). Classification (GTDB taxonomy): domain Bacteria; phylum Pseudomonadota; class Alphaproteobacteria; order Sphingomonadales; family Sphingomonadaceae; genus Sphingobium; species Sphingobium cupriresistens. The sequence continues at coordinate 5,324 of NZ_SEOO01000065.1, read as the reverse complement.
GATCCCAGAGCGCCCATCTGTCGCCGCGCTCTCGCCATGGCCAGTCGTGCCGATTGGCGACCAGCGCGCTGGCATGCATCAGGTGATCGAAGCCGGAATGGTCGAGCGGAAAATGACGGAGATAGGCGGCGATGATCGCACGATCCACACTTTTGCGTGACCGCGCGACGCTCTGGTCCAGCACCGGCGGCGCCGCTTCCTCGAGCGTGTCCTCTGCCCACATCCCATCGAGCAGTCGCTTCAGATCCTTGGGCTTGAGCCGCTCGGGAGCAGCGGGATCGATCCGAGCCAGGAAGCGCGTCCATGCTTCCTTGATTCGCGCCTTGCCCGCCGGCTCGGCACCGATGCGCTGCTCGGCCCGCTCGATTTCGAAGCGGTCGCCCCGCCGCGGGAGGCTTTTCGCCGCCGATGCGCGTTCGCACGCGCGCTTGAGCGCGCTCATCGCGGTTGCTCCAGGATGCGGCTCATCGCAGCGCCGTCCGCGCTGCGCGGGGTAACCATCAGGAAGCGCAGATCGATCCGGCGGTTCTGCGCCTTTATCTGGTCGGGCGTTCCCGCCGCGTCAGGCACGGGACGGCGCTCGCCATAGCCCGCGACGCCCAGGATCGGCACTGGCTGATGCCCTGACCTGTTGACCAGCTGCTCGAGCTCGGGATGCGCATCGGTGAGCTGGCGAAACGTGTTGGTCGCGCGGAGTGCCGACAGGTCCATATTGTCGCGAAGCACCCCGCCGCCCGAAAGCGGGTCGCTGTCGGTATGGCCCTCAATGAAGATTGCATCGATCTTGTTCGCCGCGACCGGCTTGCCCCGGCATGGCGGTCCGCCCGGCAGTCGATCGGCATAGCAAGGGAGTACTGCCGCAAGCTCGTCCGCGACGATGCCCACCGCCTGACGCCCCTCAGGCTTGAGCGCGAACTGGCCGGTGTCGAAGAGGATACTGTTGGGCAGGCTGAGCACGCCGGTCTCGGCATCGATCCGAACGGTGAGGTTGTACGGCTTCAGCCTTTTGTCGAGCCGCTCCTTGAGCGTCTCGAGGATCTCGCGGCGAGTCTGGCCGGCGCTGGTCAGCGTGTCGGTGGTTTGGCGGAACTGCAGTGCAAAATAGAGCAGCAAGATGATGAAGATGAACAACAGCCCCACCATCATGTCGGCCATCGACACGAAATAGCTCTCCTCTTCCTCTTCCGATCGGCTGCGCCGGACGCCACGCCTTTCCATCGCTTACTCCTGCGCCTGCATCTTGCCGAGCAGGTCCTCGATCTGATCGGCAAGCTCGGTCAGCGGCTCGAGTGCTGCCGAGAGCTTGTCGACCGCGCCGGCCAAGGCGTTATCGATCCGGCCGACCTGCTCGTTGAGATGCGCGGCATGGTCGCCCGACGCGCTCCGGATCTGGTCGAGCGCTGCCGCGAGCGCCGTGTCGACGGCTTCGAAGCGGTCGCGATAGCTTGTCCATGCGCGATTGGCGGCTTCGCTGGTCTCACCGAGCTTTTCGGCAATGCCCGCAACGGCGCGGTGCTGCTCGCTTGCCGCATCGCTCTGCCGGGTCATGGCCTCCTGAACCCTGGCGACCGCCGTGCCGATCGCCTCGGTCGCGCTGCGGATCGGTGTGGCGGCGCCTTGGAGGTCATTGGCGGCGCGGTTCAACGTACCCGCAACCCCTTCGGCGGCGCGGCCTGCCTCGACAAGCTTGCCGGCGTGCGATTCCGAGGCTTGCGCCGATCGCTCGATTCCGGCGGCGAGCGCTTCCATGCGTCCCGCCGTTGTCCGCAATGTTTCGACAAGTCCCCCGCTCGCCTCATCGAAGCGTGCACCGAAGGAAGCGAACGCGCTGGCGATTGCCTTCGCGCTTTCTTCGCTGGCTTTGGCGACAGCGGCGTCGACCGCCTCGCTCATGCCGGTCGCGGCACGCCCGGTCGCGGCCTCGAGCGCATCGGCGGCGCGTCCGAGCACCTCGGCATTGCGGGTCGCAGCGGCGTCGGCACCTGCCGTCAGCCGCCCACCAATATCGGCGATCTCGCCGCGCATCTGATCGAAGGCGGCTTGGATGCCCGTGGTCGCGCGGCCGAACTGCTCAACCGCCTCGCTGCTGGCGGTCTGCGCGGTCTCGGTCAGCCGCGCGCCGGTCGCATCGATGCGGGTGTGGAGCGCGTCGAACATCGCGGTCATCTTGTCCGAAGCCGTCGCGAAATCGCGGGCGGCCTGGGCGATCTGGTCGTTCGCGGCCTGACCCGATCCTTCGATCTGCTCATGGATCGTCGCCAGCCGCGTCGTCATGTCCGTGAGCGCCGCGCCGAGCTGCGCCATCTCAGCCCCGGCATTCCGGCTCAGAGCATCGCCCAGCTCCTTGCCGATCTGATTGAAGCTGCCGCTTTTGAAATCGTCGATGCTTGCCTGAATGCCCCCAAGCACCTGCACCATCGGCTGCATCTGGCGCTCCAGATTCTCGCCGATGGCGATTGCCAGTTCATGGCTGAAGCTCTTGAGCGCGGTCGTCTGCTCCTTGGTCTCGCGCAGCTGTTCGGCGGCGATCCGCTGCGGTGGCGAGAACAGGGTGCCGCGGTCGATCGCATCGACGATGCATTCAAGCTCGCGCTGGCTGGCGGCGTGCCAGCGCCGATCGAACACGCGCAGCAGGATAGACGCCAGGACGCCAGCGATCGACGTCCAGAACTTGACCGACGTAATCGTCAGCAAATTGATCAGTGCCGGCGTCATGTTCGCCGATCCATTGGCCGCGCTCAGCGCTGTTACTGTGGTCGTCAACGCAGCAACGATGCCGAGGAACGTGAAGGTGAGCCCGATCGCGACGAAGATGTTCGCCCACCAGGCCAGAATCCGCGTGTCATCGCCAAGATGGAGGAAATAGCCGTCCGCTCGCACGGTCGCGCGCATCGGCACTTCGGATTCATCGAGGATCGTCTCGCGAAACTGGCTCCATGCCAGTCGGATTTCGGCAGCGCCTCGATCGCCAGCCACCATCGCTGCATCGATCTCGTAGAACCGCTCGGCGAAGACACGCTGCGCCGTGTGGTTGTCATCCACTGCAAGCACGGGAGCAAGTATGTCGACACGTTGCTTCAGCGCCGCTTTCAACGGTCGGTGGAAACGGATATTGTTGCGGCCAATGATCAGCGCGCAGGACAGAAGTATTACCAGCGATATCCACAGCGCCGCCGATGGATTCCCAAAGACGAGTACGACCATCCCGTTGATCGGGTTGACATGCGATTCCATTGAGCCCCCAATTTTCGCTCGATGAATGACTGTGTATCGAGGTTACACCGTTCACGCACGTGAAATGCCAAGGGAAATTGCAAGGCGCCAGTTGTTCTTGTCGACCGAAGCTGGAGTGCAGTCATGCCGAGGCCGTCCACGGCGCTGTTATAACGCCGCCCGCGATAGCTCCGGCTCAGGATGTGGCGCGTTCAACTTTGGGCGGGCGCCTCGTTGCCGGAACAACGGTCGACAACAGGGTGCGTCGCTGCCCGGCCGGTTGAGTGTTGCGAATGGCAGGTTCCCGCGTGAGCGGAAATTCCCGCCACTTTATCAGAACGATGTGTCTTGGTCGGGCGTTGCCGGTCCCGCTAACGGCTCGGGAAGGGAATAACCGTGGCGCTGTCCAGAAAGCAGGCCATGCCTTCTTCGGCAACTGCCTGTCGGAATGCGTCCAGAGCGGCCGCGTCCGTAGGAAACTGATCATCCCACACCGTCGAAGTGCCACTGGAGTTGACCACTTCGAGCGACCAGTCGGGTTCGTCCTCGAGTCGGACGATATTGACCTCCACGGTGACACCGTCCTGTGTGACAGTGCCGGAAAGCCCGGAAATGACAAGATTGGGATCGTGGTCGGACATGGGCATAATCTATGGTGCCGAGGTGGTCGTGTAAATCGTGCTCTGTTGCTGGAAAGAGGGAGTGGTCTTCGAAGGCGCCTCGCGCCTGCCGGCGCGACCGCGCTCTATGGCTCGGCGACGTCAAAGGCTTTCCGTCGTCTTCGCCACCGAGCCCCGCCTTCACCGGGTCTCGTCCTGTCGGTGACGATCGGCTGGCGCTAGCGGACGGGCCGTGCCCATCCTTGACGCGGTCGCCGCGCTGGTGCGCGGCGGCGCTTTTGGTGGCCTCTCCCGGTCAAGCGCGGGTGGGCGGCGCTCCCTGCTAGGCCCGCCCGCGTCGCCGGCAAGCCGGCCCTCGGCTGCGCTCGGGACCGGCTCCTCCACTATCGTTCCGGCCCTGCGCCACCCCATCGCTGGCGCGACGGGGACCCCGGCTTGGGTGCCGGCTCCGCTCGCGGCGGGCCTTTCCGGTCGCATCTTGCCGCCCACCCCGCTTTTCGGGGAGGCCATGGTGGTTTTCGGGCGGCTTGAGGAGGTGAACGATGCGTGCATCCACTGGCCATCGCGTGTCCGGCAAGGGTCGGAAACCCCAAGCGAACGAGGGCGGGAAAGTGGTCCCGGCGAAGACCCGGACGCAAAGCAAAGGGGGCGATGCGAACCGCGCGAACCTCTATGACGAGGTGACGGCGCGGATCATCGGCGAGCTCGAGGCAGGCCGTTTCCCATGGGTTCAGCCATGGGGCCAGCCCGATGCGGACGGCGGCGCGATCGGTCCCGGCCTGCCGCGCAACGCGCTCACCGCACGGCGCTATTCGGGCGTCAATGTCCTGATCCTGTGGGGCGCGGTGATCGAGCATGAGTTTCCCTCGCAGGGCTGGCTGACCTTCAAGCAGGCGCTGGAGGCGGGCGGCTGCGTTCGAAAGGGCGAGCGTGGCACCACCGTTGTCTATGCCGACCGCTTCACTCCCGAGGCGGAGAAGGCCCGCGCCGTCGAAACCGGCGGCGACGCCAAGACCATACCGTTCCTGAAACGCTTCACCGTGTTCAACGTCGCGCAGTGCGAAGGGCTGCGCCCCGGCCTCGCGCCTGAACCCGTGCCGCTGCCCGAACGCCAGATCGTGCCGGTCGCCGAGGAAGTGATCGCGGCGAGCGGCATCGACTTCCGCGTCGGCGGCAACCGCGCCTATTATGTGCCCTCGCTGGATTATGTGCAGGTGCCGCCGCAACCGGCCTTCTTCGAGCAGATCAACTATTACCGGACCTGCCTGCACGAACTTTGTCACGGCAGCGGCCACAAGTCGCGGCTGAACCGCAACCTCGCGGGCAGCTTCGGATCGAAGGATTATGCCCGCGAGGAATTGATTGCCTTATCTGGACAGTCTGCGCCGTCCGCAACATTGCAGTAAGGTCGGCGATGGACGCCCACGGTAGGCAGTAATCAGGCTGGCCGTAGCGCTGACCCAAGAGCTGGCGGAGGCCAGCCTGATTGCT
>NZ_SEOO01000064.1 GCF_004152865.1 Sphingobium cupriresistens | reverse complement strand
CCTCCTACGACAACATCATCGACCACTGCTGCGAGGCTTGGAACAAGCTCGTCGATCAGCCTTGGCACATCATGACCATCGGTCGCCGCAAATGGGCGCGTGGGTCATGATCAATGCAGGTTGGTATGAACTGCTTCGCTGCAGGCCTGCTCGCAGCGATGGCAGTGTTCAGCGCAGATGCGGCAATGCTCGTGCGTGCTCGCATGCTTCTCGCATTCCTCCGCGCACAGCCCGCAGGCGATGGCGCAGGCTTGAAGAGCCGCGACCAGCGCTTGCTCATTGCTGCCGGTGCGGCGGGTGCCGAGAGAACCTGCCGCCAGGCAGATGTCGGCGCAGTCGAGGTTCAGACGAATGCACTGGCGAAGCTGCGCGACCATCTCTTCCGCCAGACAGGCATCAGCGCACGACGTGCAGATCTGAGCACATGAGTAGCACTCCTCAATACAGCGGATCAGTGCGTCGTTCGTGTTTCCCTTCACGTCCGGATGCGTGGCGATCATCTCTTGCATGTGGTGCATGGTTCTCTCCTGTTCAGGTAGCGGTCACCCCCTGTCTAAGTAAGAGGTACGAACCTGAAATGTTCCGGCCTTTGCGTCGGACCGTTCAGCCGCTTTGGCGTATCGATTAACCCCCGGCGCCGGGGGTAGCGCACAGTTTCGACGGCCACGCCGCCTGCGCGCGCGCACCATCGTGGTGCGGGATCATCGAACCGAGAAGGGCCGTGTCGCCGATCGCCGTGTGGTACGAATCAGCGCTCCGGTTTAGGGCTTTCACTCGTTGCACTGCCAATGGCTCACCCTAGGTCGGCGGTAGGCCCTGAGCCGGCCACAGCCCGGCCATGGCGGATGCCAATCCGCTGTCGCGGTCGCGCAACAGGTTATGGATTGCGGTCGCAGCGACCGCTGCTTGTCCGGTTGCGACGCTGATCTGATCGAGCCCTTCCACAACGTCACCAACCGCGTAGAGGCCGGCAACCGAGGTTTGTTGGTGGGCGTCGGTCAGCACGCATCCCGTTGCCGCGAGCTTCGCGCCCAGCGAAGTGGCAAGCCCTGTTCGAGGCGATGAGCCGAGCGCAGGGTAAAGCGTGTCGAATTGTAGCTCCAGGCCATTGGCCAATCGAACCTCGACACAATCGCCAAGACGCAGCTGCTCGACAGGCGAGGGCGCGACATCGACGCCCTGCTGGGTCAGCCTGGCAAATTCGGTCGGTGCGAGGTCGAGCGACCGTTCGGCGAGAAGCGTGACCTTGGCACCATAAGCGCGCAGGAATTCGGCTTCTTCAGCGCCATGGCGGTCGCAGCCGAGCACCGCCACGCTCATCCGCCGAGCCTCATAACCATCGCAAATCGGGCAGTAGCGAATAAGACCACGCGCGACGCCGATGTCATGCATCGCATCGGGCATCTCTGGACGTCGATTGACGACCCCGGTCGCGAGGACCACGGTCCGCGCGTACATGACGTTCAGTCCGCAGCTTGCCGAGAAATGGTCGCCTGATGCGACAATCGCGTCGATCTCACCGCTCTGGATCGTACCGCCATATTCGTGCAGCTGAGCTTGCAGGCGCGCAAGAAACGTGACGCCGGAAATGCCGCCGGGAAATCCTGGGAGGTTGTGCGAGCGCGGGATGGAGGCGGCGCGCCCCGCCGCCGCGTCGTAAACGACGCAGCTCCTGAGAAAGCGGGAAAGATAGATCGCGGTCGTGAGGCCAGCGGGACCGCCGCCCACAATCAGACAGTCGATGACCTCCTCGGGATCGCCAGTCCAGCCTTGATTGGTCAACCGCAACCTCATCATTACCCCGCGCATGCGCCCGGCGGGCCCGCGGCCCTACTCATTCGGACGGTAGGCGCAGGTAGAAAGCGCTTTGTACTCCCTTGTGAATACGTGCCGATGCCGCTTCCCCCTCATCAAGAGGGTGCGGCGGCACGAAAAAAGATCGTGAGGGGTGACCCGTCCTGCTGCGTAATACAGGTGAACTCAACGGAAATGGAGATTACCCGCATGCGTCGCTTGTTCATCACGACTGCTGCCGCCGCCTTGTTCTTCGCAGGCGGCGTGGCAAACGCGCACCCGAAGCTGGTGTCCGCCAGCCCCGCCGCCAACGCGGCGGTCGCGACCCCGGAGAAGATCAGCCTCCAGTTCAGCGAGAAACTCGTGCCTGCTTTCTCCAAGGCCGAACTGATCATGGCCGCGATGCCTGGCATGGCGGCCATGAAGATGCCGAGCAGCGCCGCGGTCGGCTCCGACGGGCGTACGCTCACGATCATCCCGAAGCAGCGTCTCCCGCGTGGGCGTTACAACGTCGACTGGCAGGTCGTTTCCGGCGACACGCACAAAATCACTGGCAGCTACACCTTCACGGTGAAGTGAGCGGATGATTGACTGGCCGACCGTCGCCATCCGCTTGGCGTTATACCTCGTCCTGGCGGTGCTGTTCGGCCTGTCGGCGTTCAGCCTCTATGGCCTTCGGCTCGGCGAGCGCGAGGATGCAATCGCTCTGCGGCCTTGGCTTTCGGGAAGTGCTGTGCTCGGGTTGCTGCTCTCAGCCGCTGGCCTGATCCTCATGGCCTCGTCGATGGCCGGATCTCCATTCTGGCCGGTCGACGAGGCCGCGGTGGCTGCCTTGCTCGGAGGGCCACCGGTTGGCTCCGCCTGGAAGGTGCGCATGGTAGCGCTGGTCATTGCCGGGGGCGCGGTCCTACTGGCGCGAGGCAGAGCATCATGGCTGGCGATGGCCATGATTGCCGCCGCTACGGCGTTGGCGACACTCGCGTGGAACGGGCACGGTGCCATGGACGAGGGAAGCACCGGATGGCTTCACCTGGGCGCGGACATTCTCCATCTCCTCGCAGGCGGTATATGGGTTGGCGCACTGTTCGGATTGCTTCTCCTGATGATGCGCCGCGCCGAGGCGATCGATGCCGCGCACCTTCAGCTTACCCATCGGGCGCTGCACGGCTTCGGGGCGGTGGGCACGCTCGTGGTTGCCATTTTAGTGATCACCGGCTTGATCAACAGCTGGCTGCTCGTGGGCCCAGCCAATTTCACGGCCTTGGGCACGACGCTCTACGGCTTGCTGCTGCTCGCCAAGCTGGTCTTGTTCGCAGCGATGCTGGGACTCGCGTCGCTTAATCGGTTCCGCCTCACGCCGGCCTTCGAACGCTCGATTGCCATGAACGATCATGACGGAGCGCTTATGACGCTGCGGGTCAGCCTGGCGGTCGAGACAACCTGCGTGATTGGTATCTTGGCGCTCGTAGCATGGCTCGGCACCCTCGCACCGCCCGCATCGGGCATGTAGGTGAGGTTAGCTCTGCTGGGTCTGTTGATGTATTCAAAGGTGAACGAACGAGGGTGGCAGAGTCATGACCGACGTCGAACGCAGCGAGCCCGGGAGCGGCAAGGGTGCTCCTGAGATCGTCCTCATCACGGGTGCGAGCGGTTTCATAGCCGCCGCGCTCATTGCCCGGCTCGGCGAACGCTACACGGTCGTCGGACTCGATCGTGCCGGTCCTCCGGACCCGCCGCCTCCTGCGGCCGCGGTCGCCATCGATCTCGGGTCCGACGAGGCGGTCCGCGCCGCGCTCGAGGAGGTGCGCGCACGATACGGCGCCCGCATCGCGTCGGTTATCCACCTAGCCGCTTATTACGACATAACCGGCAAGCCTAACCCGCTCTATGACAAGGTGACAGTCCAGGGCACCCGCCGGCTGATTGACGGGCTGCAATCGTTCGAGGTCGAGCAATTCGTCTTCGCCAGCACGATGCTGGTCCATAAGCCGACCGCCACTCCGGAGGAGCGCATCAGCGAGGAGTCGCCAATCGGTGCGTCCTGGGCGTATCCGCAGTCCAAGGTCGACACCGAGGCATTGCTGCATGAGCGCCACGGGAAGATTCCCGTCGTCTTCCTCCGCGCCGCAGGAGTTTACGACGACGACGGGCGCTCGGCGTTTCTCGCGCAGCAGATATCGCAGATCTACGAGCACCGCCTGATCTCGCATTTCTATCCCGGCATGCTGTGCGCGGCACAGTCATCGGTGCACCGCGAGGACTTGGCCGACGCCGTGGTGCGCCTCGTCGATCGGCGGCACGACTTGCCGTCAGAACTGCCGCTGCTCGTCGGCGAACCCGACCCGCCCGGCTATGCCGAGATCCAGGACATCGTCGGGGAGGCGCTCCACGGCGAGGGCTGGAAGACGATCCGCATCCCGCAGCCGCTCGCGAAGGCCGGGATCATCCTGCAGAACGAAGCGCTCGGCAGCGACGACTTTATCCAGCCCTGGATGATCGACAGCAGCAACGACCACTATATCCTCGACATCTCGCGCGCACGGTCGCTGCTCGGGTGGGAACCGAAGCACAGCCTTCGCGACACGCTCCCGGCGATCGTCGCTGCGCTCAAGCGGCATCCGCGGGCCTGGTACCGGAACAACAAGCTCAACGAGAACCTGGTCGCGTGGGATGAAGAGCCAGAGGCCGAGCTTGCGGGGTCTGGCCACCACCAGCCCGCAGCGGCCGCCGGAACGGGCGGCATAGATCACGGCGGGATGGATCACAGCAAAATGGACCACGCGGCGATGGGGCACGGGTCCGGCGCCGCGGTCGCGGCCATGTCGGACCACGGCGGGCACGGCGATCACATGGCCTTGATGGACCGCGATGAGCGCCGCGCGCGCTGGGCGCTTTACGCCAACATCGGCCTCGGTCTGTGGCTCGCCTCAAGCCCGCTCATCTACGACTCCATGACCACGCAGAGCGTCGGTGAAGCGGCGCGGTTCGTAACGGTCGATCGCGGACTGCCGTCGATCGAGTGGCGTGCGAGCGCGCTGGCCGTAAGCGATCTCGTCAGCGGGCTTGCTATCGCGCTGTTCGGCGCACTTTCGCTCGTCCCGCGCACCAAGACATGGGCGCAGTGGGCTGTCGCGTTCATCGGCATCTGGCTGTTCTTCGCGCCGCTGATCTTCTGGAGTCCGAGCGCCGCGCAGTACAACAACAGCCTGCTCGTCGGGTCCGCAGTCATCGCGCTGTCGGTGCTCGTGCCGATGATGCCGGGCATGAGCATGGCCGGCATGATGGACTCCAAGAACATCCCGCCTGGATGGACCTATTCTCCGTCCACCGATGCTCAGCGGCTGCCGATCGTCGCCATGGGCCTGATCGGCCTTCTCACCTCGCGCATCCTGACCGCCTACCAGCTGGGGCACATCGATAGCGTCTGGGAGCCCTTCTTTGTCGGATCGCTGACCGACCCGCGTAATGGGACCGAGGAGATCATTACATCCGACATGTCGAAGGCCTGGCCGATTCCCGACGGCGGGCTTGGCACGGTGAGCTACGTGCTCGAGATCCTGATGGCGGTGATGGGAACCCGCGACCGCTGGCGGACGATGCCGTGGATGGTGACCTTCTTCGGTATCCTGGTCATCCCGCTCGGCGTCGTCAGCATCTACTTCATCATCAGCCAGCCCATCGTCATCGGCACGTGGAGCACGCTGGCGCTGATCGCCGCCCTTGCCATGCTGATCATGATCCCGTTCGCGCTCGATGAGGTCATTGCCATGGGCCAGTTCCTCGTCTGGGCGAAGTGCCGCGGCAAGCCGCTGATCCGCACCTTCTTCAAGGGCGATGCGATCGAGGCCGGCAGTGAGGACGCCTCCGATGTGATGTCGTCGCCTGCCGCCTTTTGGGCCGACACGAAGCGCGGGCTGACGCTGCCGTGGACGCTGGCGGTCAGTATCGCGCTCGGCGCATTCCTGATGCTCACCCGGGTGACACTGGGCAATGAAGGCCCCATGGCGAACAGCGACCATGTGGTAGGCGCCCTGGTCATCACCGTCGCGATCATCGCTACCGCCGAAGTCGCTCGCGCCCTGCGCTTCATCAATGTCGCGCTCGGCGCCTGGCTAATCGCTGCCCCGTTACTGCTCACGGGGGCCGGCCTCCTGGGGACGATCGTTTCGGTGGTCGCAGGGCTCGCCCTCGCCGGTCTCAGCCTTCCGCGCGGCAAGCGCAGCCCCGAGCATTATGCGAGCTGGGACAAATACGTAATTTGAGGCCTTACTTGCCTCCAGAGAGGAGGGCTCGGCATGGCGCAGTCCAGGTACCGAGTTCTATCCGGGCGGTCATTCAGGCGGTTATATGGCCGTCGATTATGGCGGTGCGGTTGCCGATGGCCGGGTCAAGAGCGGCCGAGTATGCCGAGATGAACGAGTTCGCGTGAAGCTGCTCCAGGCCGCAGGCGTCGGCGTGAAGTTCGCGATCCATCCGGTTGCGGGGCGCATGCCCGGTCACATGAACGTGCTGCTCGCCGAAGCCGGCGTGCCCTATGACATCATCTTCGATATGGAAGATATCAACGCCGAGTTTGCCAACACCGATGTCGCGCTGGTCATCGGGGCCAACGATGTCGTCAACCCGGCGGCACGCACCGACAAATCCTCGCCGATCTACGGCATGCCCATCCTCGATGCCGACCAGGCCCACCAGGTCTATGTCGTCAAGCGCGGTCAGGGCAAAGGTTATTCCGGCGTCGAGAACCTGCTCTTCTTCAACGAGAATTGCAGCATGGTCTATGGGGATGCCCAGGCGGTGCTGACGCAGATGGTGCAGGCCGTGAAGGATCTCGGCGCGTGACCGTACCCCTTACCCCCGAAATCTGATTCACCACAGGAGAATGGACAATGACCTACGCGACCATCAATCCCTATACCGGAGACACTGTTGCGACCTTTCCCGACGCAACGGACGAGGAGGTGAAGACCGCGCTGGACAAAGCAGACGCGGCTTTCCTCAGTTGGCGCGAAACCTCCTTCGCCGAGCGCGGCCGTATCCTGCAGAATGCCGCAGACATCCTGCGCCGGGACAGCGATGCTTTTGCCCGCCTGCTGACGCTGGAAATGGGTAAGCTGGTCGCCGAAGCGAAGGCCGAGGTGGAACTCTCCGCCAAGATCTTCGAATATTATGTTCGGCATGCGGAAGACCTGCTGAAGCCGGAGAAGCTGCCGGTGCTCGATCCCGCCGAAGGCGAGGCGATGCTGGTGCACGAGCCGCTCGGCGTCCTCCTGGCGATCGAGCCATGGAATTTCCCTTATTATCAGATTGCCCGCATTCTCGCGCCGCAACTCTCGGCCGGCAACACGCTGATCCTCAAGCACGCCTCGAACGTTCCGCAGAGCGCCGCGGCGTTCGAGAGACTGATGAACGAAGCGGGTCTGCCGGAAGGCGCGTTCCAGAATCTCTATGCAACGCGCGATCAGATCAACCTCATCATCAACGATCCGCGCGTTCATGGCGTGGCGTTGACTGGCTCGGAAGCTGCCGGCGCGGTGGTTGCATCCGAGGCCGGCAAGGCGCTCAAGAAGTCGACCATGGAACTGGGCGGCGCCGACGCCTTTGTCGTGCTCGCCGATGCCGACATGGACAAGACGATCGACTGGGCCGTCTTCGGCCGGCACTGGAACGGTGGCCAGGTCTGTGTTTCGTCCAAGCGCATGATCGTCGTCGATGAAGTCTACGACACCTTCCTCGACGGTTATCGCAAGGGCGTAGCCAAGCTCGTCATGGGCGACCCCTCCGACCCCGGCACCACTCTCGCGCCGCTCTCCTCGCAAAAGGCGGCCGACGACATCAAGGAACAGATCCGCAAGGCCGTCGAACTGGGCGCCAAGGCTGAGGAAGTCGGTCCTACAGTGCCGAACAAGGGGGCTTTCGTGCAGCCAACTTTTCTGACCGACCTCGATGAGGGCAATCCGGCCCGTTATTGGGAATTCTTCGGTCCGGTATCGATGCTGTTCCGTGCGAAGGATGAGGACGATGCCGTGCGCATCGCCAACGACTCGCCCTTTGGCCTGGGCGGCTCCGTCTTCACCTCCGATCCTGTCCACGGCGCCGAAGTGGCGAAGCGGATTTCCACCGGCATGGTCTTCGTCAATCACCCGACTAAGGTGGAGGCCGACCTGCCGTTCGGCGGCATCCGTCGCTCGGGCTATGGCCGCGAACTGCTGGGCCTCGGCCTCAAGGAGTTCGTCAATCACAAGCTGATCGATGTCGTCGATATCGACGCGCATTTGGGTCGTGCGGCTGAGCGGAACAGGAAAGTGTCGTAAGGGGCATTATTTCCTTTCAAAAGTCCCATTCGGAATTAGGTTGGCGTAGCGGTCTGAGGCCGCCGTTTGCGACGGCGTCAGGCACGGAGAAGTCGTAGCGGCCGAGGAAATTGATGTGACGCCAAGATATCGGCGAGAGCCGAGCGATATCGGCGGGCAGCGGCGGCGTCCCGGCCTCGCTGAGTTGGCGCACGGTTTCCTGCATGTAGACAGCGTTCCAGTGGACGATGGAGTTGAGGGCCAGACCGAGGACCCCAAGCTGCTCCTCTTGGCCCTGACGCAGAGGGCTTCTGATTTCGCCCCGATCGCCGTGATGGACGCGCCGACCGAGCTTGTGGCGCAATTCCTGCCGGTTGAGCTGAAACAATATTCGTCGCCGGAACGGCCGGTCATCGATGTATCGCAGGATATGCAGCGTCTTGATGATGCGGCCGAGTTCAGACAGGGCCTTGGCCAGCGTTGTTGGGCGGTCTTTGACCTGCAGCATTCGCATGACGCCTGCGGCCTTGAGGTGGCCGAGCTTGAGCGATCCGGCCAAGCGGATAAGGTCGGACCAGTTTTCCCGGATCAGATTGATTTTAACCCTGCCCCAGGCGGTCTGATCGAACGGCCCATAGCTCGCCTGGCGGTCGATACGCCAGAGTTTGGCGTCGCCGATGTCCGCCAGACGGGGGCTGAACCGGTAGCCCAAGAGCCAGAACAGACCGAAAATGGCGTCGGAATAGGCGGCGGTGTCGGTCATGATCTCCAGAGGATCGAGCTCGGTTTCCTGCTCCAGCAGGAGAGCCAGGACGACCAGGCTGTCGCGCAACGTGCCGGGGATGACCGCTCCGGTCAGACCGCTGAACTGATTGGAAATCATGTTGTACCAAGTGACGCCGCGCTCCTGGCCGTAATATTTGGGGTTGGGCCCGGCGTGTATGGCGCTCGACGGAGCGACAAAACGCATGCCGTCGGCGCTGGCCACCTCGCCTGCGCCCCAATGTTGGACGATATCCAGACGACTGTGAGCGGAAACGATCGCGGCGTTGGCCGCGGCGATGGTCTCGGGCCGAATGAAATTCTGACCGACCCAAGAAAGACGGTCGCGACGCAGAGCCGCAAATTCCGGGCGCACGATCGGCTCAAGACCGATGTTGCAGGCGCCGCCGACCAGGGTCGCGCACAGGCTTATCTCGAAGTGCTCGACGGTGGCCTGACGCTCGCTCAGATGCGTAAAGGACTTGGCAAATCCGGTTCGCGCCATGACTTCAAGAAAGATGTCGGGCATTCCGGCCTTCGGCATGCGCGTTTGGACGGCGGCGCGAAGTGCTCGAAGGCTCTCGGGTTCATCAAGCTTGTCGAGGGGCGTGACCACAATCCCCATCTTGTCGGCGACCGTCTCAAAACGCAGGTCCGGATTGTCGCCGGCGCGCGCAACGACATGTCGATATGCCTCGTCGAGAAGGCGGGAGAGACCGTCAATCTCAATGTCGGCTTCCAGAGATCGGCCCAGGGCGCGTGCTACCATCAACCTGGAATTGTGCCAGGACTCGCCCTCGAGCATCCCGCGCCGGGGATCCCCGTATCGGATGCCGGGCTTGGCGAACACATCGCGACGCTTGATCGCCAGACGCCACGCATCGATGATCGCGAAGACATAGGCCTTCGGGTCGCGCATCCTGCCATCGTCATCCAGGACATGTTGCCTCCACGCCTTCGAGACCGCAGCGATCGGTGCGCCGCGCATCTTGACGAGAGAGGACCAGTCGTCCACGCCCTTGAGGTAGCTGATCGCGGCCTTGACGTTTTTGCCACCTGGGGCAGCGTCGGTCTCGATGCGGGTAGCGATTTCAAAGAACAATCGCCGGGCGCTCCGCCATTTTGTTCGCAGTTGATCATAGGGCTTGGTCTCCGCGGGCTTGGCGATCGCCTCCACCTTGGACATGGCGGCCTCGATGTCGGGACGGGGCAACCGCTCGAAGAGCACATCTCGCCATTCATTGAGGGGCAGGGCGTCGTCGGTCAAAACCAACAGACCCATTGCGTGGAGCAGCATCGCGGCGCCATCGAGATCGCGCAGACTGCGCAGGCGGGCCTGTTTGTCGGCGGCTTCAGCCCCTTTCACCAAGTCGGCGAGCAGAGCCTCGGCCAGCTCGGCGGCGTCGTCCTGGGCCGCCGCTTCGAGCGTATGGAAGAGCGCGGCTACGGTCGCGGTTCGACGAGGCTCCTGAAGGGCGGCGATGGCCGAGGGCTTGCCGACGCGCGCTACCCGCGCGAGCCGCTCAAGGGTTGTGGCGGGAACGCCCCGCGGTGGCGCCGGCCGCAGATTGAACGCCCGGACCGCATCGAGCCGATCAAGGTGTCGGAAGAGTTCGGTCGGCATGCGCTTGGAGGGAACGGTCCGGAGCGCGTCCAGGGCGGCGAACGTGGATGTGTCGCCATCGTCAAACAGCGCGGCGATGCGCACGCGCTGGTCATCGCTCAAGCTGGCGACCAGATGGCGCCAAAGCCTGGTCCGCGCACGATCGCGGATCCTGCCAACCAGGCGCTCGACGACCGTGACGCCCGGCAGCAGCACCTTGTTGGCGATCAGCCAGGCCGCAGCTCGATCAATCAGGGGGCCGGGCCGATCGTCGCCGCTCCAGCAAAGGGCGTAGAGCCATCGGGTCAGCCGGAAACGTGCCACCGCGTTGTCGCCAAAGTCCGTGAAGCCGCAGTGCGTCCGGATGAGCGCGAGGTGCCGGATGCGTCGGCTTCCCGCAAAATAGGCGTCCACGTCCGTGCCGGGTTCAAGAGCGAGTTGTTCGATCACGGCCGCCAGGACCGACGCTGGGATCTCGGCGGGCGAGACTGGAAATGCGCCCAGAAACCGGGCGCTCGTCAGCATCACGGCAAAGCCGAGCCGATTGTGGTCGCCGCGCAGAGTTCCAATGAGGTCGCGATCAGTTTGGTCCAGATGGAAATATCGCGCGAGTTGATCGGCCGACGGTTCGCCATCAAAGCGGGCAAAGCCCTGACGCTGGGCGTCAGTGAGGTGACGGGTGGGCATACCGTGCGAAACTTTCAACTTTTGCGAAGGGGACGGCCCATGCCGATAAACAAGGCGAATTTCTTCGCAAAACATATGTGCGAAACAAAATTGTTTTGCAGTAACTTTCGCACAATATCTGGAGCAGTCGCATGAAGCTCGGCTACGCGCGCGTTTCCACCGAGGATCAGAACTTGGAAATCCAG
>NZ_SEOO01000063.1 GCF_004152865.1 Sphingobium cupriresistens | reverse complement strand
CGTTCCCGGCCCAATATCTCCACCGCCGTCCCTCGCTTTGGCTCAGGACGTCCATAACGACGTCCTTATGGACGTCTCTTACGCGCTCACATCACAGCAAGGCAGGCGGCCTCAACCGGTCGGTTACTGATCGTCGTGGCCACGACAATGATCCCGAAAACGCTGATCGTCAGGAATGAAGCTGAGTGGCCAAGCATCTGTGCAGCTTTGCACTCTTATCTGTAAGGCACAAGCTGCGCATGTCCTGCCCTACTCCGTCCGGTGCGTGATCTTCACCCGGCGTGCAAGGATGTTGGCAGCGACCTGCCGATAGATCTTTTCGGGCATGGCGCCGATGACCGGGCTGCCGCTCGCGCCGGATCGGACGTCAAGCCCGACCCATGTGAGCTCGCTGACATCGTTTCAGACTATATGGCTCCGCGTATCCAGGCGCAAATGCTCGATCACCCGCTAGGGCAATTCGAGGGAGTGCTCGGGTGAATAGTCGCGCGTCGTTAGCGGCACCATCATGACGCGCAGGCGCCCGTGCTTCAGGTAAGTGGCAACGACCAGGCACGGCCGAATTTTACGGCCGTCTTTCCTCGCCCCGGTCGTGCTCGTGCCACCAGAGGTAAAGATATTTGATGACCTCGCCGAGACGCGGCTCAGTCCAGGAGCTTGTTGGCATCGTATGACTCAGGCACTGGCAGGGCGTTGGCGATCGCGTTGAACGCATCTTCGCTCAGTTCTTTGGGAGCAAGCACGATGTAATCGAGCCGTGCAAGGCGCTCGTATTCTGCGGCCGATAACATGACAACGCGCACGGCGCCATCGCGCTCGACTCCGATCGGGTGGGTCATGGCCTTGTCGTAGTAGAGACTGAAGCGCTCCGAGACTTCGCTCGAGCGGAAGGTTTCGATAGACAAGTTCACGGCCTGATCTCCTGCAACTCAGGCTAGCGGCTGTTATGGCGCCGATGTGATTGCCTGATGAATTGGTTGAAAGCTGATACGCAATCCAAGGGCATCGGCAATTTTGCCGATCGTCGCAAAGCTCGGATTCCCTTCACCGGACAGGGCTTTGTAAATGCCTTCACGACTAAGGCCGGTATCGCGTGAGAGCTTACTGATATTCCGTGCGCGCACCACGTCACCCAGAGCAGCGGCGATTACGGCGGTATCACCGTCCTCAGCAGCGGCGTCCAGATATGCCGCAATGTCCGCTTCACTCTTGAGGAAGTCGGCGGGATCGTAACGGCTAAAAGTCACGTCCATGATTTCATTCCTTCCATGCGCTTGCGATCGACTTTGCCTGCGCGATGTCTCGTGCCTGGGTGCTCTTGTCACCGCCGCAAAGCAGGACAATCACGATGGGGCCGCGCCTCATGTAATAAACGCGGTATCCCGGGCCATAATCAATGCGAAGCTCGGATATTCCATCCCCTACGGGCTTTACGTCACCTGGATTACCAAGGCTCAAACGACGCAGGCGGATTTGAATTCGGGCTTTCGCATTTGAATCGCGCAAACCAGCCAACCACTGATTGAAGGCGTTAGACTGGATCATCTCGATCATGTGATAACCCTAGTTGACAATCCCTCGACTGTCAACCAAGGTTAGCAGCCGGAATTTACCCTTATGTTAGAGATCCTCGCGGAGCATGATGGTCATGACGCGGCGCGTGACGCTGGCGTCAGTGGGATCGGGCGAACCCCATTTCAGGTCGGCGTCATAGGCGTCGATCTGGAAATAGACGGTCGTGCCCCGGAACTCCATCTGGCCCCGATCGCGCTCAGTCCTGTCGCCGTCGGGATAGGTGAACTTGCGCACCTCTGCGAGGATCTGCGCCTGGACGACAAGCTCGGCCACCGGGTTGTTGGCAAAGGTGCCGAGGCAGGTGCGGGTAATAACGATTCGCCCGGTACGGTCGAGACCGTGCCTGCAGCGGTCGTTGAGACGCGCGATGATTTCGCGTTCGGACATACCGGCTGCGTCGGTTGCGAGGGACATGGCAATTCTCCTGTGGTTCAGGCGGCGAGACGGGGGCGCTGCGATAGGGGCACTGCAGCGTTGAAGCGTTCAATCCAGCTGCGCATGGTCGGGCGCTCATCGACGGGGATTAAGGCGGCAACGTCCTGAAACTGGATCAGGTCGAGCGGGGCATCACTGATGATCCGGTCGATGTCGTCGGCGGGCATGGTCTGCACATAGTCGAAGGCTTCTTCGACGATGCGGCGCATGGTCTGGCTCTTGCCGGCACCGGACCCGCCCTGGACCAGCATGCGTCCGGCGAGGACGCGGGCGAGATCCAGTTCGAGGGCACCGTAGGACGTTTGGCCGATGGGAACCGCGCAGCGCGGCGGCGCTGGCGGTCCCGGCAGTTTGACGACGTTGGACATGGGGCGGCTCCTTTTGGGTTGCTTGCCTGTCTCCTCCCCCTCCTCTCAACTCGGCACTGGCGCCGCGATCAGCCTGCGGCCTCGGGCTGTAGACTGAACTCGGAGGCAGCATAGGCCCGCCAGAGGTGGCCTTCGGCCTCGATCTGGTGTTCGAAGGTGCGGATCGAATTTCCGATCGTGACGATGAGGCCCTTTTCCTCGTCCAGTTCGATGTGGCCCGGCTCGTAGACGCGGCCAGGCCGGATGTAGGGGTCATTGTCGCCCATTTCGCAGCCTGCGGCCGAAAGGTCGGGTACGGTAAGCCCGGTGCAGCGCCAGAGGTCAAAGCGTTCGGCTTCGGCGCTGGCAGTCATGTAGCGCTCCCTGGCGATCGTCCATGCCGCGTTGACGTGATCGAGGTCATCGCCGATGTCGTTGATCGCGCCTCGGGCGATCAGCTGATCGCCGCGATAGGTCAGCCATACGGCCAGCATGACCATGTTGGCATCGACGAAATTATGCGAAGCGCAGCACCCCGGCGTGATTGTCTGGTTGTTGAGCCGCATGGTCTACCACTCGTCAGGCGTCAGTTGCTGGGCCAGCGCCTTGGCGAACGCGCAGGCAAGGGCTTCGCGATTGGCATGTTCCATGGCTTCGGCGTAATCCTCGCCGGTGTAGATGGCCTCAAGTTCGTCTTCGGCATTGCGGCGATAGAGGCCAAAGCGCGGCTCGCCAGCGATCTCGCGCAGCGCGGCTTCGGGATAGTCGATCCACATTTCGACGGGCTCGCCCATCGGCCCGGTGCATACTTCGAAGCTGGGCTTGGTGTCGTTGCGCCAGCTCTTGTCCGTCCAGTCTCCCGGGATGGGCGGCATGCACGCGATCGGATAGTCTGGGAATTGCAGAGCCCACCGCGTTTCGACTTCCTGCGTGGTGTAGCCAAAGGCGAGCGATACGAACCCGGCCCCGGCCTTCAGAGCGTTCACCGATGCGATCAACGCTCGGTCGCCGTCGGCGCTCGCAAGAAGTTCGCCGCGCACATGCGGCCAGGTGACTTCGTCCACGCGGATATTGAGGAAGCCGTTCCACTCGCTTTCGTCGGTGTAGCCGGGAAAGATCGTGCCCTCGCCGAACGACCATGAGACTTCGCGGCGTCCGCTTGCGTCGCGGGCATTCACGCGGGGCGAGGTCTTTGCTCGCTCCCGGTCTTGTCGAGCATCAGCACGAGAATCGAGGGGCGATCGGCTTCATCGAGCGGGCGGGAGTCGAGGATATGGCGTCCCCCCCGTCCGATGCCGAAGGCGTTGAAAGTGGGCGAATGCCCGCCATTGGCGTTCGGGATAGACGTGCCGGCGTCGTGGTACTGGATGTCGACGAAACCGGCAGGGCTGTGCTCGCGATCGGGCAGGAAGCAGAACGTCACTCGGCGCCCATCGCTGGTTTTGGCGGTGATCGTGAACTCGCCATCGGGAATGTCGATGGGCTTGTGAGGAACGTCATTGAACCCGGCAAAGCCAATCGCGACCGCGTCATCTCGGGTCATGATGGGAAGGTCAGTGATAAGGGCCATGACAGTCTCCGTTCGTCAGTGAGGTCAGGCAGCGCGGCGCTGCTCGATGAGGCCGGCAAAACGGTCCCGCACGGCGCGAGCGGTCGGGAAGTGGTTGGCAAGCTGGTGGCGCTCGAGGATCGCAGCGCGCGCCTCTGCTATGGCCGCGGCCTCGGGCATGGTCGGCAGGCGCGGCGGCCAGCCTTTCACGTAGCGCAGGCCCTTGGGCATCGCGCCCTCGGCCTCGCGGCGACGGTCCGCATCGATCTTGGCGGCCGCGATGCGGATTTGCAGGTCGGGAGGCAGAAGATCCGGCGCAGTGTCCGCGAGCCAGCGCGCAGGCTGAAACGAGAATGTGGACGTCGCCTCGAGGCCGCAGAGGTGGATCAGCGCATCGCGGTTCGCAGGAGCGCTGGCGGATGCACGGGCATCGGCGATCGACTGCAGGACGCAGAACCGGCAGGAAAGCCGCGAACTGGAGTAGCAGGTATAGGGTTCGTGGAGCGGGATGCCGAGATAGTGATGCGCGGCGAAGACTTCGGCCGTGTTCCACTCGACGATGGGATGCCAGAGCATCATGCGCGTGCCATGGGCATTGTCGGCACTGGCGTAGCGCGTGTCGGCCTTCCATTCCGGCGTCTTCGATCGCGCGGTGCTCTCGTCGCGGCGGATGCCGAGCACGTTGATGATCGTTTCGCCGCGTAGCGTGCGGGCCAGGTGTGGGCCGATCACATGGGCTTTGGCCTCGGAGGTGCAGAAGCGCAGCGATGCAGAGGACCAGGGCCCGATCAGGTTATAGGTTTCGAGGGCCTCGTAGCGGCGCTTGCCGTTCTCGAAGCGCTGCGCCCAGCGGTCGAACAGGTCGCCGGCACTGCGGCGCACGATGCGGAGCGGAAGATCGGCAAGGGCTGCAAGGCGTTCGACCATGGCGGGCGTGCTGTCCCATTCGGCGCGGCCAAGGTCGGCATGGATGACCAGGCGGCGGCTTCGGGGATGCCCGAGCTGATCGAGCACGATCGACACCGCGAACATCGCGGCCGAGGAATCCTTGCCGCCAGAGACGTTGAAGACGATCCATGCCCCAGCCTTGATCGCGGCGCGGATCTCGGCAGGCAGGGCGAGCGAAGGCAGTCCTGCCGGCATGGCGCCGGCAGGCTGCAGATGCTGATGAAGCATCGGATCTCCTGCCCGGTCAGGCGGCATCGCCGGCGAGACGTGCGCGAGCGGCCTCGGCGAGCTTTGGGAATGCGGCCGAAAGATTGGTGTGAATCGTCTCGAACGCGGGGATCGCGAAGCGGCCGTCGGCGCGGGGGCGCGTAGTCAGTATCGCGCCGATCGTCACCTCGTCGAGTTCGGGCCTCGGAATGGAGGCGACAGTGCCATCATATTCGACGGGGCAGGTAATCGCGGCCTCGATCCAAGAGCCAAGCCCGCCTTCTACGGCCTCGGCATAGGCGGCGACTGCGGGGTCGTTCTCGTCATCGATCTGCAGGACGAGAGTACGGTAGGTGCCAAAATCGTGGCGGTTCGGCTTGCTGGTGAGGCGGCAGCCTTCAGGGGGAAGGCCATGGATCGCGATGATGCCGATGCGGTAGGCGTCGATCTCGAAGCGATTGACCCGGTCGAAATCAGGGGTCTGGCCAAGCTGGGCGCACTCGGCGTTCGCGGGCGCTGCGCCAATGTCGATGGTGTAGGACAAGGGAACCTCCGTCGATCCTCCATGGATCGACTGTCCCCTTCCCCCTCATCTCATGGGTCTTTAGGTTCGATGCTGAAGTTCCAGCCATGGATATGAAGCATCTCATTCGCGCTGCGGTCGAAGGCGAAGAAAATGGAATCAAGGTCGGCATCAGGCTCGATCAGCAGTTCAAGGGTGTGGTGGGCGCTGTCCGCGACAACGGCACGGGTGTATCCGGCCTCGCGGGCTTCGGCCTCTGTGTTGATCAGCGGAGGGGAGGCCTGGATGAAGGGCTTTGCGGCCTTCTGGGCAGGACCGTCGAAGGTGCCGAGCGTCTTTAGACGATCCGTCTCGAGCATCGCGCCAAGATCCTCCGGCAGATCGGCATATTCGGCGGCGATCGCGATGGCCGCTGCTGCCGTTGGAAGTTCGCCGGGGGCAGCGCCCTTCCAGATGAAGGTTGCTTCCTCGCCCTCGATGCGGGGGTGAGGCTGCATGACCTGGACGAAGAATGTAGATAGGGGCCGGTCCCATCCGATGGTGACGCTGCTCGCAACGCCCTTACCCGCGAAGTCGTATCGGCTCATGAGGTGGATCTCCTGTCAATTCGCCAGTGTCGCCCATTCTGCATGCCAAGGGCGCGGGAACGGATTGTAGCGGATGAAGGTAGGGACAAGGGGCAGGCCCATGGCTGCGAGGCTTTCCGCCATGGAAACCCGCTGGAGGGCTTCGGCACGGTCATCTTCCAGCATGAAGTCCAGCATGGCAGCTTCATGGACCTGTTCACAAGTGAGCATTGTCCAGTCCAGCGCGTCGAGGAAAGCCTCGCGGCGCTGTACGAAGCGTTTGATCCGGGCGGCATCACTGCAGGCCTGATCGACAACCTGTTGGGTGGTGAGCATGGGATGTCTCCCTAAGCGGCGATGGGTTCGCGGCTGATCGGTGCCGTGGTCTCGACGGGCGCGGGCGCCGGCACGATGGCATCTAGGCGCAGATCGCGACGGATGCGGGCGGCAAAGCGGACACGGCGGACAAAGTCGCGCATGGGGGCAAAGCGCAGTTTCTGCCCCGCTGCAGGCCCGCGCTTGGCGAAGTATTGCACCTCGTTGCCCTCATGGAGCGGGCCGACGCTCAGTATGATCGAAATGACATCGCTCGACAGGGCGACATATCCAGCGATCGCGGGATCGCTGGGCGTGGAGCTGATGGTGTAGCTGCCGGGGGTGAGGCCGATTTCCAGCGCAAGCGCCCTCATGGCCTTGCGACCGTCGGCATGGAATCGCTCCTTGGCAATCGGGTCATGGGCGACACCGCGCACGGCAAGGGTGAGCAGCGCGGGGAAGCGTTCGAGTTCGGCCATGCGGCGGCTGCAGGCGAAGCGAAGGCTGTCATCATCGGCGCGGTCGGCGGTGACAGTCGCGAAGTGGCGCGCGAGCAGCGCAATCGCCGCGTCGTGATCGGGATCGACGCCCGCTACGCGGCAATCTTCCATGGCCCGGTTGAGGGCGTGAAGCGTTGCGGTGATGGTGGTCAGGCTGCTGGGGTCGATCGCCTGCATGTGACGGAATGGGACGTCGTAGGTCATGGTAGGGCTCCGGGTCAGACCGAGCGCATTCCCGCGCTCGATCTCCCCTTCCCCCTCCACTCAGAGCCTCTTACCTTCAGGCAGTTTCAGGAGCCTTAGGGAACCAGTCGATCTCGGTGACATTGCCGCTGGTGGGGACGGGGACTGGAGCGCCGGCCTTGTCGTGCCACTGAGCTACAAATTCAACGATACGCTTACCTTCGCCCTTTCGCCGCGCGCCGAAGCCGCAGTGGACGAGGGTCGGTCAGGACGTCACTTTGCCTACGGCGCGGCTGCAGGTTTTCAGATAAGTTTAACCGAGAAGGTCAGGCTTTCGCCAGAGATCGAAATCATGCGTGATCGCGATCCTGAAGGTGCGGCGACGATGGCCAGGGCCGCCGTGTCGCTTGCGGGGCGGATCAAAGAGATGACTCAACGATGTGCAATGTGTGAGCGGGCTCAATTCCGTGACACCCGACGTGCGTCTTGCATCCGGTATCAGTCACAAGTTCTGAACTGGCGACCCGGCGATGGGCCGGGCCGCCAGGATATCTTAAGCAATGCCGGCGCCGCCGGTCACGCCATAGACTTCGCCCGTGATGTAACTGGCCTCCTGCGAAGCGAGGAGCACGTAAACGGGCGCAATTTCGACCGGCTGCCCGGGACGACCGAACTGGCTCTGCTCGCCAAACTTGGCGACCTTTTCCTGAGGCTGGCCACCACTAGGCTGGAGAACGGTCCAGAACGGACCAGGGGCCACGACGTTGGCTCGAATGCCTTTTTCGATCAATTGCTTTGCGAGGGCCTTTGTATAGGCGACGATGCCTGCCTTGGTGGTGGCATAATCCAGCAGGATATCGGACGGCTCATAGGCCTGAACCGACGCCGTCGTTATGACTGATGCGCCTGCGGGCAGGTGAGGAACGGCAGCCTGGGCAATCCAGTGCAATGCATAGAGATTCGTCTTGAGGGTTTTGTCGAAATCTTCCGAACTGACCTCAGCAACGCTCTCGCGAAATTGCTGGCGTCCGGCATTGATAACCAGGATGTCCAGGCCGCCAAGCCCGCTCACCGCGTCCTCGACCAGCTGCTTGCTCCAAGCCTCGTCGGTAATATCGCCGGGCAGAGCCACGGCTTTGCGGCCTTCGGCTTCGATGAGGGCAAGAACTTCCTTCGCGTCCTTTTCCTCGTCAGGCAGGTAGGCAATGGCGACTGTTCCCCGTCAGCGCCAATGGCACAGATTTGAGGTTGTGAATTAAGGAGTGTTGGGGCTTCGTCGTAGTGACGAAGGAACGAAGATGAAGCCCCAACACTCCTTGAAAAAATCGCCTGCCAAGGCCCCTGCTGAGCGTGTGGTGAAGGACATCCGGCGGCAGACCCGGCGGCATTTTTCGGCCGAAGACAAGATCCGCATTGTGCTCGATGGGCTGCGTGGCGAAGACAGCATTGCCGAACTATGCCGCAAGGAAGGCATTGCCCAGAGCCTGTATTACACCTGGTCGAAGGAGTTCATGGAAGCGGGCAAGCGGCGCCTGGCGGGTGACACGGCTCGTGCCGCGACCAGCGGCGAGGTGCAGGACCTGCGCCGCGAAGCCCGTGCCCTGAAGGAATGCGTGGCCGACCTGACGCTCGAAAACCGTCTGCTCAAAAAAAGCATGATCGCGGATGGGGGCGACGACGAATGAGATATCCCGCATCCGAGAAGCTCGAGATCATCCGGATCGTCGAGCAGTCGCATCTGCCGGCGAAGCTCACCCTCGACAAGCTGGGGATCGCACGCCGGACGTTCTACCGCTGGTACGACCGGTTCCTCGAAGGCGGACCGGAGGCGTTGGAAGATCGGCCATCGGCACCGAGCCGCGTGTGGAACCGGATCCCGCCTGACATCCATGATCAGATCATCGAACTGGCACTGGAGCAGTCCGAGCTGAGCCCACGGGAGCTGGCGGTGCGCTTTACCGACGAAAGGCGTTACTTCGTGTCGGAAGCCACGGTTTACCGCCTTCTGAAGGCCCATGACCTGATCACCAGCCCGGCCTATGTGGTGATCAAGGCCGCCGATCAGTTCCACACCAAGACCACCCGGCCGAACGAGATGTGGCAGACCGACTTCACATACTGTGCGCCTCGTCCCGGGTGGTCCGGGAGGCGTATGTTGGAATGCAAAAGAGAAAGGAGGAATTGAGCGAATGCCTTGCCCTCTGCTGTGAGGGGGCATGAGCCCAAGCGGCGGTGACCTGCTGTCAACTGGCAGGGTGACGTAGCCCGCAGGTAAAGGGGATTGAGGCGAAGCCGTTACGCCAAGATGGTACCCGAGGCTGTAGCGCTGGAAGGTTGAGGAACACGAACCGGTTAATCCGCATCCGAGGGCTGAAATGTCGCCTTCGCCTACACGGCTTAACAGGCGGAATGCTGATGATGGCGCCGGACACGTATGTCGGCGGCATCCGAATGCGGTCGTACATGTAGCTCGCCCGCATGGAGCCATGGAGAGAACGCAGCCAGACCATGGCATCGGCATCGACTTGCAGGACGCAAGGACAAGGACTGCGACCGGCAGCCTCCCCAGTGCGTGAAAGTCCAGCATATGAACGAGGGAAGGCATGATGGAATGCCAAGGGAGTTGGCCCCGATGTCCATCATGCTGGCGGAGTCCCCGTAGTAGTCCGCGACAGGGAAAGCCTGTCACATGGCGAAGGGGGACAGTTCAATCTGCTTGAAGTGCAAACTACCTGACCAAACGAGGTGAAGACCTTTGATAATCAGTGAAATGCAGCACAAGCTCGCGATATGGGCCGAGAGCGATCCGAACCGCCGGTTCGATAGGCTTCTCCGGCTCATTGCCGACAGGGCGTGGCTTGCCGAAGCCGCCCGGATTACATTGGCATCGAGCGGTGCCAAGACCCCGGGCATAGACGGAATGGACAAGCAACGGATGCAGGATGGATTGGCAGAATATCTGGCCAGCCTGCGAACGGACTTGCTGACGGGGAATTACGTCCCACAGCCGGTCAGGCGAATCTATATCCCGAAAGCCAATGGCAAGAAACGCCCACTGGGTATCCCGACCCTGAAAGACCGCATCATCCAACGTGCGATGCTGATGGCGATGGAGCCTATCTGGGAGAGCGACTTCCATCGCCTCTCCTATGGCTTCCGGCCGGAACGCAGCGTGCATCACGCTGTCCGAACAGTGAAGATACAGTTGCAGGATGGTAGTGCCGGGACGCGGGGCCGCTGGATCATCGAAGGTGATCTGGCGAGCTACTTCGACACGGTACACCATCGGCTTCTGCTTCGCTGTGTTCGGCGGCGTATCCGGGATGATCGGTTCGTCGATCTGCTTTGGCGGTTCCTGAAGGCAGGCCACATCGACCGTGGCTTGTTCGTCGCCTCAAGTGAAGGTGTTCCGCAAGGCGGCGTGTTGTCGCCGCTCCTGTCCAACATCATGCTCCATGAGTTTGATGCGTGGCTGGAGGCGAAATACCTGAGCGACAAGGCGCGAAAGGATCGTTGGGCATGGAACTTCGGTATCCAGCAGGGACGCCCCATCACGGTTCGCGAGAACCGGCAATGGAAACCTGCTGTCGCCTACTGCCGTTACGCCGACGACTTCGTCGTCATCGTCAAGGGCACCAAGGCACATGCCGAGGCCATCCGCGCGGAATGCCGGGCTTTTCTGGAAGGCAACCTGAAGCTGACGCTGAATATGGACAAGACCCATATCACCCACGTCGACGATGGGTTCGTGTTCCTCGGGCACCGGATTATCCGCAGGCGGGGATCGAGCGGACGTATGTCCGTGGTCTCGACGATACCCAAGGAGAAGGCCAAGACCTTCGCTCGCCGATTGGTCGAGACCCTCTCCGGCAATCATGGGATTGCCACGGTGGACATGATCGACAGCCTGAACCGCCAACTGGCGGGTTGGGCCGCGTTCTACAAGTTCACCGACTTCACGGCGCGCATATTCCGGCGGATCGACACGGTCGTGTTCTGGAAAATGGCGCACTGGTTGGCGCGGAAATACCGGTCCCGTATCAAGCCCTTGATGCGCAAATGGTACCGCGTGCCGGAAATAGGCCACTCAAAGACGTGGCTGATTTACGGCCGAAGCAATCAGGGCAATGCCGTCGGCAAGGCGCTACGACGACTGGTCACCAGCCAGAAGTTGCAGTTCAGGTGGCGGAACCCGGAGCGAAATCCCTACATCTTCCGGGACGAACTCCGAAACACCGTCACTTCTCGCTATCATGATGTCGCCATGGCCTTGGGCCAAGGTTGAATAGAGAGCCGTATGCGCTGAAAGGTGCACGTACGGTTCGGGGAGGGGAAGCGCTCATGCGCTTCCTACTCCACTCAAGATTATCGGGTGGGGCTGGATGTACCTGTCGACCGTGCTCGACGACTTCTCACGCTACATCATCGCCTGGAAGCTGTGCACCAACATGCGCGCCGAGGACGTGACCGACACGCTGGACATGGCACTGGCCGCATCGGGCTGCGACAGCGCCACGGTGCTGCACAAGCCAAGGCTGCTGTCGGACAACGTCCTAGGTTGGGAAGCAGCGGCGGGAAAAGGCCAGCAGGTCTCGTTGCGCCGAGCGTGATCGGCGCTGATGACTTTTTGATCCAGATGGCTTCCATCGTCAAGGAATGCGCTCTCGGCCA
>NZ_SEOO01000062.1 GCF_004152865.1 Sphingobium cupriresistens | reverse complement strand
GGAAACAATCGGCGCGGTGAGCCATAACCCCATTGTCAGCCTGCCAGCTCTGGCTGCCTGACCCGAACCCGATCCCGATCCTGCCGTGGATTGACGGTTCCTACACCACCTCCTGGGACACGACCCACATCTGAGCATTCTGCGCGAAGGGCGCATCCGGCAAATGCGCTTGGTCAGAGGATGGAATAATGTGATGCCTGCCATCACTGGAGAAGCACGGCGCGTCTGATTGTGACGGCGATACGGCGAACAGAGGCGGGCTGCGAGCGGCACAATGGATATGGAATGAATCAGACGTTGGAAGAGCTGGGGTGGCGGCCTTTTTTTAGTACGCAACTTTCGGGTGATCAGGATCCGGGATGCCATCCAGCGCGCGTGATGGCTGTTCATCGTGGCAAGATTGCGGTCGCGGGTGCGGGCGCGACGCGCCTGATCCCACCCTATATCCCTGACGCCTCCGTTCCCGAAGATCACCCGACGGTGGGCGACTGGTTGCTGATTGATGATGCCACGCTTGCGGTTCGGCGCGTTCTCCAGCGAGAAAATCTGTTCAAGCGACGTGCGCCGGGGAATGAGCAAAAGACGCAATTGATCGCTGCAAATGTGGATACGCTTTTCATCGTGGCCTCCTGCAACAAGGATTTCAGCGCCGCACGCCTGGAACGCTATCTGGTGCTGGCGCAGGAGGTCGGCGTGCAGCCGGTCGTCATTCTTACCAAGACGGACCTGACGAATAGGCCAGATATTTTCGCGGCAGAGGCGCGGGATCTTCGACCGGGGCTGCTGGTCGAAGCCGTCAACGGGTGCGATTCTGGCAGTGTCGCGCCACTTGCCATCTGGTGCGGCCGGGGGCAGACTGTCGCCTTGGTAGGCTCCTCCGGAGTTGGTAAATCGACGCTGGTCAATAGTCTGCGCGGCTCTGACAGCATAATGACGCAGGCGATACGAAAGGGCGACGACACCGGTCGGCACACGACCACGGTGCGCGAGATGCACCGGCTGGCAGGGGGCGGCTGGTTGCTCGACACCCCCGGTATGCGCGAATTGCAACTGAGGGACGCGGGATCGGGCATTGCCGAGATATTCGACGACTTCGTCGAAGTTGCCGAACATTGCCGGTTTTCCAACTGCACGCATGAACTTGAACCGGGCTGTGCCATTCGGACGGCTATCGCCGACGGAAGGCTGTCATCCGCTCGCCTAGATCGCTGGCGCCGGTTGGCGAGCGAGGAAATCTATAATAGATCAAGCCTGACGGAACGCCGCGCTCTTGATCGCATCGCGAAGAGAAATCCGGCCAAGAAGAAATAAGCCGCTGGCCGTGAAAAGGGAATTTTCTACGCTAACGCTCGCGTCGGTTTATGCGCCAGACCGTGTTCGACAGGTCGTCCGCCACCAGCAGCGCGCCGCTGATCGGGTCATAGGTCACCCCAACCGGGCGGCCACGCGCATGGTCACCCTTGATGAAGCCAGTCAGAAAATCCTGCGGCTTGCCCGCCGGGCGTCCGTTGGCGAACGGAATCCATACAACCTTGTAACCTGCCAGATCCTGCCGGTTCCAACTGCCATGCTGGCCGACGAACACGCCATCGATAAAACCCCGTCCCAGCCCCTGGCCGGCAGGGAAACTGATGCCGAGCGCGGCGACATGCGATCCCAGCGCGTAATCGGGACGGATGGCGCGACGCACCATATCTGGCTTTTGCGGATGGACCCGCGGATCGATATTCTGCCCCCAATAGCTGTAAGGCCAGCCGTAAAATGCGCCGGGCCTGACTGCGGTCATATAATCGGGCACAAGCAACGGCCCAAGTTCGTCGCGCTCGTTGACAACTGCCCAAAGCGCGCGTGTCTGCGGATGGATTGCAAGCGCGGTCGGATTGCGAATACCCGATGCATAGATGCGGTGCGCGCCGGTCTGGCGGTCCACCTCCCATATGACGGCGCGGTCCTCCTCGATCGCCAGGCCACGTTCGCCAACATTGCTGTTGGACCCGATGCCCACATAGAGTTTGCTGCCATCCGGGCCGGCAGTCAGCGCCTTCGTCCAATGATGATTGACGCGACCCGGCAGCTTGGTGATCTCCTGCCCCCGCAGCGTGATCCGCGTCATGCCGTCGCGATAGGGGAAGCGCAGCAGCGCATCCTGCGCGGCGACATAGATGTTCCCATCGACATAGGCTAGGCCATAGGGGGCGTTGAGGCCGGTGATGAAGGCGGTACGCAGTTCGGCCTTGCCGTCCCCGTCAGCATCGCGCAACAGGGTGATCTGGTTACCACCCTTCACGGGCGTTTTTCCAAGGCCCTTGATATAGCCTGCGATTACATCCTTGGGCCGCAGTGTCGGGGCCGATCCGCCCGATCCTTCGGCAACCAATATGTCGCCATTGGGCAGCACAAGAAGTTGGCGTGGCACCTTGAGGTCGGTGGCTAGCGCCGTGACCGTGAAGCCCGCTGGAGCAATCGGCTGTTCTCCATTCCACCCCTCCGGAGTGGCGATCTTCATTGGCGGCAGCAGCGTCTGGCGCTGATCGGGTAAATCAGGCCGCGCCCCTGTCTGGTCTATGTCGGCCCGGCTGCCGCCGCACGCGGCGAGCGCCAGGGTGGCAGCAGTGGCGAAAAGAAAGCGAATGGTCACGGCCTGTACTCCCGATAGCCGCCATGGGCGATCCAGCCGGCCGCCAAAGCCAGGGCGGCGCTCAGGCTCGACAGGGTCAGACCGGTCGTGCCGACCGAACTCCACCCATCGCTGCTATGCTGCAAGGCGTTGACGAACCCGATGATCCACATCGGCGCCAGCAGAAGCAGATACAGGCGATGACGACGGCGCGCTCCGATATGTCGGACGCGTAGAGCATCGACGATGGCCCAGAGCAGCACGGGCGCGCCCATCATAAGCGCGCCGGTGATGAGCCAGGCGGAAAAGTTCGTCCACTGGATTTCCGCCGTTTGCAGATAGGTGATATCGGACAGCAGCGCTGCAGGGAACAACGCGACCGGCCATGCCAGCAGAACCCCGTGCAGGGGGTGAAGAAGCCGTGCAGGCGGCGGCGCAATCGGCAAATCATATCTCCTGCGGACGGATAAGGATATGGACGCCAATGCCTGACCATCCATTTGGTTTCGTGGTTCACCGATTGCGCCCCTTGTTACGAAACAGAAATCATTGAACCCTCCAGCCCCTGACGGGTTTGAGCTTCATGTGTCACAGGGCGTCGGGGGGACAGATCGAAATCATGCGACGAGCCTGGCTCTGCACGCCGTTGTTGTTGGCGACCGGCGGCTGCAACGCGACGCAATCGACCCTGGACGTCTTTGGAGCGGAAGCACGGGAAATCCGGCATATCGCTATGATCCTGACCGTTGGGGCAATTGTCATTCTCGCGATTGTCGTTGCGCTCTATGTACGCGCGGTGCGTGCTCCGGAAGGGCGGCTCAGCCATGAAGCGGGAATGCGCATGGTCTTATGGGTCGGCGCGATCGGTCCGGCCGTTATCCTGGCGGCGCTATTGGTCTACGCGCTGCCTGCCATGCGCCCGCGACCGACCAGTCCTGTTGACATGGTGATCCGGGTGGAGGGCGAACAATTCTGGTGGCGGGTGGCCTATGTCCCGCCTGGCGCGACGCCCATGCTGTCCGCCAATGAAGTGCGCGTGCCAGTGGGCCGCACGGTGGCGTTCGAACTGACGGCGCAGGATGTACTGCACAGTTTCTGGATACCGGGACTGGCCGGAAAGATGGACATGATCCCCGGCCGCACCAACCGGTTGGTCGTGCGCGCCGAAAAGGCGGGGCGGTATCGCGGGGTGTGCGCCGAATTTTGCGGTCTGAGCCATGCGCTGATGGCGTTCGATGTGATCGCGATGCCTGCGGACGCATTCGACGCGTGGCTGGCGCGCGATAGTGTTAGCATCGCCCGGAGCGCGGGCAGAGGCGCAGCCTTGTTCGACGCGCAAGGATGCGGCGGATGCCATGCGATAAGGGGAACGTCCCATGTTGCGACAATCGGGCCGGACCTCAGCCATTTTGGCGAGCGTCTGACAGTGGGAGCGGGGATATTGCCGCCGTCGGTGGAGGCGACCGCAGCATTTATCCGCGCGCCACAGGCGACCAAGCCGGGCGTGCGTATGCCCGCCTATCCACAATTGAGCGATGCCGATGCGCGGATGATCGCGACATATCTGAAAGGCCTGCGATGAGCCTGCACGATCAGGATGATCCGGCCGTGCGCGCCGCGCAGGAAGAGCGTCTGCGGAAGGTCTGGACCCCGCCCAAAGGCTTGTTCCTGCGTTGGACTGACGTCAACAACAACCGGGTGGGCGTGTGGTACACGCTGACCGCCTTCTGCTTCATGCTGTTCGCGGGCGTCTTGGCGCTCATCATCCGCACGCAGCTTGCGGTGCCGGATAATGATCTGATCGGGGCGAATACTTTCAACCAACTCTTCACCCTGCATGGGTCGATGATGATGTTCCTCTTCGCCGTGCCGATGTTCGAAGCGGTGTCGATCATCCTGTTGCCCCAGTTGCTGGGCGCGCGCGACCTGCCCTTTCCGCGCCTGTCGGCCTTCGGCTATTGGTCCTTCCTGCTGGGCGGCGTCTTCGTCGGCGGCTCGATCTTCTTCAACGCTGCGCCCGATGGCGGCTGGTTCATGTATCCGCCACTCACCACCCGTACGGACCTGTCCGGGCTGGGCGCCGACATCTGGATGCTGGGCCTTTCCTTCATCGAAGTGTCGTCGGTCGCCGCCGCCGTCGAACTGATTGTCGGCGTGCTAAAATGTCGGCCGCCGGGGATGCGCCTCAACCTCATGCCGCTCTACGCCTGGTATATATTGGTCGTGGCGGTGATGATCCTCTTCGCCTTTCCGCCGCTGATCGCGGGCGACATCTTATTCGAAATGGAAAGGCTGCTGAACTGGCCCTTTTTCGACGCGACGCGGGGCGGCGACCCTTTGCTGTGGCAGCATCTCTTCTGGATATTCGGCCATCCCGAAGTCTATATCATCTTCCTCCCGTCCATCGCTCTGTTCGCGATGCTGGTGCCGACTTTCTCGCGGCGGCATCTGCTGGGCTATCCATGGATCGTGCTGGCGGCGGTGGGAACGGCATTCCTGTCGTTCGGCCTGTGGGTCCATCATATGTTCACGACCGGCCTGCCCAAGATCAGCCTGGCTTTCTTCTCGGCCGCGTCGGAGGCGGTGGCGATCCCGACGGGCGTACAGATTTTCGTCTTTATCGCGACATTATGGGCCGGGCGCGTCACTTGGTCGACGCCGCTCCTTTATGCGACCGGCAGCCTCGCCATCTTCGTCATCGGCGGGCTCACCGGGGTGATGGTGGCGGTGGCGCCGTTCGACTGGCAGGCGCATGACAGCTATTTCATCGTCGCCCACCTCCATTATGTGCTGATCGGCGGGACATTGATGCCGCTATTTGCCGGCCTTTATTATTATTGGCCGTTGGTGACGGGCAAGAAATTATCCGACCGGCTGGGGCGTATCGCCTTCTGGCTGCTGTTCATCGGCGCCAATATCGCCTTCTTCCCGATGCACCTGTCCGGCCTGATGGGGATGCCGCGAAGGGTCTTCACCTATCCCGCCGAACTGGGACTGGGCGGGATGAACATGGCGTCCACTATCGGCGCCTATCTCTTCGCGGCGGGCGTGGCGGTGATCTGCGTCGATCTGTGCCTCTCGCCCCATCGCGCCAAATCGCCGCGCAATCCCTGGGACGCCGGCACGCTGGAATGGCTGGCGCACCCGGACGACGAAGATTGGGGCATAAGGTCGGTGCCGCTGATCGAAAGCCGCTATCCTATCTGGGACCAGAAGGATTTCGTCGCGAAGGTCGATGAAGGCCGCTTCTTCCTGGCGGATGCGGAGGAAGGACGGCGCGAAACGATCGTCACCACCGTCCTGGACGCCCGGCCCTTGGCGGTGATCCGGCTGGGCGAACCCAGCGTCAAGCCGATGCTGACCGCGATTGCGCTCGGAGGGGTGTTCATCCTGACCACCTATCATCTTTACTGGGCGGCCCTGGCCTGCGGTGTCGCGACGCTGGCCTGTGCGCTCTGGTGGCTGTGGACAGGGACCGCGGAAATTCCCGAAAAGCCGAGCAAGCCGATCGGTCATGGCATCGTATTGCCGCTCTACATCGCCGGGCCTGCCGCGCCGGGATGGTGGGCGATGTTTATCACCATGATGGCCGACGCCACCGCCTTTTCCGGCCTGATCTTCGGCTATTTCTTCTTTTGGACGCGCCATGCGGAATTCCCGCCCATGGCGATGGCGGACGGACCCGGCATCGCCTGGCCAATGATCGCGCTGGCGCTCGGCCTGGCCAGTTGGTTGCTGACGGTCAGCGCACGGCAAGTCCATGCGCGTGGCGCCGTGGGCCTCGCGCGGGTCGCGCTGATGATCGGCATTCTCGCCAGCGTGGCCGGGATCGGCGCGGGGCTGGCGGGACCGTGGGAAAGCGGCATGGACCCGCAGACGCACAGCTACCCCGCAATCGTGTGGACGTTGGTCGTGTGGACCACGGCCCATGCTGGCGTTGCGGCGATCATGCAGGGCTATGTGTTGGCGCGCAGCATCGCCGGACGCATGGACCCGCAGCATGACGCAGATCTGCGCAACATCACCGTCTATATGCATTTCTTCGCACTAACCGTCCTGGTCACCTATGCGACCATCGGCTTGTTCCCGGAGGTCGCATGACGGACAGGGGCAAATGGCATGAACGGCTCAAGGTCACGCTCTGGACGCTGATCGTCCCGCCCATCTTGTGGGCGGGGCATTTCCTCTTTTCCTATCTCTGGGCCGCGATCTCCTGCGCGAAGGCTGGCGCTTTCATGACGTTTCCGATAGTGTTCGTGGCCGGTACCCTGCTGGCGCTGGCGCTGATCGGCCTGTCCGGGTGGATCGCTTGGCGGCAGGGCGGCACGCCCGGTAGTTCCGCCCCGCACGAGGATGGGACTGACATCGACCGGCTGCGCTTCATCGCCAAATCGACGCTGCTCCTGGCGGGATTGAGCTTCGTCGGCGTGCTGTTCACGGTATTGCCGGTCATCTTCTTGCGGGATTGCATGTGAAGCGCGCCGCGTTCATCCTAGGCGGATCGTTCCTGCCCGTCGGCTGGATGCTGGCGGCAGGCGGGCTTGGCATGGTCGGCCATATGGCGGGGCATATGATCGCCGTCGCGCTGGCGGCGCCGTTGCTGGCCTATGGCCTGTCGGGCGGGCGCTATGATTTGGCCGGGCGCTGGCCTGGGCTACTATCGCCGATGGCGATGATGCTGGTCGAACT
The DNA here is from genome assembly GCF_004152865.1 of Sphingobium cupriresistens. GTDB lineage: Bacteria > Pseudomonadota > Alphaproteobacteria > Sphingomonadales > Sphingomonadaceae > Sphingobium > Sphingobium cupriresistens. The sequence goes on along the minus strand of NZ_SEOO01000062.1, from coordinate 5,038 downwards.
GTTCACCGTCTGGGCGTGGCATCTGCCGGCGTTGCGCGCGCTGGCGGACCGCAACATGGCCGCTATGGTTGTGGAGCAAGGTTGCTTTCTGATGGCAGGATGGATGCTCTGGGGCGTGGTCTTCCATGCGCCGCAGCGAGCGGCGGGGATTGGCGCATTATTATTGACGTCCATGCACATGACCTTGCTCGGCGCGCTGATCGGCCTCGCGCCAAGGCCGCTCTACGCCCATATGCAGCATAGCGGCGGGCTGAGCCTCGACGCGCTCGCCGATCAGCAATTGGGTGGCGTCATCATGCTGATGGTCGGCGCGTCCAGCTATTTTCTGGGCGGGCTGCTGCTGCTGGCCAGTCTGCTGCGCGATAAGGGAGTAGGCGCGGCATGACGATCCGCCTGACATGGAAACGGGTGATGTCGGCCGGACTGCTGCTCGCCGGTGCAGGGCTGCTCTTCGCCTGGTCGGGGCTGATGCAAGTCTCCGCGTCATCCGGGCATTGGCGTGTCACCGACTGGTTCCTGCACTGGGCGATGCGTAATTCGGTGCGCACCTATGCCGCCGTGCAGGCGCCAAGGGATGTGACAACGGATGCAGGCCTGGTCAGCGCCGCCGGCCATTTCCGGCAAGCGTGCCAGGTTTGCCACGGCGCCCCCGGCGTGCGCCCGTCGCCGGTAATGCAGGCGGCGACGCCGTCCGCGCCCGATCTGGCCAGAACGGCTGATGAATGGAGCGATCGCGAACTGTTCTGGATCATCCGCCATGGCGTCAAATTCACCGCAATGCCGGCCTGGCCTGCGGCCGATCGCAATGACGAGGTGCGTCGCATGGTCGCTTTCGTGCGCCTATTGCCCCGCATGACCGCCGCGCAATATCGGACGCTGACGCAAGTGGACGAAGAGACGGCCGTGGCAGATGTACGGCCGGGCCTGCTATCGACCTGCGCGACCTGTCATGGCGCCGACGGGCGCGGGCGTGGCCAGCCGGATATTCCAGTGATTGCAGGCCAGAAGCCTGGCTATCTGCTGGCCGCCCTGCGCGACTATGCGGATGGCTCTCGATCAGGTGCCGTCATGCAGGCGGCGGCGGCTGCGCTGACGATCCGTGAAATGAAGGCGCTGGCCGATCATTATGCCGCTTTGCCCGGCTTGTCGGAAAAGGCGCTGTCGGACCGTAGTTTGCCCGGAACAGGCATTGCATCGCGACAGTTGCCGGCCTGCCTCAGTTGCCACGCGCCAGGCAAGGCGGCGCCGATCTTGACTGGGCAAAAACCGGAGTATGTGGCTGCAAGGTTGCGCCAATGGCAAGGGGAGCCAACGATAATCGACGCTCGCAAATCGAGCGCCACGATGGCAGTCATCGCCCGGCGCATTCCCACTGAAGAAATAGACGGTCTTTCATCAACATTTCGGGCCGCCGGCGATGCGCCGACAGCCCGATGAGCCCATGCTTTCCTAACCTGTTACCGGCCGCGAGCACGACAGCACATTTGATTAGGCCAGCATCCGCACAGACGGTTCGCGTGAGTAGAAACGCTGGCTGGCCGCGCCGACAAAGGCATCATCAAGTCCGGTGACGCCGTCGTCTGCGATGATGCCGGCCTTGTCCAACAAAGGCTGAGCCGCTTCGCTGGCGCCGATCGCCTTGAGGTGACTAAATGCGTTCATCGCAAACTCCACCGCCGCGGCTTCCCTCATCAGCGCCGTGCAACCCTCTGCGGAAAGGATGATCGCGATCGCGTCGAACATCTGGCTAGGTGATCCGGCGAGTTGGCCATCGGCCTTGCGCTGTGATCCATCGGACAGCTTGGCGCCGCCGACCTTGGGCGCGACAACCATCGGCTTGCCCTTTGCCTTTTCCACGTTCGCGATCACCGCGTCCAATTGTTTTGCGTCCGTGCCGTCTGCGATCAGGATGCCGACCGTGCGGCCCTCTAGCATAGCCTTCATATTCTTGTGGATCGACAGCGCGTCCGATGGTGCCATGTCGACCGGCTCCTTAGCGGCCTTGGCGCTCTTGGGTAAAGCGATGCCAAGTCCCGCCGCAACGCGCTTGGCTAGGTCTTCGTCCACATTGCGCAGATTGGCGACCATGCGCGGCGGCACCTGGTCGAGCAGAGCGACCTTCGAAAGTTCGAACACGAAGGACGAGGCGATATGCGCCTGCTCGCTCTGGGTCTGCGAACGATAGAAGAGCCGCGCCTGGCTGTAGTGATCCGCGAAACTCTCCGGGCGAATACGCAGCTTCTCGCCGCTTTCCTCCTCGCCGCTCAGCCCCGTCGAACTGGTAAAACCACGCGCAGGGCTTTCGCGCGGGCCGCCTTCCTCGCCATGCGCGGCCAAGCTGTTGGGTTCGTAATTGGCCCGCCCTTTGGGCACCGCCATTTGCATCTGTCCATCGCGCTGGAAATTCTGGAAGGGGCAGCGCGGGGCATTCACCGGGATCTGGTGGAAATTGGCCGTGCCAAGGCGCGACTTCTGCGTATCGAGATAGGAGAAGAGCCGCCCTTGCAGCAATGGGTCATTCGAGAAATCGACGCCAGGCACGATATTGGCCGGGCAGAAGGCGACCTGTTCCGTTTCGGCAAAGAAATTGTCAACATTGCGGTCCAGCACCATCCGGCCGATGATGCGGACCGGCACATCCTCCTCCGGGATCAGCTTGGTCGCGTCTAGCACGTCATAGGGCTGGGCGTCGGCGAACGCCTTGTCGAAGACTTGAATGCCCAGTTCCCATTCGGGGAAATTGCCGGCATCGATCGCCTCGAACAGGTCGCGGCGATGATAGTCATTGTCGGCCGCCTGGAGCTTGAGCGCCTCGTCCCAAATGGTCGATTGCAGGCCGAGCTTGGGCTTCCAATGGAACTTCACGAAATGGGATTCGCCCGCTTCGTTGACTAGCAGGAAGGTGTGGACGCCGAACCCCTCGATCATGCGCAGGCTGCGCGGCAAGGTGCGATCCGACATCGCCCACATCAGCATATGCGTGGTTTCGGGCATGAGCGAGGCCCAGTCCCAGAAAGTGTCATGGGCGCTGCCCGCCTGTGGGTAGCCGCGATCGGCCTCCATCTTCACCGCATGGACCAGATCGGGGAATTTCATCGCATCCTGGATGAAGAACACCGGGATATTGTTGCCCACCAGATCCCAATTGCCTTCGCTGGTGTAGAATTTGACGGCAAAGCCGCGCACGTCGCGCGGGGTATCGACGGAGCCGGCGCCGCCCGCCACTGTGGAGAAGCGCACGAACACCTCCGTCCGCTCGCCCTTGCGGAAAAGAGCTGCCTTGCTCAGGTCCGAAATATCGTCGGTCGCCTCGAAATAACCGTGCGCGCCGGTGCCGCGAGCATGGACGATCCGTTCAGGGATACGCTCATGATCGAAATGGAAGATTTTTTCGCGCAGCACGAAATCTTCGAGCAGCGTCGGGCCGCGGACGCCGGATTTCAGGCTGTTCTGGTTGTCGGAGACTGCGATACCCTGATTGGTCGTAAGGATGGTGCCAGAATCGCCCGATTCCGCAGTCTGATGCGTTTCACCACCGTTGGAAGGCATATTGCTCTTGTGCGTTCGGGCCATCATATTTTCCTCGTTGCTGCTCAGGATGTGGGTGGATGTCGTTCGTGCAGGCGCGATTGGTGGCTGGGTCAGGCAGCCATTTTTTCTCCGACACGCTCGATCACGGACGCGACTTCATCGGTATGGACCTTGAACCCGGCCAGGCGCACGGGGCCGAATGCGGTGGTCAACGCCGTATCCGCGGCGTCGCGGCCGCACGCCATCAGGATGCGGCCGATCCGGGGCACGCGGTGCCGCGCATCGAAACTATGCCACTCTCCGCTAAGATAGACTTCGAACCAGGCATGAAAATCCATTGCGACATCGACGGGATCGACCCCGATATCGCCCAGATATCCGCTGCAATAGCGAGCCGGGATATTCATGCATCGACACAGGGCGACGGCCAGATGCGCGAAATCGCGGCACACGCCGACCCGCTCCTGATACGCTTCCCACGCCGTTCTGGTCGATCGCGCGTGGCAATAGCCATAGGTCAGGTGATGATGCACGAAATCGACGATCGCCTGGGCGCGCTGCCAGCCTGGCGGGACATGACCAAATAATCCCCAGGCGACGCCAGACAGAAGATCGGTTTCGCAATAGCGGCTGCCTGCCAGGAAGGTCAGCGCCTCGGCCGGCAGATCATGGATGTCATGCTGATGCGCCTGCAGAGTTTGTCGATCAACTTCCCCGCTGTCGGCGATGATGAAGTCGCACGATAGGTGGGTCATGCCCGGCTGCAAAAGAAAGCGCGTGCAGATATTGCCATAAGCGTCATGGCTGTCGATAAGCTCAATGCTGCAATCGTTGACGATGCGATGGTCTGTTCTCAGATCGGAAAACCGTGAAGGCCTGACGCTCAGCATCGTGACCATTTGTGTTGGCGCATAGGCTTCGAAAGCAAGATCAAACCCGGCACGGATGAGCATGTGTGAATTCCATATCGTGAGAATCATGCCGCCATTCGTGAGGAGCGAAGGAACCGTTCCATATAATGGCGTCAGCGGAGCGCTCGTTCGACGTGAAGGTTCCGCAACTTGATCGAGATTATGGCGATTAGACCCATGGAGGTGGGTGGTGGCGTCAGCCTGGTTCCGACCGTTGGCGTCGTGCCTCTACTGCAGCGCGAACCAAAGCCGGCCGTGCCTCCCGCGGCGTCGGCCGTCATAGCGGCTGCCACGCCATCCAGACCATCGAGAAGGACTACGCCGTTTTCGGCAATAGCTTGGCTCGCCATGTCCTGAATATCTGGGGTTGGCAAATTATCTCCTGTCGCTGATTCTTAGACGGAGAACAATCGACAGAAGTTCCTGAACTTATTTATCGATGAACAGATAAGACGGATCGAATTCGCTGAGAGCCGGATTCGGAAGTTTCTCAATTCTGACAATACCTTGCGGTTCTGCGTGTGAGCATGCGGATTGAGGCGATGAGGGCCCAAGCTGTTGATGAGGCGATGGATCGCTCCCAGTCTTTCGCGAGC
>NZ_SEOO01000061.1 GCF_004152865.1 Sphingobium cupriresistens | reverse complement strand
AAACCTTCCCGACTATGCTCTCGCCGGGCAATACCAGTCCATGCCACCATTCACTCCATCTTGTCGCAAAGACGGCTGAATCACAACATGCTGGTATTGCTCAACAACTTTCGGATCGGGCTCTTAATGATCGATCGAACAGCATTCAGGGGGATGCGGGCAAGGCCGAACTGTCCGGCACCGTCGATATCAAGATGGTGGAGCAACGGTGGGTGTTCGACATTCCAACGGTTATAATGAAAACCAAAGCAATGGCGTTGGACATTCCGCAGGTCACCATGAACCTGCGAACGCTGTCGTGGGACAATCCAACTGTCGTCATGCGCGCGAAAAAGGTCGGCCAATATCCGGAATTCAAATGCAGCGGTGGCCTGATCCCCAAATGCACCGTCAAATGGAAGGACATCATCACCCATGTCCCCGTCACCGAAATGCGGCGACAGGAAATCAAGATGCACATCCCGGAAACCCGCATGGAGCGTACAGATTTCACGATGGACATTCCCGAAATTCATCCAGATCGCAAGGAATGGTTCGTGAAGATTCCCGAAGTCACGCTCCGTAACATCATAGTAGAAGCGGAAAAGCTGAAGGAGCGCGGAGACGCCTTGGGCGCTGACGCCATGGCGCTCGCCAATCGGCAAAAAGAGGTTGCGGCGGAACGCACGGCTGCCCTATTCCAATGTCATGTCGATAGCCTTCAGACCAAACGCCTGGAGGTCGCCAGTCAGTTCGACACAGTCCTGAACAGCATCGACAGCGCGATCGATACGATACGCAAAAATGGCGGCAATCCGAGCAAGATCGTGACCGACGCCGGAGGCCCTCCCTTCGACATGCTGGCCCAACGGCTGGAGCTGATTGCAAAGCGCGACGCCGCGCTGGCCCAAATCGACAATGCGCTTGCGGCGATGCAGAAGGACGAAGTTCTCCAGATCGACAAAACGATCGCCTGATTTTCAATGACGACCTTGCCCGCCGTTCGGGCAAGGTCGCTTTTCATGCCGAAAACAACACTCCGCCCGTCATCGCCTCCGGCGCGCCGGTCGTCCCCGGAAAGCTGATCGGCAGCCCCTTCAGGCGCCGCACCGCCATATAGGCGAAACCCTGCGCCTCCAGCGCGTCGCCGTCCCATCCCAGCCCGTCGACCGATAGTATCGCCGCCCCGGTCCGCTCCGCCAGCATCGCCATCAGCGTCGCATTATGCCGTCCGCCACCCGCGACATGGATCGCCGCCGGCCGCTGTGGCAGATGATCGACCGCGCGCGCCACCGCCGCCGCGGTGAAGGCCGTCAGCGTCGCCGCGCCATCCTCCAATGATAATCCCCGCACCACATCAATGCTGAACTGCTCGCGATCGATGCTCTTGGGCGGCGGCGCGTCGAACCAGGGGTCGGCCATCATCGCCGCCAGCCGCGCATCATCCGGCCGCCCCCGCGCGGCGCAGGCCCCGCCCGCATCATAAGCGGCATCGCCATGCGTCTGCATCCAATTGTCGATCAGCCCGCTCGCCATGCCAGTGTCGAACGCGATCAACGTCCCGTCCGACCCGATGAAGGTGATGTTCGCCACCCCGCCCAGGTTCAGCACCGCCGCTGGCTTGTCCAGCCCCGCCGCCAGCGCCCGGTGATAGACCGGCATCAGCGGCGCGCCCTGCCCGCCCGCGGCCACATCGGCGCTGCGCAGATCGGCGACCACCGCTATGCCGAACGCCCCCGCCAGCCCAGCGCCGTCGCCAATCTGCCACGTCCAGCCCCGGTCGGGCCGATGCGCGACGGTATGGCCGTGAAAGCCGATCACCGTCACATCCTCCGCTATATGCCCGCTGCGCCCCAGCAGGTCGGCGACCACCTGCACATGCCGCTCGGTCAGTTCCGCCTCGACCGACGCCAGCAGCGGTTCGAACCCCGGCTTCTCCATCGCCATCGCACGTCGACACGCTTCGGCTAGGCGCACGCGGAAGCCGTCATCATAAGCCATGGCGTGAAATTCGACCGCGTGGGCTTGCCCTTCGCCGTCCGTTTCGATCAGCGCCGCGTCGATTCCGTCGCGCGATGTGCCGGACATCAGGCCGATTGCTAGCATGATCGAAGACTCCGCCTCTTTAACAGTCGCAACCGCAATGCTACAGGCGCGCGCCATGAGCAACTATCAGTCCGATCTCCTGCGCCTGCTCGACACGCGCGGCTACATCCACCAGTTGACCGATGCGGGGGGGCTGGACGCCCTTGCCAAAAGCCAGGTGGTGCCCGGTTATATCGGCTTCGATCCGACTGCCCCGTCGCTCCATGTCGGCAGCCTGGTCCAGATCATGATGTTGCGCCGGATGCAGCAGGCCGGTCACAAGCCGATCGTTCTGATGGGCGGCGGCACAGGCAAGATCGGCGACCCCAGCTTCAAGGACGAAGCCCGCAAGCTGATGACCGGCGACACGATCTCGTCCAACATCGCCAGCATCAAGCGGGTGTTCGAACGCTTCCTGATCTTTGGTGACGGCCCGACAGACGCTGTGATGGTCGATAATGCCGACTGGCTCGACGCCCTGGAATATATCCCGTTCCTGCGCGACATCGGCCAGCATTTTTCGGTCAACCGGATGCTCAGCTTCGATTCGGTCAAGACACGGCTGGACCGCGAACAGTCGCTGTCCTTCCTCGAATTCAACTATATGATCCTGCAGGCCTACGACTTTCTGGAACTGTCGCGCCGCTCGGCCTGCCGTCTACAGATGGGCGGCTCCGACCAGTGGGGCAATATCGTCAACGGCATCGAATTGTCGCGCCGGGTCGATGGCACGCAGGTCTTCGGCCTGACCAGTCCGCTCATCACCACGGCGGATGGCGGAAAGATGGGCAAGACCATGAACGGCGCGGTGTGGCTGAACGCCGACGCGCTGGCGCCCTATGATTATTGGCAATTCTGGCGCAACACGCAGGATGCCGATGTCGGCCGTTTCCTGGCGCTGTTCACCGACCTGCCGCTGGACGAGATCGCCCGGCTGGAGGCGCTGGAAGGAGCAGAAATCAACGAGGCGAAGAAGATCCTCGCCCATGCCGCGACCGCCATGGCCCATGGCGAGGAGGCTGCGACCGCGGCCGCCGAAACGGCGCGCAAAACTTTCGAGGAAGGCGCGTCGGACGCCAACCTGCCGACGGTCAGCCTCGGCGCGGAGAGCCTGACCATCGTGCAGGCGATAACCGGCCTGGGATTCGCCACCTCCAACAAGGAAGTGCGCCGCAAGCTGACCGAAGGCGCGATCCGGGTGAATGGCGATGTCGTCACCGACCCCGCTCTTACGCTCACGCCCGGTGACAGGCTGAGTTTCGGCGCGAAGAAACACGGGTTGGTCGTCGCGTAACAACAATGTGTTCCCGCGCAGGCGGGAGCACACATGATTTGGCCGAAGGTCAAAACAGCGTTAGCCCATCATTAACACTCCTTCCTATCAAATCGTCCATTTTCAACCGCTTAGGCTGCGGACCATGTCGTCTTCCGTCTTTGCCAATCTCGGCCATGTGCTGCGCTCGCGCGACCCTGCGGTCGATCAACGCCGTGCGCAGCGCGAACTGGTCGATATGGTCAGCCATGTGACGGCGCAGGGGCGCAGCCATGGCGTGCGGATCATCAACATCTCCGCGCTCGGCCTGATGTGCCGCAGCGACAGCCCCTTGTCGCAGGGCGAGCGGGTCAGCATCTGGTTGCCGATCCTCAAAGACTATCCTGCTGAGATACGCTGGGTCGAGGATGGTCGGGTCGGCATGGAATTTTACGAGCCGATTTCCCCCAAAATCTATGATGCGATGCTCTCGATCATCCCGCCGCGCCGGACGGCCTGGTAGCGGCTGCATCGAGGCTGGGAAAATCGGGCCGGACAAAGCCCTCGCCCGCTTCCACCCGCTGACGCCCGCGCACCAGCGCTTCGGGCATGTCGGTGCGCAGGAATGTCAGCATCGCTTCCCGCACCTCGCAGCGCAGGTCGAACGCGATGCCCGCATTGCGCGCGCTCAGCAGCCCGCGCAGTTCCAGCGCGTCGGCGCGATGATCCGTCACCTGCAAGATTGCGACCCGCCCGTCCCAGCGCGCGTTCGCCTGCACCGCCTCCACGAACCGGGTGCGGATACGCTCGATATCGGCGGTCGGATCGACGTAGAGGAACACCGTGCCCAACAGGTCGGACGTCCTGGTGGTCCAGTTCTGGAACGGCTTTTCCAGGAAATAGGACACCGGCACCACCATCCGCCGGTCATCCCATATGCGCACCACGACATAGGTCAGCGTGATATCCTCGATCCGCCCCCATTCCCCCTCAACGATCACCACATCGTCCAGCCGGATCGGCTCGGAAAAGGCCATCTGGATGCCCGCGATCAGATTTTTGAGCGCCGGTTGCGCCGCCGCACCCACCGCCAGGCCGACCAGCCCCGCCGACGCCGCCAGCGTCACGCCGATCGTCCGCACGCCGGGAATCGCCATCAGCATCATCGCGATCACCAGCACCGCGACGATACTCTGCGCGATACGATAGAGGATACGCACCCGCGTATGTCGCTTGCGCGCTTTGAGATTATCCTCAGCATTGATATCCGCGCCGCGCTCGATCATCACCCGCGTCGCACGCATCAGCCGCAGCAGCAGCCAGCCGACCAGCAGCGCAAACACCATCTTCGACCCGATCGACCAAAGCCCCTCGACCCGCCGCCCCATGTCGAGCGGCTGCAACCCCGCCCCCAGCGCCAGCAACACCACCAGCCACCGCGTCGGCTGGAAAATCGCGGGCAACAACACCGGATCCATCCGCCGCCGCACGACCCGCAGCGCGACCGCATAGAGCGCCCAGTGGATCAGGAACGCGGACACCACTGCGGCCAAAATCGAAAAGGCGGCGGTCGATGTGATATGGGTCAAGCTGATGTCGGTCATGCGGGGCCAACGCGACGGCGTGAGGATTTGTTTCGCAGGTGCGGCATGCCCCATCCACCGTCATCCCCGCGCAGGCGGGGATCCATCTCCCCAGCTTGGTACTTGGCGCGAGATCAGGAGATGGATTCCCGCCTTCGCGGGAATGACGAGAAAGGGTGGGGAGCGGAATGGCGGCTTTGCGCCGCGATCAGATCAAACCGGCCATCGCTAACGTCTGCGAAATTCAACAGTCGTCCGTCTGCCCGACAGATTAATCGTCGTTGGCGTCGGGCTATCATCAAGACGAAGCTTCAAAGCGCCTTTCTTCCTGTCGATACCGACCCGATTTGCATCTGACACACCCACGTAAAAGGCGGGCAGAACATATCGCCCAACTTTGTCGTGTTCGACCACATAGCTAACTGTCTGCTTCTGCAAGGACATTTGCCCGCCTTGCAATTTTAGGGAGCCACAGCAGGCGCTCACGTAAATGCCGTCGGCTGACCCGATTGGCTCGCGAGGCGGGAAGGCTGCCCAATATCCGAGCAAAGCCACAAAGAATGTAGGAATGAGAACGATACGGACGAGGGTGGCCTTATTCACCACTGCATTATCAGCCAAATTCCATGACAGAGCAACGTCCGGTATCTGGACTGCGTGCCGACGTTTGCAACAGCCGAAAATGGTCGTTTCTCGACACCCACCCCGCTTCCAACTACCCCCCCCTCAACAACCCCACAGCCGCATCCTTCTCGAACAGATAGAGGCACGTCCGCGCCGCCTGCCCCCGCGCGCTGTCCAGTCCGCCGTCCCGCTCGATCAGCAGATGCGCGTCGTCCCGCGCGCTATCCACCAGCGCCGCGACATGCTCCGGGGTCGCGACCTTCAACGCCGCTTCGCCCGACTGCCGCGTGCCCAGCACTTCGCCCGCGCCACGCAGTTCCAGGTCCGCCTCCGCGATCCGGAACCCGTCATTCGTCTCGCGCATCAGCGCCAGCCGAGCGCGCGACGTCTCGCCCAGCGCATTGCCGCGCAGCAGCAGGCAGGTCGACGGCTTGTCGCCGCGCCCCACGCGCCCGCGCAACTGGTGCAACTGGGCAAGGCCGAACCGATCCGCCCCCTCGATGATGATCAGGCTGCTATTGGGCACGTCCACGCCCACTTCGATCACCGTCGTCGCTACCAATATCTGCGTCCGATTGGCGGCGAAGGCCTCCATCGCCGCATCCTTGTCCGGCCCCTTCATCCGGCCATGGACCAGCCCCACCCGCGCGCCGAACCGCTCGCGCAGCGATTCCGCCCGCATTTCCGCCGCCGCCTGATCGCTCGTCTCGCTCTCCTCGACCAGTGGACACACCCAATAGGCCTGCCCCCCGCCCTCGACATGGCGAGCCAGCGCCTCCACCACCTCGTCCAGCCGCGTGGCGGCCATCACCAAAGTCTGAATCGGCTGGCGCCCCGGCGGCATCTCGTCCAGTCGGGAGACTTCCATCTCGCCATAATAGGTCAGCGTGAGCGTGCGCGGGATCGGCGTCGCCGTCATCACCAGCAGATGCGGCGATCGTTCCGCCTTGCTCGCCAGCATCATCCGCTGCGCCACGCCAAAGCGATGCTGCTCATCGATCACGGCGAGGCCAAGCGCCTTATACTGCACCGCCTCCTGAAAGATCGCGTGGGTGCCGACCAATATGTCGATGCTCCCGTCCGCCAGCCCCATCAACGTGGCTTCGCGCGCCTTGCCCTTGTCGCGCCCGGTCAGGATCGCGATTGCGATCGGCAGGCCCGACGCCATTTTCCGCAGCGTCTCATAATGTTGCCGCGCCAATATTTCCGTCGGCGCCAGCATCGCGCCCTGCATCCCGGCCTCGACCGCATTGAGCAGCGCCATCAGCGCCACCAAGGTCTTGCCCGATCCGACATCGCCCTGAAGCAGCCGCAGCATCGGCGTCGCCTGCGCCATGTCGCCCTCGATCTCGGCGGTTGCGCGCCGCTGCGCCCCGGTAGGCGCAAAGGGCAACTTCAACATATCCCGCAGCCGCCCATCCCCTTGGATTGGCACGCCCCGCCGCCGCCGCGACGATTGCCGCACCAGCATCAGCGCCAGTTGCCCGGCGAAAATCTCGTCATAGGCGAGCCGCGCGCGGGCCATGGCGTCCGCCGGATCGGCATGGACCCGCGCCAGCGCCTCGCGCCACGCCGGCCAATCCTTGCGCGCCAGCAGGCTCGGCTCGATCCATTCCGGCAACTCCGGCGCCCGCGTCAGCGCCTGCCCCACCAGATCGCGCATCCGGTTGTTGGTCAGCCCTTCGGACAGCCCATAGACCGGTTCGCGCGCCGGGAGCATATGCGCATCCTCAGGCGCCAGCACATCGGGATGAACGATCTGGAGCGTATCGCCATAGGCCTCCAGCTTGCCGGAGATATATTTCGGCTCGCCCAGCGGCAACAGCTTGCGCGGCCATCCGCTATTCTTCCCGAAATAGACCAGCGCGACATGATTGCCATAGCGATCGACCGCATCGACCCGGAACGGCGCACGTGCGCTGCCGCTGGCGCGATAATCGACCGGCGTCAGTTCGATCCCGACCACCCGCCCGGCGTCCGCCATGTCGAGCCGGTCGGTCAGGTGCCGATCGACCCAGCTGACCGGCAAGTGAAAGGCCACATCGACCGCGCGCGCCAGCCCCAGCCGCTCCAGCGGCCGGGCCAGAGCGGGGCCGATCCCCTTGAACAGGGATATTTCGGCAAAGAGCGGATTGAGAATATCGGGTCGCATGTCTATCTGGCTGCCTGTAGCTGAGCGGGGGCGGTCATACAAATCCCCGATCGGCCATTTTGCCATGCCCGCAAAAGGAACAAATTGTGAACGACGATCCCCTGATGCGCCGCCTGAAATTCCGCGCTTGGCACCGCGGCACACGCGAATCGGATTATGCGGTCGGCGGCTTCTTCGAACGCTATCACGCCGAATGGAACGCCGAGGAGATTGCCTGGTTCGAACGCTTCATGGACGAGCAGGATGCCGACATCATCGGATGGGCGCTGGGCACCATCCCGGTGCCGGACGAATGGAAAGGGCCGATGATGGACAAGTTCCTGAAGCTCGATTTCGTGAAAATCGAGAACTGACAAGTCCCCCTCCCGCTTGCGGGAGGGGTTAGGGGAGGGTCTGTCTCTTCCCATCCTTTACAAGCCCTCCCCCGACCCCTCCCGCAAGCGGGAGGGGAGCAATCGAGGAGAGGACCGGACAGCCAGATATGACCGATCTCCAGACCATCCTGAAGGCCACGGCGCCCCTCACCCTGTCGGGCGTTCCCGCGGGGTTCCAGCCCTGGCTGCTCGCCGACATCGCCCGCGCCGCGGGGGCTGCGGGCAATCGCGCGGTCTTCATCGCCTCCGACGAGCAGTTGATGCGCGCGGTCGCGGACACGGCGCATTATTTCGCGCCAGAGATCGAGATCATCGAAATTCCCGCTTGGGACTGCCTGCCCTACGACCGCGCCAGCCCCTCGCTGCGCGCCGCCTCCGCCCGCCTCGCCGGTCTCCATGCCCTGCAAGCCAGGCCCAAAGGCCCGCAACTGGTCCTCACCACGCTGGCCGCCATGACCCAGCGCACGCTCACCCCGTTCCGCGTTCGGCAGTTGGTCGCCAAACTTGCGCCCAAGGAACGGATTGCTATCCAGACGCTGGCGCAGATGCTCCAAGCGAACGGCTATGTCCGCACCGACACGGTCCACGACCGGGGCGAATTCGCCATTCGCGGCGGCATCGTCGATCTCTTCCCCGGTGGCGAGGACATGCCGCTGCGCCTCGATTTCTTCGGCGACGAGATCGAAACCGTCCGCCGTTTCGATCCCGCAGACCAGCGCACGATCGAAAATGTCGACGGCTTCACCCTTCTCCCCGCCTCCGAAGCGCTGCTGGACGAAGACACGATCAAGCGTTTCCGGAGCCGCTATCGCGAAACCTTCGGCGCGACTGCGACCGGCGACCCGCTCTATCAGGCGGTCAGCGACGGCCGCCGGCTCGCGGGCATGGAACATTGGCTGCCGCTGTTCGAGGAAAAGCTCGTCCCGCTCGCCGATCATCTGGGCGAGGACGCCGTTCTGATCCGCGACCCAGGCGTGGCCGGCGCAGCGGAAAACCGGTTCGAGGCGATCCGCGACTATCATGCCAACCGCGTCCAGGCGAAGTCCGCCGATCCCGGTTCCTACCGCCCGCTCAAACCTGAATTGCTTTACCTGAGCGCCGCCGAATGGGACGCGGCCGTCGCGACCAAGCCGATGCACGGCACCACGCCCTTCCGTGAACCGGAAAGCGCGACCGTACTCGATTTCGCCGTCGACGGCCCGCGTGATTTCGCCCCCGAACGCGCGCAAAATACGAACATCTACGAAGCCGTCGGCAAACATATCGCCGCCCTGCGCAAGACCAGGAAAAAGGTCATCATCGCCAGCTACTCGGTCGGCGCGCGCGAGCGTCTGTCCGGCTTGCTCGCCGACCATGACGTCACTCGCCTCGCCGCCGCCGACGGCTGGCAGGAAGCGCTGGGCACCGCCGCCAGTGGCAGCGTCACGCTCACCGTCCTGCCGCTCGACCACGGCTTCACCGCGCCCGACGTCGCCGTCCTCACCGAACAGGATATGCTCGGCGACCGCCTCGTCCGCCGCGCCAAGCGCAAGAAGAGCGCCGACGCCTTCCTTCAAGAACTGGCCACCCTCTCGCCCGGCGATCTCGTCGTCCACATGGACCACGGCATCGGCCGCTATGAAGGGCTGACCCAGATTCCGGTCAGCAAGGCGGCGCATGACTGCGTCGCGCTGACCTATGCAGGCGGCGACAAACTCTACGTCCCCGTCGAAAATCTCGAAGTCCTCTCCCGCTACGGCTCCGAAAACGAAGGCGTCAGCCTCGACAGACTGGGCGGCGAAGCGTGGCAGCGGCGCAAGGCCAAGATGAAGGAGCGCATCCGCGAAATCGCGGGTGAATTGCTCAAGACCGCCGCCGAACGCGCCCTGCGCGCCGCCACCGTGGCGGAACCGGATCAGGCGGGATACCCCGCCTTCGTCGATCGCTTCCCCTATCAGGAAACCGAAGATCAGGATCGCGCCATCAGCGACGTGGTGGAGGATCTGGGGTCGGGCAAGCCGATGGATCGCCTCGTCTGCGGCGACGTCGGCTTCGGCAAGACCGAGGTCGCGCTACGCGCCGCCTTCGTCGCCGCGATGGCAGGGATGCAAGTCGTGGTCATCTGCCCCACCACGCTCCTTGCGCGCCAGCATCATATGCAGTTCGAGGAGCGTTTTCGCGGCTTCCCCGTCAATATCGGCCGCCTCTCCCGCCTCGTCCCGGACAAGGAGGCGAAGGCGACCAAGGCGGGCCTGGCCGACGGCACGGTCGACATCGTCGTGGGCACCCATGCGCTGCTGGCCAAGGGGCTGGAATTCAAGCGCCTCGGCCTCGTCATCGTGGATGAGGAACAGCGGTTCGGCGTCACCCACAAGGAACGGCTGAAGTCGCTCAAGACCGACGTCCATGTCCTGACCCTGACCGCCACGCCGATCCCGCGCACGCTGCAAATGGCCATGTCGGGCCTGCGCGGACTGTCCGTCATCCAGACCCCGCCGGTCGATCGCCTGGCGGTCCGCACCTACATCATGCCCTGGGACGGCGTCGTCATCCGCGAAGCGCTGCTGCGCGAACATTATCGCGGCGGCCAGAGCTTCTTCGTCGTCCCCCGCATCGCCGACCTGACCGAGATCGAGGAGTATCTCCGCAACGACGTGCCGGAGATCAAGGCCATCGTCGCCCATGGCCAGATGAGCGCGACCGAAGTGGAAGAACGCATGTCCGCCTTCTACGACAAGCGCTACGATGTCCTGCTCTCCACGACGATCGTGGAATCCGGCCTCGACATCCCCAGCGCCAACACGCTCATCATCCATCGCGCCGACCGCTTCGGCCTCGCCCAGCTTTACCAGCTACGCGGCCGCGTGGGCCGGTCGAAGACGCGCGCCTATGCCTATATGACGACGCCGGCCAACCGCATCATCACCGAAACGGCGGAAAAGCGATTGAAGGTTCTGTCCGACCTCGACACGCTGGGCGCAGGCTTCCAACTCGCCTCCCACGATCTCGACATTCGCGGTGCGGGCAATCTGGTCGGTGACGAACAGTCGGGCCATATCAAGGAAGTCGGCTTCGAACTCTACCAGTCGATGCTGGAAGACGCGATCATGGACGCCAAGGCGGGCGGGGTCGGTATCGAAAAGCGCAGCGACAGCTTCTCCCCCCAGATCAGCGTCGACGCGCCCATCCTCATCCCCGACGATTATGTGCCTGACCTTGACCTCCGCATGGGCCTCTATCGCCGCATCAACGAGATCGAGGATCGCCAGGGCCTTGAATCCTTCGCGGCCGAACTGATCGACCGTTTCGGCAAGCTGCCGCTGCCCACGCAAAACCTGCTCAAGATCATCGAAATCAAGCAGAATTGCATGACCGCGAACATCTCGAAGATCGACATGGGCGCAAAGGGCGCGCTGGTCAGCTTCTTTGAGGACCGCTTCCCGAACCCCGCCGGGCTGGTCGCCTATGTCCAGCGCCTCGACGGCGTCGCCCGCCTGCGTCCCGACAGCAAGGTCGTGGTCAACCGCGCCTGGCCCGACCCGCAAGCCCGCCTGAACGGCGCGCTGCAATTGTCGAAGGGATTGGCCAAGGCGGCGGGGTAGAAGCGGGAGGGGAAAATCCCATCCCGCTTCCCTACGTCGCGCTTTTCTGGTCTATCCGCCGGATGGAACAGCCTCACGGAAGATCATCCGCAACCGTCACCGGTGACCCGGATGGCGCGCAACTGGCGCGTCGCTATGACCCTGGTGGCGCGTCAAAGATACGTCGCTGTAACCTAAGGCGCACTTGGCCCACGCAAAAGCGCCAAATCCAGCCTGTAATTTTTGCGACGACGGTGTGAACTTCGCCGTGGCGCATCGCTGTGACCCAAGCGCGCTCTGTCCTACCTGATCCAGATGCGCTAAAATGATCTGACAAAAGGGGACAATATCATCATGCCCGTCGAAATCACGATCCTCGCCTGGTCCATGGTCCTGCTGCTGGTCCACATCTTCGCCGCGGCGCATGTGAAGACGAAGCAATATGGTCCCAAATGGAATATGGGCGCGCGCGACGAAAAACTGCCGCCGCTCCATCCCCTCGCCGGACGTCTCGTCCGCGCTGAGGCCAATTTCAAGGAAACCCTGCCCATCGCCATCGTCGCGCTGATCGGCGTGGTGGTGGCGGGCAAAACCAGCGAATGGACCGCCATGGGCGGCTGGATCTGGCTGGGCGCACGGGTCGTTTATCTGCCGCTATATGCGGCGGGCGTCCCGGTGGTCCGCACCATCATCTTCCTGGCCAGTCTGGCGGGCATCCTGATTACCCTCTGGCCGCTGTTACGCTTCTAACCCTTCAGCACCAGATTGATGAGGTCGGCGGACGACACCCCCGCCGACCGCAGGAAGCCCTGATAATAGTCGCACCCTTCACGGGCGAGCAGATCCAGTTGCTCCTCCGTCTCCACCCCTTCGGCGATGACCTTCAACCCCAGCGATTTGGCCATGTGGATGACCCCGCGCACGATGATCCGGTCCCGCGCCGTGCCCGCAATATCCTGCGCCAGACCGCTGTCGATCTTAAGGAAATCGAGCGGCAGGCTCTTGAGATAGGCAAGGCTGGAATAGCCCGTGCCGAAATCGTCGATCGCGACCGCCAACCCTTCGGTCCGCAGCGCGGTCAACAGCGCGGCGGCGGCGTCCACATCCTCGATCAACCCGCTCTCGGTGATCTCCACCGTCAGCCGGGACCGTGGAAAGCCGCTGCGATCGACCAGCCCCAGCAGGCCGGGCATGAAGCCGGGCTGGGCGATGTCCGCCGCCGTGACGTTGATCGACAGGCGCAGGTCGGACAGCGCGCCGGGCCATGCCGCCGCCTGCCGCAGCGCCTCCGCCTGGATATGCGCCGACAGCGGCAACATATAGTCGGATCGTTCGGCGGTAGCGAACAATATGCCCGCCCCCAGCGGCCCATAATGGGGATGGTTCCACCGCGCCAGCGCCTCCACGCCGCTGATCTTGTCGCTATCGACCGGATATTGCGGTTGGAATACGATGCCGATCTCGCCCCGGTCCAGCGCCAGGCGCAGGTCCGTCTCCAGCCGGTCGGCGTCCACCTGACGGCTGTGCTTTTCCGCCGACAGAATGCGAATGCGTTAGCGTCCGCGCTCGTGGTGTAATTTCCGGTGTAGATTGAGGCGATCGCATGGGTGGGGCATGCCCCACCCATGCGAATTCGATCTCGGTGGCCACCGGGCTCATCGGTAAGGTGGAGTTACCAC
>NZ_SEOO01000060.1 GCF_004152865.1 Sphingobium cupriresistens | reverse complement strand
CCCGATGGCCACCTACGACTTCACTTGGATATGGCGCGAACTTGGCATCGAGAACCTGCGCAAATAGTTCGCTACCCCTGACGTCGATGCCTACCGTGAATCCGTGTCCCTACAATGCACAGAGGCCTAGATGTGTATCTCTTCCCTGCCGACGAGGTGAAGAAGCGGTTCGATGCGTCCTATGCTGCGCGGATCGAGAACGGCCACACCGTCCGCAATAACTACGGCATGTGGGTAATGCTCGATAAGGGAGACGATGCGGTAATCAGCCAGGTCGGCCACGGGATCGCGGAGGAATACCCACGCATCGCGAACTTCAGCATCGATGAACTGGAGGGCACGGTTTCCAAGGACGTGCGGAAGATGGCTGACGAAGCCGCGCCGGAGCCTGAAGAGGCCATCCCGGCTGACGCAGGTCCGCCGCTCAATACCGTTGCGGATGTGCTGGCTTTCGCCCGCGAGAAGATCGCCGTTCTGACCGGCATGCCCGGCGATACGATCAAGCTCGACCTCAAAATGGGGGTGTAAATCTCATTTGATGGATGTGATCGCGGTCATTCGTCAGGACGGCCAAATAGACGACCGAAAAACCCCCTCTTGGATTCCGTGGGGCCGGGTCCGGCCAGCAGTCCGATCACTCGGGCTTGAGCCTCACGCCGTTCCTCATCCGATTGATCGAGGCGACGACGAAGGTCGTCGATCGTGCCGTCCCGATCGCGCAACTGTTCCAAGGCAGCATCAAGACGAGCCTGTAATACATTGGAATCTGACCCGTTACGGGTGTCAGCATTGCCGTTGCGTAGCGTTTCAAATGGTGTTTCGGTTACTGGTGCGGCTGACTTGGGAGGATACACCCGGTGCAGTTCGACTGGCTCAATCGAGAAAGAACCGTCATCCTTCTTTGTCGCAGAAATTCGACCACTATTGATGGCTCGCGATATGGAAGCCTTGCTAATACCTGTCGCCTTTGCGGCTTCTCCGAGGGTGTAAGCCATTTTATCCGTCCCTGTTGCGGATCGTTTCAAAACGTGATCCGCTAACTGTTAGCAGAAACGGTCAGGTGGCGAAATGGTCAGACTCTGCCCCACTTGGTGGCACACCCCGTAACCCATTTCGTCCAATCTGCCTTGAGGGCATCCCCTACCAATTTACGGCGCTGTTCGGGGCGGACGCGAGCATACTGATCCGCTAGGCGCTGTACGGAGTGACCACCGCCTAGGGCCATTCCGATTGCATGAAGCTCCGGGGTCTTGAACTCGTCCACCTGATCGTCGGCCGGCCAGCGTAGGGTGTCCGAAACCGATAGCCGAGAAGCCGCCGAGGCGATGAGGCTGGCGGTGTCGACGATGGTTTCTGTCGTCCCTTCCCGGCGGGCCTTTCGGCCGCTGCTATGGCGTCCTGCCTCATCGGCCGCGGCGTCAGTGGCGTCGTCGTCTTTAGGGGTGAAGGTCAGGGTGACGTGGGTGATCTTGCCCCGCGCCCCGCGCTTTTCCGACCAGTCCATCGTGAAGGCAGCGAGCTGATCGATTTCGGCTTTGCCAGGTGTCAGCACCAGACGCCGGAAGTCGGAGAAGTTGGGCATCGAATTAGAGGGTGCGCCAAGCCGCTCCCGCAGCTCATCGACCGTTCCGGACCATGTGGGGCTACGCCGTCCAGCCAGCAGGCAACCCATCTCATAGAGGGTGATCGCATACTTCGACCGGAAGGCGAGCAGAGCCGCCCGGTTGAGGCGAGCGTAGTAATCGCTCCCCTGTAGGATTGCCCTAGCCGGTGCCGTGAACTCCCACTCGACGGTGGCCCGGCCGTCTTCGGCATGTTCGTTGAGCGTCCAGGCAAGCAGGGCAGCGGTGAGCGTCGCCGCACGCCCTTGCGCCGAGGTCGAAGGCATTTGGAACTTCACATCCATCAGCTCATCGAGGGTGTCCTGGATCCGATCATTGGCGTTGTGGGTGCCTCGCAGATCGCGCTTGGCGATGACATGTGATCCCGGTCGCCACGCTTCACCGGCAGCTTTGGCGATTAGAAGGGCTAGGGTCTTGCGGGCCGCCAAAGAGGGTGACGTACCCGCGCCGAACCGTGCTTCGATGAACTCGCCAGCTTTGACGATGGCATGACCGTCACGAACCGAGATCGTGGAAGCCGCCTTCATCGTGCGGCCGATAGGAAGGTCGTCGAGCACAGCATGAGCTTAGCCAGTTACGACATAAGATCAACGTCAATGTCATAGATCGCACAGTTACCCCATTCCTCACGGGGCACCCGATCCGTCGTAACTGAGCACCCCATTTGTCGTAGGTGCTCACCCCATTTGTCGTAACTGAGCACCCCATTTGTCGTAGGTCAGGCCATTTTTCCTATATGAATCAACAGACAAGCAACCCCTGAATCATAGAATCAATAGAATCTAGAATCATCGCGCACGCGCGAGGCTGGCGTTGCATGATGACAAGCGGAATCGGCCTTCGGCCGATGCACCGATGATGCGTGCCGGCTACGCCGTCACAGGGGCGGCCTACCGGCCGCAGGCTTGGCGAGGAAGGAGTCGGGGCGAAGGCATCGTGCCATCATTCGCCGGTCGTCACGCGGCGAGGGGGTTTGCCGTCGCGCTCGTGGACAACGATCGCAGACACGCCGGAGGCGGCGATGCGATCGATCAGGCGATCGGCCTCCTCGTACTGGTCGCTGGGCCAGTCGCGGGCGACGTGGACGCGATCCCCGCCGATTTCCAGCGTCAGGTGCGAGATTGAGGGATCGAGGTCGAGCAGCCGCGCCATGTCCGCCTGGGTATCGAGCGTGACGCGCCGGAGATCATGTCCGGTCATGATGAGCTGCCAGGTGCGGGTGCGATCATCTAGGTTCATGGCAGCAGCCACCCGGTGTAGGATTTGGCATCAGGGTTCGCGCCGAAGCACCAGTATACCCCGTCGCGCTTCTCTCGCTTCCAACCGTGATCCTTGGGACAGGCGGCAATGGCGGGGATGGTCTGTTCGCTTGCCTGATCGATGCGGCGGGCGAGCTTACCGTTGACGGTGTTGGCCCAGCTCGCCGCAGCCGTTTCATCACGGGCGCGGGCATAGCCTTGCGCCTCGCCGGCCCCGTTACCCAGGTAGTAG
Source organism: Sphingobium cupriresistens (assembly GCF_004152865.1). Classification (GTDB taxonomy): domain Bacteria; phylum Pseudomonadota; class Alphaproteobacteria; order Sphingomonadales; family Sphingomonadaceae; genus Sphingobium; species Sphingobium cupriresistens. Next base: position 10,286 of record NZ_SEOO01000060.1, on the reverse strand, counting down.
CCGTAACCCCCGGCAATCGGCACCAGCAGGGCGAAGCCGGCGAGCGCGCCGTTCCACCACCTGTCCCACCGGCGCCGGCGCTGCTCATGGGCGCGGCGATCGGCGGCATCAGCCGCAAGACGATCGGCCAGGGCGGCGTGCGCGGCCGTGTCAGCGTCGATCCGACGTCGCAGGGCCTCTCCCGCCCCGGCAAGGCCGTCCGTGGCTCCACGACGCGCGCCAGCCTCTGCACGGGCCTCCAGGGCGGCAGGATCGACCAGGCGGGCCGCTATGACCTTGTCACGGGCTTCCTCGTCCTCGGCGCGCTGTGCGTCCCTGGCGGCGGCATCGGCAAGGCTGGCGCGCACATCGGCCACCAGATCGCGCAGGGTACCAAAGCCGGCGAGGACGCGCTGGATGTTGGTGTCGAGGTGGGAGAAGAAACTGTGCGCCTGGGCGGCGTCGGCGACATCGCGCGCGCGACCGGCGGCAGAGGGTGGCGGATCGGGGGGCGTGTCGAACTCGGCGGGATCGAACCTGCCGGCCGGGGCATCGGTTCGGCTCCCGCCACGAGCCATTCCCTTTCCGCGTTCCCGCTCGTTGAGCTGGCGGGCCTGTTCGAGCAGGCGACGGGGGTCGTCGTCGCGGTCGCGGTCCATCAGCGATCCTCCCCGGGCAGCGTCCATCCCTCGAACGGTTTGCGATCCTGATCCCGGCTGATGCGGTGGGTCAGTTCGGAGACGATGCCGGCGAACCGCTTGTCCTTGCTGGCGGCGTCGATGAGCAGTCCGCCCAGGATGATCTTGCGGCGGGTATCGAGACGACGGCCCTCGGCAGCGACACGGGCATTGAGCGCGTCGAGACGGGCCTTGGCCTGGTTGACCCGTTTGCGAGCCTGTTCGATGGCTTCGGGTGTTGGTGCCGCCATACCTTCTCCGCGTGAAAGCACGATAACAAAGCGAGCATAGCTCAAACCAACAAACGAAACCACCCGAGACGACGATAGGAGACAAGGGCGCACTTTAGCATTACTGCGTAATGCGTGCGGCAGGGATACCCTGCACCCATGTCGCGATGCGACAGCGGGGCCTCCGCCCCACACCCCGACCAGCGCAACGCCGCTGGACCACGTTGGAGAAGGCAGGCGCGACGATGGCGATCTACCATCTGGCGGTGAAATCGGTGTCGCGCTCGACCGGGCGCAGCGCGGTCGCGGCTGCGGCGTACCGGACCGGCGCTTGTCTCGAAAACGAGCGCGACGGCCTGGTGCACGACTACACGCGGCGGGGCGGCGTCGAGGACGCGTTCATCGTCGCCCCGGAAGGCGCGGAGTGGGCGCAGGACCGCTCCGCGCTGTGGAACGCGGCCGAGGCGGCGGAGAAGCGCAAGGACGCCAAGGTCGCGCGAGAATATGAGCTGGGGTTGCCGGCCGAGCTGGACGCCGGCCAGCGCCGCGACCTGGTGCGTGCTTTCGCGGAGGATATCCGCAACCGCTACGGGGTGGCAGTGGATGCCGCGATCCACGCCCCGCATGATTACGGCGACGATCGTAACCACCATGCCCACGTCATGACGACGACGCGGGTAGCGGAGGCGGACGGGCTGGGGGCGAAGACGCGCCAGCTCGACGTGCGCTCGACGGCCTCGGTGGAGGTGGAGGCGATCCGCGAGCGGTGGGCCGGGATGGTCAACAGCGCGCTGGAACACGCCCAGGTAGCCGAGCGGGTCGATCACCGCAGTTACGAGCGTCAGGGGCTGGATATCGAACCGACCGTGAAGATGGGCCATGCGTCGGCCGCGATCGAGCGGCGCGCGTCGGCCGAGCAGATCGCGGCCGGCAAGGAGCCGCACGCCGTTACCCCGCGCGGGCAGATGAACGAGGCGATCATGGAGAAGCGGGGGCTGGGCTTCTACATCGAGCGTGGTCAGGAGCGGATACGGGAGTGGTCCCACCAACTCCGCGAGCGTGCCGATCTAGCGATGCAGGGCATGTCCAGCTTGGTCCAGGGCGCAGCGCGGGCGATGCGATCGGGGCTACAGACCAGCAGCGAGGGCGGGTTCGGGGCGGTGCCGGCGCTCGACCAGTCACCCCAGCGCGACCAGGTGCCGGCGATTGAGCTGGACCAATCGGGGCAGCGTGGGCGGGATCGGCAGCGAGAGCAGGAGCTAGACCGTCAGCGTGGACGTGACGGGCCGGATATCGGGTTCGGGCGGTAGGGTCGCCGCCGAAGAATCGTTTTCGGCAGAGTGTAAGGTAATACTTGACAAATGTCAGGAAATGCCTTACAATGTGTCTATGATTAAAACATACACCAGCAAGGCGCTCGAAGCCTTCGCCACCAAGGGAGATGGCTCAAAACTTCCCGTCCAGAACCACAACCGCGTTCGCCGCATCCTGCTCACGCTAGATGCTGCCACGAAGCCCGAGGACATGAATGTTCCGGGCTTTCGCTTTCATGGGTTGAGCACCAAGCCCAAACGATATGCAGTCGATGCCAGCGGCAATTACCGGGTCACATGGGCTTGGGATGACGGCAATGCGATCGACGTGAATATCGAGGATTATCATTGAGGAGGGGCAAGCCCCTCCTAAAAATCTGTCAGCCAATGCTTGACATGTAAGGCTTTAGTTTACATATAGAGCTTATACAGAGACGCATGATGATCTGGGATCGGCCCGGACAGGAGACAGATGATGAACCAGCTCGTATCCGGCCTTGCCCCGATGCACCCCGGTGAGCTGCTGCGGGAGGACATTCTGCCCGCGCTCAACAAGCCCAAGGCGGAGATCGCCAGGCTGATCGAGGTATCGCGGCAGACCCTCTACGATATCATCGCCGAGAAGCAGGATGTCACCCCGACTATGGCGCTTCGGATCGGCAAGCTTACCGGAACCACGCCCGAAATGTGGGTCAACATGCAGCGCAATTACGACCTGCGCGTGCAGGCCGTGAAGGATGCCGATATCATCGCGCGTATCCCGACCTTGGAAGCCGCCTGATCCTTTCTCGATTTCCCGTCGAGGTCGAGCCATTTCGGGAAAAGTGAATTGGGAACAAATTCTGGGAAAAGCCCGCCTCGCCGCCCGCTTTACGCCGACAGCGAGGCGGGCTTTCTCATACGCCCTTCCCTTTCGGGAAAGCGTCAGGACGACAGGAACGCCGCGAGAGAGGACGCGTCCGTAGCGCAGTGCCCGCCATAGAGCGGGTGCCACTCCGTCTTGACGCCGCGCTTGCGCGCTATGTCGGCAAGCCGCTGCGTGCCCTCGAAATTTCCATAGACGTCATACAGGCCGTTCGACAGGTAGAGCGCCGGATAGGCCGGACCCGCCCGCTCGATCAGGGCGAGCGGCGAGACGCGCTGCCACTCGGCATCGTTCGCCGCATATTTCCGCGCCATCATCCATACGCCGAAGATGATCTTGGGGTTCGCACCCGTGCGCTGCATCGTTGCGCGGATCGTGGACAGTGATGCGAACGGCGAGGTCGAATATACGCCGGGGCATAGCGCCGCGACCTTGGCGAACCGCGACGGATAGGACAGGCCAGCGACCAGGACGTTGAGGCCCCCCATCGACTCTCCCATCAAGAGACGACGACGCGGACGCCCGATTTTCCCCTCAATCGCTGGCAGACGGGCCATCAGATCATCCAGCAGTCCGCTGTCGGGTGTCTCCCCTTTCGGGGTTAGCAACCAAGTCGAACCATAGGATACGGTCACGACTGTGGGCGGCAGCTCGGGGCGGCGCTGCCATTCCGACTGAATTAGCGCGGTGAGATAGGTGTCGTCGTTCCAGATGCGCTCGTCGAGGTTGCGGCCATGCATATGATAGACGACATCGCCGTTCGTCCCCCGCCGATCGCGATAGACGCAGTAGCGGAGCGACCCGGACGCATCGCACGCTTCCGCCGCCGGGCGGAACGACACCTTTTGAGCGCCCCGGGTTCGAGTGACCTCGCCCCATGCGTAGTAGATCAGGGCGGCAATGAGCGCCGCCACGAGCCAGTATCGATAGGTGTAGGCGCTTGCAATCGTAGCGGCGTCTGCTCGCAAACGGAGCGATTTTCTGCTCGGATTATCTGACAATGGGCGGAGCAGTCTGCTCACGCTAATTGCCAATGTGCTCGCCATCATCCGGCGCTGCTCGCAGTCATGGTCGCCTGCTCACATTATCTGCCAGCGGGAGTGGCGTCAGCGTGGCACCCGGATGGAGCCGTCCGCGATCCCTTCGGCGATATTTGAGAGCATGACGGCGTAGCGGTGCAGGCCGGGGAAGCGACCGGCGTTTCTCTCGATCTCTTCGCCGTATCCGGCATCGAGCAGCGCCTTGAAGTCCGGCATCACGTCGAACATGCCGCCGAGCAGATCGATATCGGAAGCACCGATCAGCAGCAGGGCATTCGCATGGGCGTCGAGGCGTTTCATCGTCTCCAGCATTTCGGTTTTGGTCATCGCACCCTTTCCGCTTGCGTGGTGTCATCGCCTATTATGCGCTGGCCCTGTTCGCGAAAACCTTCCTTTCTGACGATCCTGCCGGCGGGCCATGACCGCAACGCATTTCTGCGGCCCGCCGCGTGTCAAAACTGTTCTGGAAACCCGCTTCGCAAAAGCGTCTGCCGGCGACGGGTTTGGAGAACCCACTGGCAGGGAGTGTGAGCACGACGCCCCGTTTGCAAGCAGCGCCGGATGATGGCGAGCACACTGGCAGATAATTCGAGCACGAGGCCATGCGCCAGTGGCAGAAAGGGTGAGCAGAAAATCGCTCCGTTTGCGAGCAGACGCCGCTACGATTGCAAGCGCCTACAGGTAGGGGGTGATTCGGCAGAACCGGCGGAGACTCCACTCCTATGGTGTGCATCGTGCAATTTTAGTTAGTATACGTGGATGAAACATGAAATCGTTCATAATAAAGATTATATATGAAATAAAGATGCTATTAATATGCATTTGGAGATCTGTAGAATAATAATAATATTAAAATAGGCTCTGTTGCAAAAATCGTGAAGCTTGAGCATGCTTGGCGGAGATTGGACGGACGGAACGATGACGGATTTCAAGTGGCGCCATTTCCAGGGTGATGTGATCCTGTGGGCGGTGCGCTGGTATTGTCGCTATCCGATCAGCTATCGCGACCTTGAGGAAATGCTGGCGGAACGCGGCATTTCGGTCGACCATACGACGATCTATCGCTGGGTCCAGTGCTACGCCCCGGAGATGGAGAAGCGGCTGCGCTGGTTCTGGCGGCGTGGCTTTGATCCGAGCTGGCGCCTGGATGAAACCTACGTCAAGGTGCGGGGCAAGTGGACCTACCTGTACCGGGCAGTCGACAAGCGGGGCGACACGATCGATTTCTACCTGTCGCCGACCCGCAGCGCCAAGGCAGCGAAGCGGTTCCTGGGCAAGGCCCTGCGAGGCCTGAAGCACTGGGAAAAGCCTGCCACGCTCAATACCGACAAAGCGCCGAGCTATGGTGCAGCGATCACCGAATTGAAGCGCGAAGGAAAGCTGGACCGGGAGACGGCCCACCGGCAGGTGAAGTATCTCAATAACGTGATCGAGGCCGATCACGGAAAGCTCAAGATACTGATCAAGCCGGTGCGCGGTTTCAAATCGATCCCCACGGCCTATGCCACGATCAAGGGATTCGAAGTCATGCGAGCCCTGCGCAAAGGACAGGCTCGCCCCTGGTGCCTGCAGCCCGGCATCAGGGGCGAGGTGCGCCTTGTGGAGAGAGCTTTTGGCATTGGGCCCTCGGCGCTGACGGAGGCCATGGGCATGCTCAACCACCATTTCGCAGCAGCCGCCTGATCGGCGCAGAGCGACAGCCTACCTCTGACTGCCGCCAATCTTTGCAACAGAGCCGTCTGGCGTACTTTCCACGCTATGCCCTCTGACTGACAGCTCCCTTCGGTGGCTTCATTTCCGGCGTCTTCATTCCGGGACGGATTTTGGCCTCAGCGTGCTGCTGCGAGACGTTCGCCCAGATAGATAGCCAGAGCCTCGGCGCCGCGTTCGCTCGCGCTGCGTCCCGGCTGGTAATCCATTGTATAGGCAAAGAGCCTGTCTTGCTCAGCCAAATGGCTGGCGGCGCTTTCCTGCCATAGCGGAACGCGCGTCGCGAGTTCGGCCGAGCCGTACGACACTTCGCCATTGCGCCAGAATTCATACCGTTCTGCCGGCCCCGTCGCAGGCCGGCCGAGCGGATCAAGAAAGTAGCAGGCGCCGCGATGCAGCAAGAATTCATATACCTGACTGCTGACGTCGCCAATATAGGCGTCGGCAGCCATGGTGTAGCTCATGTCGAACAGGTTTGGGCTGTCGAGATCGATTATGATATTGGATGCGCTGCGATAACGCTCATCGATTTCCGGCCGCACCTTCAGCGTGCGATATTCCAGAGAATAGTGGATTTTCTTTCGGAACAGCATGACGTGCGGGGCAACGATCAGGTTGAACCGGTCCTGATTGCGATAGAAATAGTCCAGCACCGAATTGCCCATGCTGTACCAGGATGACAAATGCGGGTCGAAGTGGGGATTATAGAGAAAGACCGGCAGGTCATTCGCAAAGAAACGCTTGCGCAGGGCCGGATCGATCGTGTCGAATTTCGGATAGCCGATAACGCGGCATTTTTCGGCGCTGGTGATGCCGTGACGCACCATTTCGTCGACCAGCTTGGGTCCGCTCAGCAGCAGCAGATCGAAATGCGCGAGATCCGGGTGATAGGCGACGTTGCGGTCGCCTGATCCATGCGGAACATAAGCAAAAAGCGGGCCGCGTTCGCCAAGGCGGTGCTTGATCCGCAGGCAGGTGCGCTCGGTCGATACGAGCAGATCGACACTGGCGAACAGGTCCAGATTATAATGCAGCCGGGCAAGCCGCATCATCGGGGCGACGCTGTTGAGCGGTTCCAGCCAGCGGGCGGCCGACCTGGGAACTTGCAGTTGCACCCATTCGATATTGGCGTGCGCCGTCGCCGGGATGATCGAGGCGACGGTCCGTTGGATGGCCTGTGTGCCGCACGCGACTACGACCTGAATCGAAGGCGCATTCTGAGCCAGATGGCCTGCAATCCCGGCGATATGGGCAGCCTGATGGGCCGCGTCATGATTGAACAGGAACAGAATGCGTTTCGTCATGAAGCGGGTTTAACCTTGCGCAGAATGAGGTAGCAGGCCCCCAGGATCAGGCCCAGGCTGATCGCTTCGGTCAGCGCCCTCGCCCAAGCCGCGCCAATGGCGCCGAAACCGTTCAGCAGGACGAACAACATCGCCAGCAACACCGCGGTCCCGATCAATCGGATGGCGATCAGCGTTTTGGAACGCCCGGCCGCCATTAGCAGGGATTCGCTGGTCACGCTGACAATCTGCATCGCTGCGGCAAGGCCCAGCACCAGCAGGAAGGGGTATGCACCGAGAAACTGCGGGCCTGACATCAGCAAAAGCAGCGGTTTGCCGAGAAATATGATCACCGGCAGCAGCACGGCCGCCGTCCCCAGGGAAATCAGCACGATCCTGATAAACAGGGGTTTGATTTTTTGCAGCCCGTCCTTGGCGTGAAGGTAGGCCATTTCGGTGTAGCTGGCCAGATTGATGAACCCGGCGATTACCGACAGGGTTTGCGTCAGTTGATGCGCCAGACGGTAAAGCCCGGCTTCGGCCGTGCCCGCGAAAAAGCCGATCAGCAGGACGGGCAATTGCTGTCCCGCAGCATAAGCGGTTTCGCCGATGTTGGTCGCGACCAACAGCGATGGCAGCCCATCATTTTCGCGCCACGCCCGATACCAGCGGCGGCCTTGTGGACGTCCGAATTGGTGGCGAAATTTCCGCCGCGCCACGACCCAGAATACCAGGGTGCTTGCCAGTTCCCCGGCCGCCCATGTCCAGAGGAACGTCGAAACCGACGGATGGATCAGCACGGCCAGCAGTGATCCCGCGAATTTGACCGTTGGCACCACGGACTCGGCCATGAAGGACAGCTTGAATTCGCACTGCAGCCTCAACATGCCGCGCGGGACATTGCGGATGGAGAGCAATATGACCACCGCATAGCCGAATGTCTGCCACGCAAGATCGCCCGTCATGCCCAGTGCGTCGCTGCCCAGCCAGAGGATCAACGCCACGACAAGGATCCCGAGCGATGCGGTCAGCAGGTCGATTATTGTGCAAAAGCGGATCAGGCAGGCAAGGGCATCGAAATCCTTGCTCTGGATATGCTCATGCCCATATTTGACCAGCACCTGCCAGACATTGAATCCGAGCACCAATTGCAGGGTCATCGTGGTGCTGAGGATCAGCGAGAAGGCGCCATATTGGGCCGGACCCAGCGATCGCGTGATAATCGCCAGATAAACGAGGCTGAGGACCGCGCCATATCCCTTGCCGGTGGCGATCCACTTCAGGTGCTTAAGAATGCGGGCAAAGGGTTTTTTGTCGGCGTTCTTTGCCATGCCGCTTCTCTCTCAACAGGCGAAGCAGCAGCGCGCGCCGAGGCTGGGTTGGGGTTCCATCAAAAGACCCCATATCCATTTCCGGGCGCTTGTGCACCCCAATTGGCGGGCGCGGAAATCCAGCGTTCCTGACGCGGCGAGAGCGAGGCCCTCTGAGACTGGCCGGCCTCCATCGAGTCGCCGGGGTTGGCTGATGGTCGATCCTGCCCACTCAGCGAGTGGCGGATAAGATTCACGCCTCTTGCCAATGACTTCTTCGAGGGGGGCGATTGGGGCTTGCGGGCTGCGGATTTGCGTTGGACTGCGGATTTGAATTGCGGTGACAGGGGATCTATCAGCACCTCTTGCGCGCGCGGATTTTGGACGAAGGTAGTGGTTTTGCAGCAGGCTGAGTGTTCATCGCGCGCGCGTGAAAAACGTGACATTCACGTTGCCCAATCGTCGGACAAGTGGCTTAGCATCCTCATTCCGGTATATAACGTATTACCTTATCTCCGCGAATGCGTTGTCCCCATTATCAATCAGATTGATGGGGATGGTGTTGAGATTATCTTGCTTGACGATGCTTCGACTGATGGCTCGTTCCAGCTCTGCGAAGAGATTTGCAGGGAGTATGATGGGCGCATCGGGCTTTTGCGTCACCCCGAGAACCGTGGCCTCAGCGCCGCGCGCAACACGATGGTGGAAGCCGCGACAGGTGAATATGTATGGTTTGTCGATTCAGACGATGAAATATTCCCGGGCGCGATAAAGAGCCTACGTGGCATTCTTGACAACTGTTCACCCGACATTGTGATGTGTGACTATCGCAAGATGGGCAAAGATTATGCGTCATTTTCCGGTAAATCCGGAGTTTTTCAGGATGATCGCGAGATATTGGTGCGGGGCATCTTCGAAAGCCGTCGCATGCATACCTGGTCAAAGATATCGCGTCGTGAATTATGGTCGGATGATTTGAGATTTCCTATTGGAAGGTGCTTTGAGGATGCTGCAACCACACCCTGGTTGTTTCTGAAGGCGAGCAGCTTTTACTATGCTGCGGAGCCTTGGGTTGTTTACAGAGTTCGATCTGACAGCATTACGGGAATTGTCTCGAGAACCCGCGGAAAATTTGATGACAAGAAAAATGACGATCTTGCCTTCGCTTTGATGGGATTCTCAAAGTCATTGACCAATAAAATTTCAAATATAGATGATGATACGCTTTATGCAGTGTCAAATTTCTGCGGGAAAGAGTTTACTAAAATTTCCTACCGCCTCTTGAGTGCCAGACTGTTTCGTGACGATTGGAATATCATTTCCAGCAAGATCGCCCGATATCGCGATATGATGGATGATTGCTCTCCCATGACATTTTCATGCCTGACTCGGGAGCATTTGCGGCGGCGGAACGTCGGTCGATGGGTGATCCTGAAGCTGTGCCTTTTCGCTGCGGCTTCGCGCACGTTAAGAGGCCGTTCGGAAAATCGGACTTGAGGGATTTCGCCAGCCTTCGATTGATGGCACGGCGAAGCCTTATCCGTGTGATTTGACCGGTGAGGAATGGGCGCGGATCGCGCCTTTGAGGCATTGTCAGAGGAAATTGGCAGGCGAGACAGGGGGCTGGTATTGGTGGCTGATGAGCCTGCGACCCAATCCTTTCCGTTACTTCAATTCGTCACCTGAGGTGATCCGCCTGGTGGTGATGATGTATGTGCGGTTTCCGCTGTCGCTGCGGAATGTCGAGGACTTGGCCTCTGTACATTATTCGGACACAGATTCACGGTAGCGGCTTGATGAGCAGCGGCATGAGGCCATCGGCATCGAGGTCGAGGCTCTCGGACCAGATATAATCGCCGGTGAGATTGATGCGGTCCCA
>NZ_SEOO01000005.1 GCF_004152865.1 Sphingobium cupriresistens | reverse complement strand
CGCAAACCTTCCCGACTATGCTCTCGCCGGGCAATACCAGTCCATGCCACCATTCACTCCATCTTGTCGCAAAGACGGCTGAATCACAACATGCTGGTATTGCTCAACAACTTTCGGATCGGGCTCTAAGACTGTTCGGCTTACTGTGATCCCCCGTGATCTTGAGGATCAGCTTTCCTACTTCAGCGACAAAGTGGATGGCAAGGAACCTGCTGGTCAACGCAAAGGCGGCGAACCACAGGCGCGCGCGATTTTGGAAAGACGCAACGGACGAGCCTGGACCAAAATCTGGCAAGCCCCACTTGCTAATGAGGTCGCACCTGTGAGCGCTCTGGTGACAAACAGCGCGAGCTATGTCGTCACCTTCGACAACTGGCACTCAGCAGGTTTTGGCGACAACGTCGTGGTAATCTATCGTGCGGACGGATCACAGGTGCGGTCAATGCGGCTCGTCGATATCTTGCCTGAAGATTACATAAGGGCATTGCCGACGAGCGTAAGCTCGATCTGGTGGAGCGGCGAGCACGCACTTTCGAACGATGGCCGACAAGTAGAGTTGAAGGTCGTAATCCCGAACAGTCGTGGTGCGATTGACACGCCGCGCGGCTATCTCAACGTGCTGATCGATCTGGCGACCGGCGCTGTATCTCTCCCGTCAGGAGCCGAATGGGACGCGGCGATGGCAGCCGCAGCGCCGCTGACTGCCAGATCAAAGGCATCGGAAGCCACATGGCGCGCATTCGCCATCGCCGCGCTTACCGCACCGAAAGATGACAAGGTGGCTGATTGGCGGCGCTATTTATATCAGGCAGCAAAGCGCCTCGCTCCCAAAAATCAGAATGCAATGGGGTTCGGTCCCGAATGGATTCTGCCATCAGAGAATGAGCCTGATTTTGTGGAGCGAGCGAGAGATATTCGTTCGATATTTACGAATTGGGATAAGCCGGACGATCTCATGTTTGCAAGCCCATCGGCCCCTGAAGCTATGGCGCGCACATTGAAAGAGGGAGCAGAATCCGGCGTCCCAGGTCGCTTGGCCGGATCACGCTTGTTCGTTGCTCTGCCCGAAGCACTTGCAGGAGACGTTCGCTCGGCACTCAAGTCCACCGGAGCAACAGTGATTGTCTTCGATCCTTCAAATCCAATCCCACAGCGCTCGGAAACGCTGCGCGAAATGGGCGTTGCGCCAGATCAGGCTGAAGCGGAAGCGACGAAGGCAGCGGCAGCAGCAAAACAGTTTGAAGCCGATGCTGTCCGCTTAGAAGCCTTGGCGTCGCCTGCGCCTGCGATGTCGAAGAGTGATGACGCAGACACGGAAGAAGTCATGGCAGACGTGCTGGATGCGGCGGCAGACCATGCCACTGAGGACATTCAAAGGTCGGATAACCCACACGATTGACAACGATGGATAGTGGAAGCCACCCACACCCGACCCACTGGGAACCCATGGGGATCAGCCCAAAGGTACATAAACCTGCTCCCCTCCCAGCCATAAGCTGAAAGGCACTTTCGCTAGGTTTTCCGAGGGTTGCCTATCAAGGCGACGGTGCCGCTTACAGGACTCGAACCTGTGACCCCCGCATTACGAATGCGATGCTCTACCAACTGAGCTAAAGCGGCGTCCGGGCGGGCAGATAACAGCGGTTGGGACGAAGAACAAGCGGACATTTCCTGCCCCTGCTCCTTTTTTCAGGCTGTGGCGCGACCGCCGTGCCCCGCCCGCCCTGTTTACAAGAAATTTACCATCCCGTGCCACTGTCGAATCCCGGAATAGTATTTTTGACCTGAGGTTAGGACGATCGGATGGACACGCTGCGGGGGCGCGACGCCGCCAATGACGAGGACGATTTCGACTATGCCGGCGACGCGCTGATCGAAACGCCCCCCGCCGTCATTTCCGATGAGCGGCGGATGCAGGTGCGCGCCTATAATTATTGGGCCTCGCTGCTGGGTGATCGCGCCCTACCCTCGATCGAGGATCTCAATCCCGACCAGTTGGAGGATTTCGGCCCGCATTCGGTGTTGCTCGACTTCAGCGTCGGCCTCGACAATCCCGCCATCGTCTATCTCGGCACCGCGCTGCGCCAGGAGTGCGAGATTGAGGGGACGATCGACTATATCGATGACGTCCCCGCCCGCTCGCTGCTATCGCGCCTGACCGACCATTATCTGCAGATCATCGCCAATGCCGCGCCTATCGGTTTCGAGGCCGAGTTCGTCAATCAGCGCGGCGCGGAGATCATGTATCGCGGCATATTGATGCCTTTCTCATCCGATGACGAGACGATCGACTTCGTATTCGGCGTCATCAACTGGAAAGAACTGGCCAGCCGCAGCCTGTCCGACGCGCTGGCGCTGGAAGTCGACGAAGCGATGCGCAGCGCGCCCGCCGCGCGCGACGCCGCGCCCATCTGGGCCGATGGCCCGGCCGCCGATCAGCAGAGCAACAGCCTGGCGTTCGACATCGAAGAGGAAGAGGACGACACGCTCGACCTCACCGGCATGGAATGTCCGAGGCAGGACGCGCCGCTCGCCGACTGGCTGGCGATCGCCCGCGACGGCGCCGCGCGCGTGCGCATCAGCGAAGCGCGCAGCCACGCCGCCCTCTATCGCGCCGTCAGCCTGTCCTACGACTTCGCGCAGGTCGCGCAGGTCCGTCCCGACGATTATGCCGAACTGCTGCACGATTATGGCATCAAGGCGCAGGCGCGCAGCCCCATGACCGCGGTCATCAAACTGGTCTTCGGCGCGACCTATGACAAGACGCGCATCACCGAATATGCCACCGCGCTGGATCATGCGCTGACGGCCCGGCTCAGCGTCGGATCGCTCGCCGCCTATCTGTCCGCTTATGCCGGCGGCCTCAAGGCGCTGGTGCGCGACGAGCGCGCGTTGCGCCGATCGCAGAAGCCAGCCAAGCCCGATCGCCGTCAGGTGGCGCGCGACAGGGTCAAGGCCGCCGCCGCGCTCGATCCGGTCGCAGTCGCCACCGATGCGGATGGCCTGGCCGTCGTCATCGCCCGGCGCGAAGCCGACGGCACGCTGGCGATCGTCGCCGCGCTGCCGGGGGATAGCGACCTCAACCAGCGGGTGATCAGCGCCGCGGCGCGCTGACACGGCATCTCCCGCCGCCATAACGCCAGCATTCATGGTGAAATGCTGCACATAGCGCCGCATCGAGCCTCGACATGCGGCGCAGGCTGGTTGATAGTCGCCCCCAGTGACAGGCCCCGCGCCCTCCGCGCGGGCCGCGATGCGTTTCGTCATTTAATTTCAAGGATCAGAAATTTTATTTCCCGCTAGGGTTGAGCCGACTCCTGGCCGGGCGCATATAGGCGCTCCTAAAGCCGAGGAGTCGCATGGCGGCGATCCAGCACCTCCTCCGTTAAGATCGAAGCGGTTAGAACCGCGTTGAGAGGTGAGCGAATGACGGCGCTGGCGGAAGCGAAGAACAAGGAAGTCGACAAGACCATCCATGAGGCGCTGGAAGGCGCTCTCAGCCGGGGCGCCCTGCCCGGCGAAAGCGAGGGGTTTGACGCGGCAGCGCTGGCCGCCGCCGCCGCTTTCCTCGGACGCGCCGCCAATGGGCGCAAGGCGGGCCAGGCCGCGATCATGGTCGAAACGCTGGGCGAAGGCGCCAATGGCCGCTTCATGCGCCTGGCCATCGTCAATGACGACATGCCGTTTCTGGTCGATTCCATCGCCAATACGCTGGCTGCGGCCGACATCACCATTCACCGCCTGTTCCATCCCGTTCTGTCGGTGACGCGCGACGGCGACGGCGCGCTGTCCGCCATATTGGACGACGACACGCCCGGCGCGCGGCGCGAATCCATGATCTATGTCGAAACCGACAGGGCCGACGCGAAGGCGCGCCGCGCGCTGGAAAAATCGTTGCAGGAGACGCTGGCAGACGTACGCGCCGCCGTGGCGGACTGGCCCAAGATGCAGGCGGCCATGGCCGCCGATGCGGACGCCGTGCCGGACGAGGAAGGCGCGGCCCTGCTGCGCTGGTTCCTGGCGCGGCATTTCACCCAGACCGGGCATGAGATCATCCAGCGGGACGGCAGCAGCAGCGCGCCGCTCGGCATCTGCACCCGGCATGACAGGCCGCTGATCGCCCCCGCCTCGCTGGAGGCAGCCTTCTCCTGGTTCGAGGAAGGCAAGCGCACGCCCCTTATCATCAAATCCAGCCGCATCTCGCGCGTGCATCGCCTGGTGCTGCTCGACCTGGTCATCATTCCGGTGCGGGACGGAAAGGAGGTCAAGGCGCTGTCGATCCACGCCGGCATGTGGACCAGCACCGGCCTGTCGGCGACCCCGGACAAGGTGCCGCTGCTCCGCTCGGCGCTCTCGACCCTGATGGACAAGTTCGGCTTCGATCCGCTCGGCCATGCCGGCAAGACGCTGGCCCATGCGCTGACCGCCCTGCCGCACGACATCACCATCGGCTTCGACCGCGAAACGCTGGAGCGGCTGGCGCTGACCTTCATGTCGCTGACCGACCGGCCACGCCCGAAGCTGGCGCTCGCCACCAGCGCACTGGCCCGCCATCTCTATGCCTTCGTGTGGCTGCCGCGCGACGAATTGTCGACCGCCCGTCGCGTAGCGGTGCAGGATATGCTCGCGCAGGCGGCGAACGGCCCGGTGCTCAGCTGGTCGATCGCGCTGGAGGAAGGCGGCCTGGCGCTGCTGCGCATCACGCTCGACCTGCGCGAAGGCGGGGTAGTGCCCGATGACGCCGCGCTCGACCGTCAGCTCAAGCAAATGGTGCGCGGCTGGGTGCCGGCCGTCGAGGAAGCGCTCGCCGAAACCGAGGAAGCTGGCCGCGCCGCAGCGCTCGCGCAGCGTTTCGCTCCCGGCTTCCCGCTCGCCTATCGCAATGGCGCTGGCCCGCTTGAGGCCGCGATCGACATTCGCCTGCTTCACGGCCTGTCGGGTGAAGGTGACAAGTCGATCCGAATCTATCGCAACGCGGAAGACTGCAACGAACGCCTGCGGCTCAAACTCTACAGCAGCCATACGGTCGCCCTGTCCGAAGTGGTGCCGGTGTTCGAGAATTTCGGTTTCCGCGTGATCGAGGAAATGACCACCGCAGTCGACAATGGCGCGCTCGGCCATGTCCAGCGTTTCGTGCTGGAACTGCCCGCCGGCGGCGACGCGCAGGCAGTCGTGGCGCGCGCCGGCGTCGTGACAGAGGCGATCGCGCAGGTACTCGAAGGACGCGCCGAAAACGACCGGTTCAACGAACTGATCGTCACCGCCAGCCTGTCGCCGCGCTCGGTCGTGCTGTTCCGCGCGCTCTACCGCTATCTGCGGCAGACCGGCGTCGCCTATGGCATGGCTACCTTCGCCGAAACGCTGCGCAAGGCGCAAGGCGTCACAGCCAACCTCATCAACCTGTTCGAAGCGCTGCATGATCCCGCCGCGCAGGACGGCGCGGCCGACCGGATCGCCCAGGCTCAGGCGGCAATCGAAGCGGGTCTGGAGCAGGTCACCGCAATCGACGAGGACCGCGTGCTGCGCCTGCTGCGCGCCGTCATCACCGCCACGCTGCGCACCAATTTCTACGCCCCTGCGGCGCAGGAAGCGCTGGCGTTCAAGCTCGACAGCGCACAGGTGCCCGGCCTGCCCGCGCCCCTCCCCTGGCGCGAAATCTGGGTCTATTCGCCCCGCGTGGAGGGCATCCACCTGCGCGCCGGTCCGGTGGCCCGCGGCGGGCTGCGCTGGTCAGACCGGCGCGACGATTTCCGCACCGAAATCCTGGGCCTGATGAAGGCGCAGCGGGTCAAGAACGCCGTCATCGTGCCGACCGGCGCGAAGGGCGGCTTCTATCCCAAGCAATTGCCCAGCCCCCAGGTCGATCGCGACGCCTGGCTGGCCGAAGGCACGGAAAGCTATCGCATCTTCATTCGGTCCCTGCTGTCGATCACCGACAATATCGTGAAGAACAAGGTGAAGCACCCCGCGCAAGTCGTCATCAACGACGGCGATGATCCCTATTTCGTCGTCGCGGCGGACAAGGGCACCGCCACCTTCTCCGACGTCGCCAACGCGATCGCGCTGGACCGCGATTTCTGGCTGGGCGACGCCTTCGCCAGCGGCGGCTCCAACGGTTACGATCACAAGGCGATGGGCATCACCGCGCGCGGCGCCTGGATCAGCGTACAGCGTCACTTCGCCGAAATGGGCATCGATGTGCAGAGCGAACCGGTCAGCGTCGTGGGCTGCGGCGACATGTCGGGCGACGTGTTCGGCAACGGCATGTTGCTCAGCAAGGCGATCAAACTGGTCGCCGCCTTTGACCATCGCCACATCTTCTTCGATCCCACGCCCGATCCGGCGAAGAGTTGGGAAGAGCGCCACCGGATGTTCGCCCTGCCCCGCTCCAGCTGGGAGGATTATGACAAGGCGCTCATCTCCAAGGGCGGCGGCGTCTTCTCGCGCAGCCTCAAGCGTATCGCGCTGACGCCCGAAATGCAGACTGTGCTCGACGTCACCGACAAGGAAATGGAGCCGGCCGCGCTGATCTCCGCCATCTTGAAGGCGCCGGCCGACCTGCTCTGGTTCGGCGGCATTGGCACTTATGTAAAGGCCGCGGGGCAAAGCCATGGCGATGTCGGCGATCCCGCCAACGACCGCCTGCGCATTAACGCCGAACAACTGCGCGTCAAGGTGGTGGGCGAAGGCGCAAATCTGGGCGTCACCCAGGCTGGCCGCATCGCCTTCTCACTCCATGGCGGCCGGATCAACACCGACTTCATCGACAATAGCGCTGGCGTTGACTGTTCGGACAACGAAGTGAACATCAAGATCGCGCTGAACAAGGAGATGATCGAGGGTCGCCTACCCTTCGACAAGCGCAACGCACTGCTCGAAAGCATGACCGACGCGGTCGGCGACATCGTGCTGGAGGATAACCGCCTCCAGGCGCTCGGCCTTTCCATCGCCGAAGCGGGCGGCGCGGCCGACCTTGCCTCCTATGTCCGCCTGATCGAGACGTTCGAGGAAACCGGCCGGCTCGACCGTCAGGTTGAAGGGCTGGCCGCTAACGACCAGTTGCTGCGTCGCGGCCAAGACGGCCAGGGGCTGACCCGCCCTGAACTGGCCGTCCTGCTCTCGACCGCCAAGCTGGCGTTGCAGGATGCGATCGAACATGGCGATCTGGCGACCGACGACAGCATGACCGGCGAGCTCATGGCCGCCTTCCCCGCCGCAATGCAGAAGAAGGAAGCGGACGCCATCGCCGCCCATGCGCTGCGCAAGGAAATCATCGCCACCAAGGTCGCCAACCGTATCGTCAATCGCCTGGGCCTCATCCATCCGTTCGAACTGGCGGAAGAAGAAGGCTGTTCGATGGCCGACCTTGCCAGCGCCTTCCTGATCGCCGAACGGCTTTACGACATCGGCGCGCTCTGGGCGGATATCGACGCAGCGGACATGTCGGAAGGCGCCCGCCTCGCCCTGTTCAGCGATATCGCGGGCGGCATGCGCGCGCAGATTGCAGACATATTGCGCGCCCTGCCCGCCGGGACGCTGCCCAGCGAAGGGCATGATCGCCTGTCCAAGGGCGTCGGCACCCTGGCCGCCCAGGTCGACGATCTGCTGACCAGCGAGGCGCAGCGTCGCACCAATGCCGTCACCGACCGGCTGCTCGGCCTTGGCGCGCCCGAAACCCTGGCGCTGCGCACGGCGGGGCTGTTCAAGCTAGACGGCGCGGTCGGCATCGCCGCTCTCGCCGCGCGCATGGGCGTGGAGGAAGTCGCGCTCACCCGCGCCTTCACCCATCTGGGCGAAGCGGTCGGCATCGACTGGGTCCAGTCCGCGGCCGCGCGGATGGAGCCGACCGATCCGTGGGAACGGCTGCTCATTTCCGGCGTCGCCCGCGACATGCAGCAGGTCCGGCTCGATTTCCTGGCCCAGGGGAAGGGGAAGGATATCGCCACCCATGTCGAGAACTGGTTGCAGGCCAAGGGCGCCCGCGTCCGCCAGTTCCGCACCCTGGTCCAGCGCGCCAAGGCGGCCGCGACGCCCAACGTCGCAATGCTCGCCGAGATAGCAGGCCAGGCGCGCGGCCTGCTGGGGCGGTAAGAGACGGGCGTTCCGGCGAAGGCCTGAACCCAGTCCTGCCGTCTGATCTGGGAACACGCCATGCCTTAGCCGCCAACAGAAAGAGCGTCATTCTCTTCGCGAGAATGACGCTCTTTCCGTGTCGCGCGAATACAAGCTTTATTGCGGCGCGTCCGGCGCCGGTTCGGCGGCATCATCGTCCGCATAGGGATCGGGTAACACGACCTTGGGCGCATCTTTCTTGCCCGGCGTGCGCAGGCCGTCGCCATAGATGGGCACAACCGGCTCCGCCGACACGCGCCCGTGCAGCGCTTCGATCTCCGCCTTACGCTGTTTCAGGTACAGCGTCTTGTAGACGGTATAGGGATCGTCTTCCTTGCGGATCGCCGTGATCGTCTCGTCGAATGCGGCGCGCTCGCCCAACTGGTTCAGGATCGTCGCGGGAATGACATAGGCCGGCTTGAAGAATTTGCCGCCCAGGGCGAAAGGCAGGATCATCTTGTCCGCCGTATCGCCGATGATGTCGCGCAACGTGGTCGGCCCGACGACCGGCAAATACATATACGGCCCCGGCCCTACGCCGTAGAAACCCAAAGTATTGGCAATGCCATTGTCGCGATGGGGCAGGTTGAACGGCTTGCGCTTGGCCACATCGAACATCCCGACGAAACCCAGCGTCGTATTGACGCCAAAGCGCCCGGCCGTCTCGAACGCCTTGCCCGGTTTGAACTGCAACAGATAGGCGGCCGCCACGATCGGTTCGCCCAGGTTCGAAAAGAAGTTGCGCAACCCCTTGCGCACCGGGCGCGGCAGGCCCTTGTTATAGGCCTTCGCCACCGGCTCCACGACCGCCTTGTCGACCGACTGCACCGCCTCGAAACTCTTGGCGTTGAGCTGCTCCAGCGGGTCGCCTTTGGGCGCGCCCTTGTCGCCGGTGACCACGATGTCCTGCGCCGCGTCGCCCTGTGGGGCGAGCGGCGGGGCAGCGGGCGCCTGAACGGGTGCCTGGGCCGTGGCGGCGGACGGAGCGGACGGCGCGGCATCCTGCGCCTCGCCAGCAACCTCCGCAGCCACGGCCAGTTGCGGCGCGGCGGCTTCCGCCTGCGTCCCGATCATCATCATTCCCGCAGCTACGGCCGGCAATAGCATAGTCATGTCCTAGCAGCAGCCACGCGCTCTCCCCCCGCGCAGCTATCAAAATCCGTGACATACCGGACATATAATCCGTGTTACATCAGGCATACAGTGCGGCTAGAGGTGGTGGCCATGGTCGTCAATAGCAAGGCCACGCCATAGATCGGCCGGAAGGGGCCTCTTGTCGCATCCCGATCCGGCTCTCCTTACATTTTGATACAATTTCCTGCTGCGACTCGTTTGCAACTGCGAGTCGTTCGCGTTATGCGAGGATCATCATAGCGCAGGACATATCCCACCCCATGCACGGAACCGCCCGCATCCAGACGACCAGGAAGAAGAGCGCCAAGGCCTTCTGGATGAAGCAGCTCCATACCTGGCATTGGGTGAGTTCGGCCGTCAGCCTGATCGGCCTGCTGCTTTTCGCCTTTACCGGCATCACCCTCAATCACGCCGCCGATGTCGAAGCATCGCCCCGGACCATCGAAAAGAGCGCCACCCTGCCCGCCGACCTGCTGCAACAGGTCGCGGCCAATGACGCGCCCGACGCGAAGAAGCCCCTGCCCGCGCCCGTCGCGACATGGGTCGAAAAATCGGTGGGCCTGCCGGGCGTCGGCAATGCCGAATGGTCCGCCGATGAAATCTATCTGGCCCTGCCCCGCCCCGGTGGCGATGGCTGGGTATCGATCGACCGGCACAGCGGCGCCGTCACCAGCGAAAGCACCAGCCGCGGCTGGATCAGCTATCTCAACGATCTGCACAAGGGTCGCAATGCCGGCGGCGTGTGGAAATGGTTCATCGATATTTTCTCGATCGCCTGCTTCGTCTTCGCGCTGACCGGCCTGGTGCTGCTCCACCTTCACGCCAAGAAACGGCCCAGCACCTGGCCGCTGGTCGCGATCGGCCTCGCCCTTCCGGCGCTTCTCGCCATCATCTTCATCCACTAAAGGGGAATTTTCCGCTCATGCAGATCCGCCACACGCTTATCCTGACGGGCAGCGCGACGCTGGGCGCGGCCGGAGCGCTTGCCGCCCCCGCGACTGCGCAGACGCTCGACGTCACCCTCACCCTGCCGCGCCTGTCGGTCGCCGAATATCACCGTCCCTATGTCGCGATCTGGATCGAAAAGGAGGGCGCGCCCGCCCGCACCCTGTCGATCCTGTACGACGTCGACAAGCGCAACAATGCCGGCGTCAAATGGCTGCGCGACGTGCGTAGCTGGTGGCGGGTATCGGGCCGTGCGCTCAGCCTGCCTGCCGACGGCGTCAGCGGCGCGACCCGCGCGCCGGGCACGCATAAGCTCAGCTTCACCGCCGGCAAGAGCGGGATGCCGAACCTCGCGCCCGGCAAATATACGCTGGTGGTCGAAGCCGCGCGTGAAGTGGGCGGCCGCGAAGTTGTGCGCGTCCCGCTGACCATCGGCGCATCGGGCGCGAAGGGCAGCGCCACCGGCTCGGCCGAGCTGGGCGCCGTCAATGTCGTCGTTTCACGCTAAGGGGATGCAGGTCATGATGAAATTCCGCACGCTGCTGCTCGCGGCGGGGGCTGCGCTTGCCCTGCCATCCACGGCCGGCGCCGCGCCGCGTCCCTGGATGCTGCCGTCCGAAACCATGTTCGCCGGCACCGGCAATGAATGGCTGACGGTCGATGCCGCCATCTCCACCGACCTCTTCTATTTCGATCATCCGGGGCAGGATTGGGAACCGGTCGTCACCGCCCCCGACGGATCGATCGTTCCCGCGGAAAACCGCTCCGTCGGCAAGCTGCGCGAAACCTTCGACGTGCCGGTCAAGGCCAAGGGCAGCTACAAGATCACCATCACCAATGTCGCGGTGATGGGCAGCTTCATGCTGAACGGGGAACGCAAGATGCTGCCGCGCGGCACCACGCCTGCGACGCTCGCCACCGCCGTCCCGCAGGGCGCCACCGACGTCCAGACAGCCCAGGCGATGACGCGGATCGAAACTTTCGTCAGCGCCGGCGAACCGACCCACGACATTTTCAAGCCGACCGGCAAGGGGCTGGAAATGGTGCCCGTCACCCATCCCAATGATGCGGCCGTGGGCGAGCCGGCCACCTTCCAGTTCCTGCTGAACGGCAAGCCAGCGGCTGGTCTGGACGTCACCGCCATCGCCGGCGGCGTGCGCTATCGCCAGGATCTCAAGCAAATGGACGCCAAGACCGATGCAGAGGGCAAGGTCACGCTGACTTGGCCGGACGCAGGCATGTATTGGGTCAGCGTCAGCACGGGCGGCCGTCGCGGCGGCGAGGGTGGCCCTGGTGGTCCCGGTGGCCCTGGCGGCCCCGGTGCTGGCGGCCCACAGGGTCCGGCGGGCGGCGAAGGCCAAGGCGGCCCCCGCCCACCCATGGGTCCGCCGCAGGACCGCGCCACCTACGCCATGACGATCGAGGTGCAGGGCTGAGCACCCATGGCGTCCGCATCGCGATAGCACCCGGCCTGTCGCCCGACCAGTTTGTCGGGCGACAGCGCAGGGGCGCTATCGTCCCATATGGCGGTGCCACCATGGGGACCAGCTGGTCGGCGCAGATCGTCGATCCGCCCGCCCGCTGTGAGAGCGCCATCGAAGCCGTACTGGCGCGCGTGATCGACCAGATGAGCAATTGGGAAGCGGACTCGACGATCAGCCGCTTCAACCGCTTGGGCCTTCGGGCCTGGATGCAGCTCCCCACCGACATGCTGACCGTGCTGCGCGCCGGGCTGGACATGGCGCGGCTTTCGGGCGGCGCCTTCGATCCCGCTATCGGCCAGTTGGTCGATCAATGGGGCTTCGGTCCCGGCCATGGACCGGCCGCCAAGTCCGTCACCGCCCCCTGGACTTGCATAGAGGTCGAAGGGGATCGCGCCCGCCGCCGGGCCGACGTCGCGCTCGACTTTTCCGGCATCGCCAAGGGTTTCGCCGTCGATGCCGCCGCCGCGCAGTTGCGCGCCATGGGCGTCGCCAATTTCCTGATCGAAATCGGCGGCGAGTTGCGCGGAGAAGGCATCAAGCCCGACATCCAGCCCTGGTGGGTCGATGTCGAATCCCCGCCCGACCTCGCCGTCCCCACGCTCCGCATCGCGCTGTGCGGCCAATGCGTCGCCACCTCCGGCGACTATCGCCGCTTCCGCCTCGAAGACGGCGCGCGTCTGTCCCACAGCATCGATCCCGCGACCGGCGCCCCGATCGCGCCCGGCGTCGCTTCCGTCACCGTCCTGCACGACAGCGCCATGATGGCCGACGCATGGGCCACCGCCATCACCGTCATGGGAGCCGACCGTGGCATGGCGCTGGCCACCCGCCACGATCTCGCCGCCCGCCTCGTGCAGCGCACGGGCGACGGCGCGCAGGAATATATGACCCCCGCGCTAGCGGCGATGCTGGAGTGATGGCGCTAATCCGGTGATCGAGAATGGCGAATTGAGGTGGATTCCCACCATTCTCCGATTTCTAACAACCGTTGGGGATTTGCAGCCGGTCGCTGCAAAACCAATGATCACAAATGTTCCAATGTAGGATTTTCTCTGGTCTGTCCGCGCGATGGCGTCACAGGGGCCTGGGCGGTACGATTGCCCGAAAAAGTCCGACAACGGTGTGAACTTCGGCGCGCCCGATCATGGCGCATCATCGCCCCCTACAGCGCTCGTCAGGCGTCGGCCCAGCGCCGCAGCAAATTATGATAGACGCCAGTCAGCCGGATGACCTGCGCATCGTCATGGCCGAGGGTTTCGGCAAGCTGCTGGATGCTGCTGTCCAGATCGAACAGGGTCTGGCGCGCGCTATCATCCCGCACCATCGACTGGACCCAGAAGAAACTCGCCACACGCCGCCCGCGCGTCACCGGCTCGACCCGGTGCAGCGAGGAAGAGGGATAAAGCACCGCATGACCGGCGGGCAGCTTGATCTGTTGGACACCATAATGGGTTTCCACCGTCAGTTCGCCGCCATCATAAGCCGCCGGGTCTTCCAGAAACACGGTCATGGACAGGTCGGACCGCACCCGGAATGTCGTGCCCTTGCGGATGCGGATCGCATTGTCGACATGGGTGCCGAACGCCTGCCCACCGGCATAGCTGTTGAACAGCGGCGGGAAGATGCGCTGCGGCAGCGCCGCCGCGATGAACAGCGGGTTTTGGCCAACGGCATCGAAGACGATCTGCTGCGCCTCTTGCGCGGCAGGCGAATCTTCGGGCAATTGCAGGTTGCGCTTGGCCAGCGCCGACTGATGGC
Organism: Sphingobium cupriresistens; assembly: GCF_004152865.1. Taxonomy (GTDB): domain Bacteria; phylum Pseudomonadota; class Alphaproteobacteria; order Sphingomonadales; family Sphingomonadaceae; genus Sphingobium; species Sphingobium cupriresistens. Next base: position 161,253 of record NZ_SEOO01000005.1, on the reverse strand, counting down.
CTGACGTGATGTTGCCATCCACCCAGTCGCCAGCGTCGATGACGGCACGGATAGCGGCGACGCCAGCGGGGTCGATCAGGTCGGGGATGGCGATCAACATGAAAAAGCGTGTCCGTTAGGCGGCATCGGTGCGCAGAATGAAAGGGATTTCGACCACGCCCCGAACTCGGACCGGCTGCCCGCCCCGGATGGTCGGCTTCCAGCGCCAGCCCTTGACCGCATCCCTGGCGGCATCGTCGAGCCGGGCGAAACCGCTGCTCTGGCTGACGACGATGCTCTCCACCCCGCCATCCATTGCCAGGGTGATGGTCAGCACCACCGTCCCCTGCTCGCGCTTGCGGCGGCTGTCGATGGGATAGCGGGGCGGCTTGCCCGCCACCATCTGGGCGCCCAGATCGCCGCCCTGCACCATGCTGGGCGGAGCCGGCGGCGCGGCGACCGACGTGCTTGGTCCCGGCGCGATGACGGTGACCGGCGCGGCCGCCTGCACGGGCACGGGTTCGGGCGATGTCTGGACGGTTGGCACCGGCGGCGCCGGCGTCTGCACGATCGGCGGCGGCGCGACCACTTGCGGCGCGGAAGGCGGCGGCGGGGGCGTTTCCGCTGCGGGCGGCGGAGGGGGCGGCGGCGACAGGTTCACCACCGTCAGCTTGGCCGCCTCCGTCCGCTGCACGTGGTTGCGCACCTGAATCAATGCGCCGATCAACAATGCGTGGACGACCAGGATGGCGACGATGGCCGGGACGTTGGGGCGGGACCGGGCGCCATAGCGATCGGCGGAAGACGCCACGGAGGCCGACGGAGGCAGGGCAGCAACAGGCGCGAGGGCGACGACCTGCTCCGGCGCACCATCATAATCCTCAATCGGCTGGCTGGCCGCCTGCAACATGCCAGTGCCTCCCTTTGCGTGACCCTGTGGCGGTTCGCAATAGCGTGAAGCCTAATGCGAATCAATTGCGATGTTTGCGAAGGCTTTCGATCGGGCCATGCAGGGACGCTGGCGCAAACCGGAGCCTGTCGCCGCCCATCCTGCCCCCCCCGGCCGGTTGGACCGGGGGATTGGATCAGAATTTATAGCCCAGAGTCAGGATCGCCGCCCGTCCTTCTCCGACCCGCGCCCACTGGGCCGACGTCTGCGCGCCGTTGCGAACCCCAGTATAATAGGTCTTGTCGGTGAAATTCTTCACATTGAGCTGGGCGGACAGACCCGGCGTGAAGTCATAGGCCAGCATCGCATTGTGGATCAGATAATCATCCACCTGATAGATGGCGCCGGTCGTCGCCGAATTGAGATCGAACTTGCCCTGATAGGTGAAGCCATAGCCGATTTTCAGGCCGAAGGGCAGCGCATAGGTGGTGAAGAAGCTGCCCGAATGTGTCGGCACATTGGTCAGTTCCGCACCCGACAGCGGATCGACCTCCCCATCCGCGACGCTCTGGATGATCTTGCTGTCCAGGTAGGTATAATTGGCGGTGACGGTCCAATTGGGCGTGATCTGGCCATTGGCGCCCAGCGCGACGCCATCGACCCGCGACTTGCCGTCCAACTGCATTTCACCCAGCGGATTGTCGTCGCTCACGATGCCGGTCACGCGGAAATTGCTACGCTCGTTGCGAAACAGCGCTGCCGTCAGCAGAACGCCTTCGCCCAATTCCGCCTTGGCGCCGATTTCATAATTGACCGCCGATTCCGGCTTCACGTTGCACGACGCCGCGGTGCAGGATCCATTGACCGAAGTCTTGGACGGGGTCTTGCTGTTGCCATAGGCGGCATAGAGGCTGATCGCTTCGACCGGCTTGTAATTGAGGCCGACGCGGTAGGAAAACAGGTCATCCTCGTTGCGGAAGGTCGTGCCGGGCGTCACCGTCCCCATGCTGGTGGCGGTTGCGCCGACGATCGTGTCGGCGCGATAGCTGCCCTTGTTCTTTTCATAGCGAAGGCCGCCGGTCAGCTCGAACTGGTCGGTCAGCTTCATCGTGTCGAACAGATAGACAGCGTAATTTTCCAGCTCGCCGGTCTGCGCCGCCGTCGGGATGAAGTTGACTGGGCCGGTATAGATGTTGCTGCCATAGGTGAAACCGTCCGGGCCGGTCACGATCGCGTTGGGATTGGCGACGTTCATCAGCGGATAAGCGCTGAAAGCTGCCGTGCCGTCCGCATTGCGCAGGCTGTTGCCCGACCGGAGGTCATATTTCTCCCACGTCACCGCCGTACCCAACACGATCGTATGTTCGATCCCGCCGGTGTTCGCCACAGCCCGCAGGTCGAGCTGGTTGAAGGCGAGCTGGTTGCGCGAATCGCGGGTGGTCCCGCGTGGGCCGCTGGGCAGATAATAACCGGCCGGAACCGTCGCAGGACAGGCATCGCCATTGGGCAGTGCTCCGTTGGCCAGGCAATAGGTGCCCTGTGGCGGATTGACGACGGTGAACTGGGTCACATCTTGCCAGCGGGTCAGGTTACGGATACTGACCGTATCGCTGAAATCATGTTCAAAAATGGCCGTCAGCTGATCGACATTGGTTTCCTGCGTATCGACATTGCGATAACCGAAATAGTCGGTGCTGTCGGCGCCCGGCAGCAAACCGCCCAGCGCGGCCACATAGGGCGCGCCATATTGGGGGGTATTTTCGTCTTCCTGATGCAGATATTGCAGCGTCAGGCGGGTCGGGCTTTCGATGCCGAAGGTGATCGACGGTGCCACGCCCCAGCGTTTATAATCCTCGACATCGCGGCCCGGCACGTCATTCTTGTGCGCCATCGCATTGATGCGAAAAGCGATGAATTCGCTGGCGCGAACATTGGCGTCGATCGCGGCGCGATAATAATTGTCGGTGCCGATGCCGGCATTGGCGACGACCTGCGTGTCGGCTTTGGGCCGCTTGGTCACGATATTGATCGAACCGCCGACAGAGCCGGACCCGGCGGTGACCGAATTGGCGCCGTTGGTGACTTCGATCTGTTCGGTGTTGAAACTGTCGGTGCGGCTGTACTGGGCGCTGTCGCGCACGCCGTCGGTGGTGATGTCGGTATTGGCCGAATAGCCGCGCAATGTGATGCTGTCGCCATAGCCCCCGCCGCCTTCGCCCGCGCCAAAGGTGATGCCGGGCACTGTCGACAACACGTCGCGCAGCGTCAACAGATTCTGCTGCTCGATCACGGTGTTGGTCAGGATGGTAATCGTCTGCGGCGTGTCGCGGACGGGGCGGGTCGCCTTGGGGCTTTCCTGCCGGGCCGGAGCGTCCTCGATTGCGGTGTCCGTGACGGTCATGCCGCCCAAACGGGGCCCCTGCTCCGCCTCTTGCGCGTTCGCAGTCGTCGCAAAAGCCATCACGCCGACGCAACCCATCGCCAGAAACGAGGTCATGCTCACCGATTTCGACATAGTTTCAGATCCCCTTTTAGTCGTTGGGGGCCTGCTATTGAGAGTCCTTCTCAGAGTCAACGCTATTGCGAATAATTCTTATCGTTGTCGCAAAATGTCCAGCGAACAGCCAGCACCGGATGGCGCTGGCCAGATTGGGCGGATGCGGCGCGGCCAACCGCGCAGCATCGATACGAGCGACCAGCGCGTTGATCGGAAGATTTTGCCGCAAGGCATGGGTACGCAAGGCGTCCCAGAAGATCGGCTCCAGGCTGATCGCAGTCTGGTGTCCGGCAATGGTCACGCTCCGCTTGACCGGCGGCGCGAAGGGCGACCCCGAAGGATGGTCAGGGTCGCCCGTCATCATCAATACATGTGCTGGCCGCCGTTGATCGACAAGGTGCTGCCGGTCACGAAGCCGCCTTCCTCGCTACAGAAGAAGGCGACGCCACGCGCGATTTCGCTGGCCTGGCCCAGGCGGCCGACCGGGATTTTGGCGACGATCTTCTCCAGCACCGGCGCGGGGACCGCGGCCACCATGTCGGTGTCTATATAGCCGGGCGCGATCGCGTTGACGGTGATGCCGGACTTGGCGCCTTCCTGCGCCAGCGCCTTGGTGAAGCCGTGAATGCCCGACTTGGCGGCGGCATAGTTGACCTGGCCATATTGTCCGGCCTGGCCGTTGATCGAACCGATATTGACGATCCGGCCCCAGCCGCGTTCCCGCATCCCGCCGAAGGTCGCCTTCGACATGTTGAAGCAACCGCCGAGGTTGATGCGCATCACCTCGTTCCAATCGTCGAAGCTCATCTTGGCGAGCACGCCGTCGCGGGTGATGCCGGCATTGTTGACGACGATGTCGATCGGACCCAACGCTTCGGTCACCGCGGCGCAGCCGTCGAGGCAAGCCTGGTGATCGCCGACGTCCCATTTGAAGGTCGCGATGCCGGTCTTGTCGGTAAAGGCCTTCGCCTTCTCCTCATTGCCACCATAGTTGGCGGCGACGGTATAGCCCATCTCCTGCAAAGCCAGGCTGATCGCCTCGCCGATGCCGCGCGTTCCGCCGGTCACGATCGCCACTCTCGACATATGCGTATCCTCTTCCTGCAAACGGGTCAGTTGATCCAACCCGAAAGTTCGCGGCTCACAAGCCTGTCGTACAGAGTGATAGCTTCCGCTGATGCGTTTAGACAGGGCAAAAGGGCAAATTTTTCGCCACCTTGGGCCAAAAAAACATCTTTCGCACGCAGGGCGATTTCCTCTAGGGTTTCAAGGCAATCCGCCGCGAATCCCGGTGTGACCACGGCAACATTGCGGACACCTTCCTTCACCAATTTGGCGAGCGTAGCTTCGGTTTCCGGTTCGAGCCATTTGGCGCGACCGAAGCGCGACTGGAAGCTCATATGGACCGGCAGCGGCGGGTTTTTCAGAGACAGGGCTTCACGCAGCAGGCGGACCGTCTTGACCGATTGGCAATGATAGGGATCGCCCAGATGCAAAGTGCGTTCGGGCATGCCGTGGAAACTGGCGAGCAGCGCGTCGGGAACGAAGTCGAGTGCGGCGACATGCCGGTCGATCGACGCCTTGAGCGCGGCGATATAGGCCGGATCGTCATGATAGGGCGGCAAGGTGCGAATGGCGGGTTGCCAGCGCATTGCGGCCAAGGCGGCGAAGGCCGCGTCATTGGCGGTCGCGGTGGTAGCGGCGCTATATTGCGGATAAAGCGGCGCGAGCAGGATGCGTTCGCAGCCTTGCGCCTTCATCGCCGCCAGCTTCGCCGCAATGGCCGGATTGCCGTAGCGCATCGCCCAGTCGATCACCACGCCCTGCCCCATCGCCTGTTGCAGCGCATGGGCGGCGGCGCCGGTATGGACCGCCAGCGGCGAGCCGTCCGGCGTCCACACCTGTTGATAGGCGTGGGCGGATTTCTTCGGGCGGGTGGTGAGGATCACGCCGCGCAGGATCGGTTGCCAAAGGAGTTGCGGAATCTCCACCACGCGCCGGTCGGAGAGAAATTCCGCCAGATAGCGACGCACCGATTTTGGATCGGGCGCATCGGGCGTGCCGAGATTGATGAGCAACACGCCGACCTTGGGCGTGGCAATGACGGGATGATTGGCGGGCTGGTTCATGCGGCTCCCACTAGCGGCAGGCTGCGCATACGCTGACCTGTCCATGTGTACAGGGCGTTGGCGATGGCGGGGGCGACGAGCGGCGCTGCCAGATCGCTGACCCCGGCCGGATCGGCGGTGCTGCGCATCAGTTCCACCGTGACTTCGCCGATGTCGGCGAGGCGCGGCAGGTTCATGCGGCCAAGGATAGCGCGGGTGGGCAGGCCGCGTTCATAAGGGACGGATGCGCCCATGGCGTAGGCAAGGCCATAGACCAGCCCGCTTTCTATTTGCTGGCGGGCGATGTCGGGATTGACCTGATCGCCGGCGTCGACGGCCGCGACGATGCGGCTGACGCTGATCTTATCGCCGTTCATCGCAGCCTCCACCATAATGGCGGCATAGGCGCCGTCCATCATATGGGCGGATAGCCCCTGCCCGCTGCCCGCTATGCCGCCCTGCCAGTCGCCCATCGACGCCGCGGTCGACAGGCAATGGGCGAGGCGCGGATTGCCGCCCAGCATCTGGATGCGGAAGGACATGGCCTCCATCCCCGACAGATGCGCCAGTTCATCGACGAAACTTTCCGTGAAGAAAGCGCTGTGCAGATGCGCATTACCGCGGGTGAAGCCGAGCGGCAGGCCGACATCGGTCGGGAAATGATCGACCGCCCAATTGGGAATGGCATAGGGCGGGGCCATGCCGGCGACGGCCAGCCGGGTCGCCCTGTCCGCGGCGTCCGCCGCCGCAACGTGCGGTAAGACGCCGTCGGCGATGTGCGCCCATGTCTGCGTCAGGGCGCAGGGCGCGGCGACCTTCGCCAGCCAGCCTTCGATCGCGCCGGCGCGGCCGAGCTTGGCCGCCATGCGGGCGTGGGCGGGGGCGCTGGGCCGATCCTGGACCACATCCTCCAGCCGCGACCAGAGGAGTTGCACCGGCCGCCCCATGGCGCGCGCCAGCAGCGCCGCCTGCACCCCGGCATCCCAATCCATCCTGCGGCCGAACGACCCGCCAGCATGGAGCGGATAGAGCGTCACCGCCCGTTCCGGCAGGCCCAGCGCATCGGCGATCGCCGCACGGGCGAGGCCGGGCGCCTGCGTCGCCATCCAGATTTCCGCGCCGTCGTCGGTGACGCGGGCGGTGGCGCACTGGGGTTCGAGCGCCAGATGCAGCCCGGCATCGACCTGATATTCGCTGGCTAGGATGGTCGCCCCCTCGAACACCGGGGCGAGATCGCCCTGGGCATAGAGGCGGCGGCCGTCCGACCCCGCAAAAGCCGCCTCCAGCGCGTCGTCGATGCCGCCACTGCTGACCGGCACGCCGCGCAGCGTGAAGACCGGGTCGGACAGGTCGAGCGCCTTGTTCGCGGCCCACCAGTTGCTGGCGACCGCGGCGACCCAGCGTTCCTGCCGCACGAGCTTGAGGAAGCCGGTGACGCTGCCGGCGGCGCGCTCGTCCAGCCCGGCCAGCACGGCGTCGCCGATCGGTCCCTGCCGGATCGAGGCATAGACCATGTCGGGCAGACGAATGTCGGCGGTGAAATTATGGCTGCCGTCGATCTTCGACGGGGTATCGAGCCGCGGCAGATCCTGCCCGGACAGGCGGCCATCCTGCCCCTGGCGATAGGGCAGGATATCGGGCAGGTCGAACCGGGCGGCATCCGCGACCACATCACCGATCTTCATGCGGCGCGCGCCGCCGTCGGAGATGATGCCATCCTGAATGTCGCAACTTTCCCAGGGAATGGCCCAGCGCGCCGCCGCCGCCTTGCACAGCAGCACGCGGGCAGCCGCGCCGGCATCGCGATAGGCGTCGCGGAACATCGGGACGGAGGTGCCACCGCCGGTCAGCATCAGCGCGCCGCGCGTCGCATATTGGCCGATCGCCCAGTCGCCAGCGTCACCGAGCAGCCGCGTCCAGTCGCTCGCCAGCCATGCGCGCGCCAGCAGGGTGTTGGCGTAGAGCGGGCTGATCGGCGCGCTCTGCACCGCGACTGTGCGCCAGTCCGCGCCCAGTTCGTCGGCCAATATCTGTGGCAGGACTGTGGTGACGCCCTGCCCCATTTCGGTTTGCGGCACGACGACGATGATCTGGCCGGATGCGTCGATCTTCAGGAAGGCGTTGACGATGGTTTCGCCGGGACCGGCGTTGAGATTGGGCTGGTAGCTGCGCGGCCATACGCCCCAGGCGAGCAGCAGCCCCGCCGCTGCGCCACCGCCGACCAGCAGCGTGCGCCGGTTGATGCCCTGATGTTTGCCGGATTGCTTCCGCGGGATGCGCGCCATGCCAGCCTGATAGAGCCGCAGGCGCGCGCTGCCTAGCGTTAATCAGCGACTATTGGTGCGACGCCAAGCCGGGGAATGTCGATCGCCGGGCAACGATCCATCACCACCTTCAACCCGGCCGCTTCGGCGCGCGCCGCCGCCGCTTCGTTGACGACGCCCAGTTGCATCCACACCGCCTTGGCCCCGGCGGCGATGGCGTCGTCCACCGCCTCCCCCGCCGCTTCGCTGCGACGGAAGATATCGACCATGTCGACGGCCACGCCGATGTCGGACAGGCGGCCCCAGACAAATTCGCCATGGACATGCTCACCGGCAATCTGCGGATTGACCGGCAGGACGCGATAGCCATGGTCCTGAAGGAATTTCATCACGCCATAGCTGGGGCGGTCCGGGCGATCGGAAATGCCGACCAGCGCGATGGTGCGGGTTTCGGACAGCAAGGCGGCGATGTCCTGCGGGGCGGTGAGCGGCATGGCGTATCTCCTTTGCGACCGAGATGGGGAGGACGCAGGCGGACGCAAGACGTTCCTTTCCCGGCGCGACCGGGCGCTATAATCAGGCCGATGCCTTAAGCCAGTCGGCAACCTTGCGCGCGATGGCGTGGAAGGCGTCGGCATGGACGCCCTCGCCCGCCGCCGGCGGATCGCCCGCGTCCGAGCGGCGACGGATGTCGATCGCCAGGGGCACACGGCCAAGGAAGGGCATGGACAGGTCGCCAGCCGTGCTTTCAGCGCCGCCATGGCCGAACGGATCGGAGACTTCGCCGCAATGGGGACAGGCATAGCCGGCCATATTTTCGACCAGGCCGACCATCGGCACCCCGGCCTGATGGAACAGGCTGACCGCGCGGGTGGCGTCGATCAGCGCCAGATCCTGTGGCGTGGACACGATCACCGCGCCGGCGGGCTTGTGCTTCTGCACCATGGTCAACTGGATGTCGCCGGTGCCGGGCGGCATGTCGACGACCAGCAATTCCGTCTCGCCCCACTCCGCATCGATCAGCTGCGTCAGCGCATTGCCCACCATCGGCCCGCGCCAGGCCAGCGCCTTGCCCGGCTCCACCAGATGCGCCATCGACAGCATCGGGATGCCCAGCGCGCCGGTGACGGGAATCAGCTTCTTGTCGCGGGCTTGCGGCTTTTGATTTTCGCTCCCCATCAATCGCGCCTGCGACGGGCCGTAAATATCGGCGTCGACCAGCCCGACCTTCAGTCCGAGCCGGTGCAGCGCGACGGCGAGATTGGCCGACAGGGTGGATTTGCCCACCCCGCCCTTGCCCGACGCGACGGCCAGAATGCGCAGCGGCGCCTTGGCGGGCGGCGTTTCTGCGGGCTTTCGCTCTGCGGTCATGGCGATGCGGACGTCGGTGACGCCGGGCACGGTCAGCGCGCCTTCGCGGATCGCCGCGGCTAACCCATCGCGCCGATCGTGTTCCAGTCCGCCTACGTCCAGGGCGATGGTCATCACCCCTTCCTTGAGCCGCGGCGCGCTGGCGCGGCCGTCGGTAAGGGCGGTCAGACGGGCGGTGAAATCGGCAAGATCGGTCATGGCCATGCCCTGTAGGAAATAATCGCAGGCATTTGCACTGTTTTTCGGCGAAGAGCCTTCCTATAGAAGGTGGCATGAGAAGAATGTTCGGGTGGATGCCCGCGATCGCAGCGATGGTCCAAGGCCCCTGGGGCAGCAAGAATGACGGACCCGAAGGGGACGGACAGAGGGGTGGCGGCGACGGCGGCCCGCGCAATCCGTGGACCCAGCCGGGCAGACCGTCCGGCGGCCAGAAGGGGCCATCCGCCATCGAAGAACTACTGCGCCGCGGCCGCGAAAGCTTTGGCCAGGGCGGCGGCGGGAATGGCGGTGGCTTCGGCGGGCTTCCCCCGCGCGCGTCGGGCAAGGCGCTCTGGCCGATCGCCATCGCCCTGGTTGTGATATTGTGGCTGGTCCTGACCAGTTTCCATCGCGTCGGCCCGCAGGAGCGCGGCGTCGTCACCCTGCTCGGCAAATATAGCCGCACCCTGACACCCGGCATCAGCCTGACCATGCCCGCTCCGTTCGAGGCGGTGACGACGGTCGATGTCGAGGAAATCCGCACCATCGATATAGGCTCCGCCAGTGCGGAGAGCGAAAATCTGGTGCTGACCGGGGACCAGAATATCATCGATCTCGCTTATTCGGTGCGCTGGAACATCCGCAACCCGGAACTCTATCTGTTCCAGCTGTCGGACCCGGACGCGAGCGTGCGCGAAGTCGCCGAAAGCGCGATGCGCTCCGTGCTCGCCAGCGTCAGCCTAGACGATGCGCTGGGCGCCGGGCGGACCGCGATCGAACAGCAGGTCGAATTGCGGATGCAGGAGATATTGGACGGCTACAAGTCGGGCATCCGCATCCAGGGCGTCGCGATCAAGCAGGCCGACCCGCCGACCGCCGTCAACGATGCGTTCAAGGCGGTGTCCGCCGCGCAGCAGACGGCGCAGACCTACTTGAACGAAGCGCGCGCCGCCGCCCAACAGGTGACGGCCAAGGCGCAGGGCGAGGCCGCGGCTTTCGACAAGGTCTATGAGCAATATAAGCTGTCGCCCGACGTGACCCGCCGCCGCATGTATTATGAAACCATGGAGGGCGTGCTGTCGAACGTCGACAAGACCATCGTCGAGGGCGGTAATGTGACGCCCTATCTGCCGCTGCCCGAAATCAAGCGCCGGGCGCAGCCCACCCCGACGCCAGACGCCGCCAGCACGGGAGGCCAGTGATGCCCGGCATATTGCGCCATCCCGTCGCCCTCGCGCTGATCCTGCTCGCCCTGCTGATCATGGTCGGCAGCACCGTGGCGATCGTGCCCGAAACCAAACAGGGCGTGGTCGTCCGCTTCGGCGATCCCAAGGCGATCATCAACCGCTATCGCCCCAACGAAAGTTTCGGCAACACCGGCGCCGGCATCATCTGGCGCTGGCCGTTCGTCGATCAGATCGTCTGGATCGACAAGCGTGTGCTGTCGGTCGAGATGGAGCGGCAGCAAGTGCTGTCGACTGACCAGTTGCGGCTTCAGGTCGACGCTTTCGCCCGCTATCGCATCGTCGATCCGCTGCGCATGTATATCGCGGCGGGCAACGAAGAGCGGGTCGGCGAGGCGCTGCGCCCGATCCTGGGATCCGCGCTGCGCAACGAACTGGGCAAGCGGCCCTTCGCCGCGCTGCTCAGCCCCGAACGCGGCCAGGTGATGCAGAATATCGAGGCGGGCCTCGACCGGGTCGCGCGCCAATATGGCGCCGAGATCGTCGACGTGCGGATCAAGCGCGCCGATCTGCCCGACGGCACGCCGCTGGAAAGCGCCTTCACCCGGATGCGCACCGCGCGCGAGCAGGAAGCGCTGACCATCCGCGCCCAAGGCGCCAAGCAGGCGCAGATCATCCGCGCGGAAGCCGACGCCAACGCTGCGCGCATCTATGCCGAGAGCTTCGGGAAGGACCCGTCCTTCTACGATTTCTATCGCGGGATGCAGAGCTATCGCTACACCTTCGCGCCCGATCGGCCGGGCCAGACCAATATCATCCTGTCGCCGGACAATGAATTCCTGCGGCAATTTCAGGGACGACGTTAAACTTTCGTCATGATCCCCCGGAGATCATTACGGAACCAGCGTCATTCAATGAGGGTTAAGGCAAGGCGGAGCATCTGAGGGCTTCCTAAAAGTCCCGCCTTCCTTACCATGAAGCTTTGAAGAGGACCGTCACGAGTGCGTTACGCTTATGCCATCACCGGCGCCCTGCTGCTCGGCGGCACCGCCATTGCGGTCACGACCAGTTCCAATGTCGGGGCGCAGACCGCGCAGAATGAAGGCCTCACGGCTGCGGCGCCCGCGGGTGCGCCGGCCAGCCTGGCCGACATGGTCGAGAAACTGCAACCCGCCGTGGTCAATATCTCCACCAAGCAGCGGGTGAAGGTGCAGAATCCTTTCGCCGGCACGCCATTTGGCGAATTATTCGGTCAGGGTCAGGGTGGACAGCCCCAGACCCGGCAGGCGCAATCGCTGGGATCGGGCTTCCTGATCTCCGCCGACGGTTATATAGTCACCAACAATCATGTGGTGTCTGCCGGCGCTGAAGGCGCAAGCGTCGATTCGATCACGGTCACCATGACCGACAAGCAGGAGTTTTCCGCCAAGCTGGTTGGGCGCGACCCTGCGACGGACCTGGCGGTGCTGAAAATAGAATCGCCAAAGCCCCTGCCCTTCGTCAAGTTCGGCGACAGCAGCAAGGCGCGTGTGGGCGACTGGGTCGTCGCGATCGGCAACCCCTTCGCCCTTTCGGGTACGGTCACGGCGGGCATCATTTCCGCCCTGCATCGTGGCACCGGCGGCACCTATGACAAGTTCATCCAGACAGATGCGTCCATCAACCAGGGCAATAGCGGCGGCCCGATGTTCGACATGCGCGGTAATGTCATCGGCATCAACAGCCAGATTCTGTCGCCGTCGGGCGGCAATGTGGGCATCGGCTTCGCGATTCCCTCGGAACAGGCGGCGCCGATCGTCGATACGTTGCGCAAGGGCCAGGCGATCAAGCGCGGCTATCTGGGCGTGCAGATCAGCCCGCTGGGCGAAGACCTGGCCGACTCGCTCGGCCTCGCCAAGAATCGTGGCGAATTCGTCCAAGGCGTGGAGCCGGGCAAGGGTGCTGAAAAAGCCGGGATCAAGGCGGGCGACGTGATCGTCAGCGTTGCCGGCCAGGAAGTGACCGCAGACCAGAATCTATCCTCGATCGTCGCCAATCAGGACATCGGCGCGCGCGTGCCGATCATCCTGATCCGCAACGGCCAGCGGCAGACCGTCACCGCCATCGTCGGCGAGCGTCCGTCCGAAGACGAATTGAACAATTTCGCCCAACCGCAAGGCGACGAAGATTTCAGCCAGCAGGACCAGAATCCGGGTCAAGCGACACAGCAGGCGCTGGGCATCTCGGCGATCCCGCTGACGCCGGGCATCATCCGCCAGCTCGGCATCGCCGCCGACACGAAGGGCGTCGTCATCACGGCGGTCGATGGGTCGACTGACGCGGGAGCCAAGGGCCTGCGCCGCGGCGATGTCATCATCAGCGCCAACAACCGCCCGGTCGCAAGCCAGGCGGAGCTGGACGCGCAGGCGAAGGCGGTGGCGGCCCAGGGCCGCAACGCTATCCTGCTTCAGGTGCTGCGGCGGGGTCAGCCAGCCATCTTCCTGCCGGTACGTCTGCGCGACAAGTAAGCGGCGCTTGCCGAACCGTCCTAGCCCGGTAGAGTGAGGACGTCCTATCAGACCCGTTCGGGCTTAGCCTGTCGAAGCCTTCTTCTTCCCCTGAAGAACAGAAAGGTCCTTCGACAGGCTAAGGGCGAACGGGTTTTTCTTTTCGGAGTTGCAGCAATGAGCGACGGTATCTTCATCGGCTTGGGCGCACCGGAGAAGGAAGGCGGCGTTCCGCAGATGCTGAACCTGCGCCGCGCCAACCGTCATGGGCTGATCGCAGGCGCGACCGGCACCGGCAAGACCGTGACCTTGCAGGGAATCGCCGAGAGTTTTTCCGCGCTTGGCGTGCCGGTGTTCCTGGCCGACGTGAAGGGCGACCTTACCGGCATATCCATGGCCGGTTCCCCCACCGCCAAAAATGCCGACAAGCTGGTGGCGCGCGCGGCGGAAATCGGCATCAGCAATTATAGCTATGCCGATAATCCGGCGATCTTCTGGGATCTCTATGGCGAGCAAGGCCATCCGATCCGCACCACCGTCAGTGAAATGGGGCCGTTGCTGCTCGCGCGGCTGATGGGCCTCAACGAAACGCAGGAAGGCGTGCTGTCCATCGCCTTCAAATATGCCGATGAGGAAGGGCTGCTGCTGCTCGATCTGGGCGATCTGCAGGCGATGCTGGCCTATTGCGCGGAAAATGCCGATACGCTGTCGGCCCGCTACGGCAATGTCACCAAGGCCAGCGTCGGCGCGATTCAGCGGCAGTTGCTGCAACTGGAAAGCCAGGGCGGCGACCATTTCTTCGGTGAACCCGCGCTCGACATCCACGACATGCTGCAGGTGGACGAAAAAGGGCGCGGTTACGTGAACGTGCTGGCCGCCGACAAGCTGATGCAGAGCCCCAAACTCTACGCGACCTTCCTGCTATGGCTGTTGTCGGAATTGTTCGAGACGCTGCCGGAAGTCGGCGACCCCGACAAGCCTAAGCTGGTCTTCTTTTTCGACGAGGCGCATCTGCTGTTCGACGACGCGCCCAAGGCGCTGACCGACAAGATCGAACAGGTCGTGCGCCTGATCCGGTCCAAGGGCGTAGGCGTCTATTTCGTGACCCAGAACCCGATCGACATTCCAGAGGATGTCGCCGGGCAGCTGGGCAACCGGGTGCAACATGCGCTGCGCGCCTTCACCCCGCGCGACCAGCGGGCGATCAAGGCGGCGGCCGAAACTTTCCGCATCAATCCCGATCTGAACGTCGAGACGGCGATTACGGAGTTGAAGGTCGGCGAAGCGCTGGTTTCGCTGCTGCAGGAGGACGGGTCGCCCGGCATCGTCCAACGCACGCTGATCGCGCCGCCGCGGTCGCGGCTGGGACCGCTGGATGCCAAGGAGCGGGCGATCATCCAGTCGATCTCGCCGGTCGCCGGCAAATATGACGACGCAGTCGATCGCGAATCGGCTGAAGAGATATTGGCCGCACGCGGGCAGGCCGCCGCTGCGGCAGCGCAGGCGCAAAAGGCGCAGGCAGAGGCCGACAAAACCGCCGCCGCCCAAGCCAAGATCGAGGCGAAGCAGCGCGAGGCAGAATTGAAGGCGCAGGCCCGGCGCGAAACGGTGGAGGCGCGCGAAGCGGCCAAGCCCAGCGCTTTCGACAAAGCGATCCAGTCGGCCACGCGGGCGGCGGGCTCATCGGTCGGAAGGCAAGTCGCCAACGAACTGGGCCGCGCCGTGTTCGGCGGCACGAGCCGCAAATCCTCGTCCGGCGGGATCGCCGGCAAACTGGTCCGCGGCATATTGGGCAGCCTGTTCAAATAGGCTATGCTGTCTACCGGCAGGGAGGCGGCGCGTCATGCAGAAGACAGCGATTTGGACAGTAGTAGCGCTGGTCGCGGCCAGCCCGCTCCACGCCCAGACGATTGATCCCCATCATGTCATCGGCGCTGCGATCGCCAGCGACATCGCGCGCGACCGGCAGGCCGAGCGCGACGCCCGTCGCACGCCCTATGCCTCGCCAGGCTATGGCGCGATCGCAACGGCCGCTGCCGCACGCGACGCCTGCGCGGCCAAGGCGCTGTACCAGGCCGGCCCCGACGGCAAGCTGATCGGCCGCCCCCGCGCCAGCACCATGGCGACCGGATGGGAGGTGGAGGGCGAGATCGGCTTTGCCGAGGGCGGGGCCGCACCCTTCGTCTGCTCCGTGCGCAACGGATCGGTCAGCGGCGTGCTGTTGCAACGCTGATCGGCTATGTGGGGCGGAGCGATGGATCGCCGCCCGCCCCGCTCATAGGTCGCAAAGCAAATCTTGTTGCATGGTGGGCCGCACCCCTGTTGCTTCGGCAATATAAGCGCCGCTAAAGCCGTGGCCATGACGGCTGCCCCCTCCCCTCGCCACCCCCTGCATTTCGGCAATTTCCGGGCCTATCTCGCGGGACGGCTGTGCGCCGTGCTGGCGCAATACAGCATGATGATCGTGCTGGCGTGGCAGGCCTATAATATCGCGCGGGAGACGATGACGACCGCAGGCGCTTCGGCGCAGCTTGGCCTGATCGGGCTGGCGCAGTTCCTGCCGCTTTTCTTCCTGACACCCGTCACCGGATGGGTCGCCGACCATTATGACAGGCGGATCATCACCCGGCTGACGCTCACCTTGCTGACGATCGCGGCCGGGCTGCTTGCCTTCGCCACCTATGAAGGCTGGGTCAGCCTGCCGCTGATCTTCGGGATCGCCGTGATCGTGGGCATCGCCCGCGCCTTCAACGGCCCGGCCTATGGCGCGCTGGCGCCCAATCTGGTGCCACCAGCCGCGCTGCCCACCGCTATCGCCATTTCCAGCGTCTCGTGGCAGGCCGGGATGATCGCGGGACCGGCGGTAGGCGGCTATGCCTATGCCGCCACCCCTTGGGGCGCCTATGCGCTGGCGGCCATCCTCTATGGCGTGGCGCTGGGCGCGATGCTGCTGATCGGGCCGGTGCCGCAGCCGCCGCGCGACACCAGCCGCCATCCGGTACGCCAGATGATCGACGGCTTCACCTATGTGAAGGGCAACCGGCTGGTGCTGGCGACGATCACGCTGGACCTGTTCGCGGTGCTGCTGGCGGGCGCGACCGCGCTGCTGCCGGTCTATGCCCGCGACATATTGCATGTGGGGTCGGCCGGGCTGGGCCATCTGGCAGCCGCGCCCGGCATCGGCGCGGCGGCGACCGCGCTCTGGTTCTCCTTCCGTCCGATGAAGACCGAGGTGGGGCTGAAGATGCTGGGGTCGGTCATCCTGTTCGGCCTGGCCACCATCGCGTTCGGCTGCACCGCCTTCCTGCCGCGCGGCATCGCGATCGAGGCGGGGATCGCATCGCTGGTGGTGCTGGGCGGCGCGGACATGGTGTCGGTCTTCGTGCGCCAGTCACTGGTCCAATTGCACACGCCCGATGCGATGCGCGGGCGGGTGTCCAGCCTGTCGCAGCTTACCATCTCTGCCTCCAACGAACTGGGCGAGGCGGAGTCCGGTTTCCTCGCCGCGCTGGTCGGCCCTGTCGCGGCGGTGATCGGCGGCGGCGTCGGTGCTATCATCATCACCCTATTCTGGGCGCGACTCTTTCCCGAATTGCGCCTTGCACGAAGCTTCGATCCACCCGACATCGGGCGAGAAGAGAACAGCCAGGAGAAAAACCCATGAAAGCTGCCACGATTCTCGAAACCATCGGCAATACGCCACATGTCCGCATCAACCGGCTGTTCGGCGATGCGCCCGCCGGCACCGAAGTGTGGATCAAGTCGGAACGGTCCAATCCCGGCGGGTCGATCAAGGATCGCATCGCGCTGGCCATGATCGAGGCGGCGGAGGCCAGCGGCGAGTTGCAGCCGGGCGGCACCATCATCGAGCCGACATCGGGCAATACCGGCGTGGGCCTGGCCATGGTCGCGGCGGTCAAGGGCTACAAGCTGGTGCTGGTCATGCCCGAAAGCATGTCGATCGAGCGCCGCCGGCTGATGCTGGCCTATGGCGCCAGCTTCGACCTGACGCCGCGCGAAAAGGGCATGAAGGGCGCGATCGAACGCGCGCTGGAGTTGGTGTCGCAGACGCCGGGTAGCTGGATGCCGCAGCAGTTCGAAAATCCCGCCAATATCGACGTGCATGTCCGCACCACCGCACAGGAGATATTGGCCGATTTCGCCGACATGCCGATCGATGCGCTGATTACCGGCGTGGGCACAGGCGGCCATATCACCGGCGTCGCCGAAGTACTGAAAAAAGCATGGCCCGCGATCAAGATCTTCGCGGTCGAACCGACCCTCTCCCCGGTCATCAGCGGCGGCCAGCCCGGCCCGCACCCGATCCAGGGCATCGGCGCGGGCTTCATCCCGGCCAACCTGCACACCCAGTTGCTGGACGGCGTGATCCAGGTCGATCCGGCCGACGCCAAGGACTATGCCCGCCGCGCCGCGACGCAGGAAGGCCTGCTGGTCGGCATCTCGTCGGGCGGCACGCTGGCGGCGATCGCGCAGAAGCTGAAGGAACTGCCCGCGGGCAGCCGGGTTCTGGGCTTCAACTATGATACCGGCGAACGCTATCTGTCGGTGCCCGACTTCCTGCCCGAATAGGCTATTGGCGGCAAGCGAGGCATGACCGACCTACCTCCCCCGGCCCGGCCGCATCCTTTCCTGTGGCTGGTCTGGGCACTCCTGTTTGTCGGCCTGCCCGCACTGGCCGCCGCCTGGGACACGCGGGCGCGGCCGGACGCGGGCGCGCGCCGGATGGCCGTGGTCGAAGCCGAACGGATGAAACGCCCCACCACGCCGCCGCCGCCAGTGGAGCCGGTCGAGGTCTTCGCGCTGGAGCGGAACCAGGCGGTGGCGTTCAACGCGACCATCCCCTTTTCGCGCGATCCCAACCCGGCCGCCCGGCCCTTCCGCTTTTCGGGCTCCGAAACCGATCTGGCGCGTGCGACCGATTGCCTGGCGGCGGCGGAAATCTTCGAAGCGGGCGACGACGCCGTGGGCGAACAGGCGGTGGCGCAGGTGGTGCTGAACCGCGTGCGCCACCCCGCCTTCCCCAAGACGGTCTGCGGTGTCGTGTTTCAGGGACAGGAACGGCGCACCGGATGCCAGTTCACCTTCAGTTGCGACGGGGCGCTGACCCGCACGCCGGGCGAGGCCGCTTGGGGCCGCGCGCGCGAGATCGCCCGCGCCGCGCTGGCAGGCAAGGTCTACAAGCCGGTCGGCCACGCCACCCATTATCATACCGACTGGGTCGTGCCCTATTGGAGCGGCAGCCTGGACAAGATCGCGGCGGTCGGCACGCACCTCTTCTTCCGCTGGCGCGGCTGGTGGGGGACGCCCCCCGCATTTCACCAGAGCGACGACAAGGGCGAGCCGCTGATCGGCCGGATCGCGCGCTTCTCGCCTGCGCATCAGGGTGGGACGGATACCCCCTTGATGCCGCCGCCGACCGTGGCGGCGGCGGAGGCTGCCGCAGCGCTCGCCGCCCGGCCGCAACAGACGATCGGCGCGGATTCGCTGGGGCGTACGGTGGCGGGGGTTCGGCTGATCGCGATCGCGCCGGGGGCGAAGAGCTTTCTGGTCGAACTGCCTGCCGGCAGCGGCGGCGCGGATGGCTGGCCGGCGATGGCGCAGACCTTCTGCGCCGGGCGGGTCGAATGCCGGATCATGGCATGGCGGCCGGGCGCTGCGCCTGCGGGCCTGCCTCTCAGCGACGCGCAGATGGCGACGATGAGCTTCGCCTATATCCATAACGCCGGCAGCGGCTTGCAGCGGGCGCTGTGGAATTGCGGGCAGACGCCGCGGACGGCGAAGGAGGAATGTATGCGCCAGCGCGTGCCGACCATTGTCCCCACCCTGCCCACCGAAGCGCTGGCCGGTGTCCGGCGCAAGGGGCGGTTCGAAACGGTGAAGATCGCGCCGGTCATGCCCGCCGGTGAGACAAGAACAGCGACACCTTGAACGCTTGGCGTTTTGGCGGCTTACCTGCCCCCTTCACAAACCGGGCGCCAGCGCCTATATCGGCGGCAATCCGGTCGTCCTCTGCGCTGTGCGTAACGGGATAGGCCGTCCCCCGGATCGCTCGGGGTCTGGCTTCGAATTGCGCGCGAAGCTGGCGGAATTGGGCGAATTTTGGCGGGTCACAAAGTGCTGACAGTGCGGATCGGACAGTCCCGGCCCGCACTTTTTTGCGTGGATTGGCGGGTGCGAATCACCCCCTATTCCATCGCGCTTGGACTGAGTTTTCGCTGGGATGCGGAAAAACGCGACGAATGAAGGCAAGGACAACGCATGGCGACCAGAGCTCTCCCCCCGATCAGCAACACCGGCGCGAAGAAGCGCATCAGAAAGGTGTTCGGCGACATCCACGAAGTGGTGCAGATGCCCAACCTGATCGAGGTCCAGAGGGAGAGCTATGAACAGTTCCTCCGGTCCGACCCGTCGATCGGCTATGTGTCGGGCCTGGAAAAGACGCTGCGCAGCGTGTTCCCGATCCGCGATTTCGCCGGCACCGCCGAAATGGACTTCGTCCATTATGAGCTGGAAGACCCCAAATACGACGTCGAGGAATGCCGTCAGCGCGGCATCACCTATGCGGCGCCGATGCGCGTTACCCTGCGCCTGATCGTATTCGAAGTCGATCAGGACACCGAAACCCGTTCGGTCCTGGATATCAAGGAGCAGGACGTCTACATGGGCGACATGCCCCTGATGACGGGCAACGGCACCTTCATCGTCAACGGCACCGAGCGCGTCATCGTGTCGCAGATGCATCGTTCGCCGGGCGTCCTGTTCGACCATGACCGTGGCAAGACCCACTCGTCGGGCAAATATCTGTTCGCCGCGCGCGTCATCCCCTATCGTGGTTCGTGGCTCGACTTCGAATTCGACGCCAAGGACATCGTCAACGTCCGTATCGATCGCAAGCGCAAGCTGCCGGTCACGGCGCTGCTGTTCGCGCTGGGCCTGACGCCGGAAGATATCCTGGGCGAATTCTACAACAAGGTGACCTATGTCCGCGGTGAAGGCGGTTGGGTGATCCCCTATCTCGCCGAAGCCTGGCGCGGCCTGAAGCCCGCCTTCGACATCGTCGATGCGAAGACCGGTGAAGCGATCTTCCTCGCCGGCACCAAGATTTCGCCGCGCGCCGCCAACAAGGCGGAAAAGGACGGCCTGGAAACGCTGCTGATCCCGACCGAGGAAGTCTATGGCCGCTACAGCGCCTATGACCTCATCAACGAGAGCACCGGCGAAATCTACATCGAGGCGGGCGACGAAGTGTCGCCTGAAAATCTCGAAAAGCTGGACAAGGCGGGCATCGACCGCCTGGAACTGCTCGACATCGACCATGTCGGCACCGGCCCCTGGATTCGTAACACGCTGAAAGCCGACAAGGCCGAGGATCGCGACCAGGCGCTGAGCGACATTTATCGCGTCATGCGCCCCGGCGAACCGCCGACGAAGGAAACCGCCGAAGCGCTGTTCGCCGGTCTGTTCTTCGATCCGGAGCGCTACGACCTGTCGGCTGTGGGCCGCGTGAAGCTCAACATGCGCCTGGACCTGGACGCCGAAGACACGGTCACCACCCTGCGCGTCGAGGACATCCTCGCCGTGGTCAAGGAACTGGTGAACCTGAAGGACGGCAAGGGCGAAATCGACGATATCGATAACCTCGGCAACCGTCGCGTCCGTTCCGTCGGCGAACTGCTGGAAAACCAGTATCGCGTCGGGCTGCTGCGCATGGAGCGCGCCGTCAAGGAGCGCATGTCGTCGGTCGACGTGTCGACGGTGATGCCGAACGACCTGATCAACGCCAAGCCTGCCGTGGCCGCCGTGCGTGAATTCTTCGGCTCGTCGCAGCTGTCGCAGTTCATGGACCAGACCAACCCGCTGTCGGAAGTCACCCACAAGCGCCGCGTGTCGGCGCTTGGGCCGGGCGGTCTGACCCGCGAGCGCGCAGGCTTCGAAGTCCGCGACGTTCATCCGACGCATTATGGCCGTATCTGCCCGATCGAAACGCCCGAAGGCCCGAATATCGGTCTCATCAACTCGCTGGCCACATTCAGCCGCGTCAACAAATATGGCTTCATCGAAACGCCGTACCGCAAGGTCGTAGACAATAAGGTCACCGACGACGTCGTCTATCTGTCGGCGATGGAAGAAGCCAAGCACACGATCGCGCAGGCCAACGCCGAAGTCGATGCCGACGGCCATTTCGTCGAGGATCTGATCTCCTCACGCGAAGCCGGCGAATTCCTGATGGCGCCGCGCGACCACATCACCCTGATGGACGTCAGCCCCAAGCAGCTGGTGTCGGTGGCGGCTTCGCTCATTCCGTTCCTGGAAAATGATGACGCCAACCGCGCGCTCATGGGATCGAACATGCAGCGTCAGGCCGTGCCGCTGGTGCGCGCCGAAGCCCCGTTTGTGGGCACCGGCATGGAAGGCACGGTCGCCCGTGACTCCGGCGCGGCGGTCGCGTCCAAGCGGGCGGGCATCGTCGATCAGGTCGACGCGACCCGTATCGTCATCCGCGCGACCGGCGACATCGAAGCCGGCCAGTCGGGCGTCGATATCTATACGCTCCAGAAGTTCCAGCGGTCGAACCAGGACACCTGCATCAACCAGCGTCCGCTGGTCCAGGTCGGCGATCTGGTCGAAGCCGGCGACGTCATCGCCGATGGTCCCTCGACCGAGTTCGGCGAACTGGCGCTGGGCCGGAACACGCTCGTCGCGTTCATGCCCTGGAACGGCTATAACTACGAAGACTCCATCCTGATCTCCGAACGGATCGTGAAGGACGACGTCTTCACCTCGATCCATATCGAGGAGTTCGAGGTCATGGCCCGCGACACCAAGCTGGGGCCGGAGGACATCACCCGCGACATTCCCAATGTCGGTGAAGAAGCGCTGCGCAACCTCGACGAGGCGGGCATCGTCTATATCGGCGCGGAAGTGGAGCCGGGCGACATTCTGGTCGGCAAGATCACCCCGAAGGGTGAATCGCCGATGACCCCGGAAGAAAAGCTGCTCCGCGCCATCTTCGGCGAAAAGGCGAGCGACGTGCGCGACACGTCCCTGCGTCTGCCGCCGGGCGTCGCCGGGACGGTCGTGGAAGTCCGCGTGTTCAACCGTCACGGCATCGACAAGGACGAGCGCGCCATGGCGATCGAGCGGGAGGAAATCGACCGCCTGGCGAAGGATCGCGAGGACGAACGCGCTATTCTCAACCGGGCGACCTTCAACCGCCTGCACGAAATGCTGCTGACCCAGACGGCGTCTGCCGCGCCCAAGGGCGTCAAGAAGGGCGTCGTGATCGACGATGCTCTGCTGGCCGAAGTCGAGCGTCACGAATGGTGGAAGTTCGCCGTCGAGGACGACGGCCGCCAGGCCCAGATCGAGGCGATCAAGGGCCAGTATGACGAAGCGGTGAAGTCGATCGTCGACAAGTTCGAGGATCGCGTCGACAAGCTGCAGCGTGGCGACGAACTGCCGCCGGGCGTGCTGAAGATGGTCAAAGTGTTCGTCGCGGTGAAGCGCAAGCTGCAGCCGGGCGACAAGATGGCCGGCCGTCACGGTAACAAGGGCGTCATTTCGCGCATCCTGCCCGTGGAGGACATGCCGTTCCTGGAAGATGGCACCCATGTCGACATCGTGCTGAACCCGCTGGGCGTGCCATCGCGCATGAACGTCGGCCAGATCTTCGAAACGCATCTGGGCTGGGCCGCCCGTGGCCTTGGCCAGCAGCTCAAGCACGCGCTGGAAGACTGGCGTGAGGCCAATCCGAACCCATCGGCGGGCGACATGCCCGACGCGGTCAAGGAACGGCTGCTGACCTCCTATGGTCCGCGCTATGCCGAGCAGATCGAAGGCCGCTCGCCGGAACAGATCATCGACCTGGCCGAGCATCTTCAGCGGGGCATCCCGATGGCGACGCCGGTGTTCGATGGCGCCCGTGAAGCGGACGTGTCGGCAATGCTGTCGCTGGCAGGCCTGCACACGTCGGGCCAGTCGGACCTGTATGATGGCCGCACCGGCGATCGGTTCGACCGCAAGGTGACCGTGGGCATCATCTACATGCTCAAGCTGCATCACTTGGTCGACGACAAGATCCATGCCCGTTCCATTGGGCCGTACTCGCTCGTCACGCAGCAGCCGCTGGGTGGCAAGGCGCAGTTCGGTGGCCAGCGCTTCGGTGAAATGGAGGTCTGGGCGCTCCAGGCCTATGGCGCGGCCTATACGCTCCAGGAAATGCTGACGGTGAAGTCGGACGACGTGGTCGGCCGCACCAAGGTCTATGAGGCGATCGTCAAGGGTGACGACACGTTCGAGGCCGGCATTCCCGAAAGCTTCAACGTGCTGGTCAAGGAAATGCGCTCGCTGGGCCTCAACGTCGAACTCGCCACGATGGACCCGGTCCTCGACGAAGACGGCGTCGCGCTGGCTGCGGAATAAGGGAAGCTTCGGGCGCTGTCTCCCGACGACAGTGCCCTGCCCCTTCTTCACCCCAGAATTTTACCCTCTAGAGGGACTGAAAAAATGAACGAACTGACCAACTTCGCGAACCCGGTCCAGAAGGCCGAGACTTTCGACCAGATCCAGATCGGCCTCGCCTCGCCAGAGCGCATCCGGTCCTGGTCCTTTGGCGAGATCAAAAAGCCGGAAACCATCAACTATCGCACGTTCAAGCCGGAACGTGACGGCCTGTTCTGTGCCCGCATCTTCGGTCCGATCAAGGATTATGAATGCCTGTGCGGCAAATATAAGCGCATGAAGTATAAGGGCATCGTCTGCGAAAAATGCGGTGTCGAAGTTACCGTGAGCAAGGTGCGCCGCGAGCGCATGGGCCATATCGAACTGGCCGCCCCGGTTGCGCATATCTGGTTCTTGAAGTCGCTGCCCTCGCGCATCGGCCTCCTGCTCGACATGCAGCTCAAGCAGCTTGAGCGCGTTCTGTATTTCGAAAGCTATATCGTCATCGAGCCGGGCCTGACCTCGCTCGACAAATATCAGCTGCTGAACGAAGACGAACTGCTCGACGCGCAGGACCAATATGGCGAAGACGCCTTCTCCGCCGGGATCGGCGCGGAAGCGGTCAAGCAGATGCTGATGGACCTCGACCTGGAAGGCGAAAAGCAGATCCTGCTGGACGAGCTGGCCGTCACCAAGTCGGAGCTGAAGCCCAAGAAGATCATCAAGCGCCTGAAGGTCGTCGAAAGCTTCCTGGAATCGGGCAACCGCCCCGAATGGATGATCCTGGACGTCGTCCCGGTCATTCCGCCAGAACTGCGTCCGCTTGTGCCGCTGGACGGTGGTCGTTTCGCGACGTCGGATCTGAACGATCTCTATCGCCGCGTCATCAACCGGAACAACCGCCTGAAGCGCCTGATGGAACTGCGCGCGCCGGACATCATCGTCCGCAACGAAAAGCGCATGTTGCAGGAAGCCGTCGACGCCCTGTTCGACAATGGCCGTCGCGGCCGCGTCATCACCGGCGCGAACAAGCGTCCTTTGAAGTCGCTGTCCGACATGCTCAAGGGCAAGCAGGGCCGCTTCCGTCAGAACCTGCTCGGCAAGCGCGTCGACTATTCGGGTCGTTCGGTCATCGTGACCGGCCCGGAACTCAAGCTGCACCAGTGTGGCCTGCCCAAGAAGATGGCGCTCGAACTGTTCAAGCCGTTCATCTACGCGCGTCTGGACGCCAAGGGTCTGTCCATGACCCTGAAGCAGGCCAAGAAGTGGGTCGAGAAGGAACGCAAGGAAGTCTGGGACATCCTGGACGAGGTGATCCGCGAGCATCCGGTCATGCTGAACCGCGCGCCCACGCTCCACCGCCTGGGCATCCAGGCGTTCGAACCCGTCCTGATCGAGGGCAAGGCGATCCAGCTGCACCCGCTGGTCTGTTCGGCCTTCAACGCCGACTTCGACGGTGACCAGATGGCCGTCCACGTTCCGCTCTCGCTGGAAGCCCAGCTGGAAGCGCGCGTGCTGATGATGTCCACCAACAACATCCTGTCGCCCGCCAACGGCAAGCCGATCATCGTGCCGTCGCAGGACATGGTGCTGGGCATCTATTATCTGTCGATGGAACGCGAAGGCGAGCCGGGCGAAGGCATGTTGCTGTCGGACATGCAGGAAGTGCATCAGGCCCTCTTCACCAAATCCGTGACGCTGCATTCCAAGGTCATCAGCCGCGTGCCGCAGACCGACGAGGCGGGTAACGCCTATCTCAAGCGCTACGAAACCACGCCGGGCCGTATGTTGCTGGGCGAATGCCTGCCCAAGTCGCACAAGGTGCCCTTCGACGTCGTCAATCGCCTGCTCACCAAGAAGGACGTGGGCGACGTGATCGACGAGGTCTATCGTCATACCGGCCAGAAGGACACGGTTCTGTTCGCCGACGCCATCATGAGCCTGGGCTTCCGTCACGCATTCCAGGCCGGCATCTCGTTCGGCAAGGACGACATGGTGATCCCGGACAGCAAGGAAGGCACCGTCGCCGAAACCAAGGCGCTGGTGGCCGATTACGAGCAGCAATATCAGGACGGCCTGATCACCCAGCAGGAAAAATACAACAAGGTGATCGACGCCTGGAGCCGTTGCGGCGATCAGGTCGCGAACGCCATGATGGACGAGATCAAGGCCCAGCCCAAGGATCCGCAAACCGGTCGCCTCGCGCAGATCAACTCGATCTACATGATGGCGCATTCCGGTGCGCGTGGTTCGCAGGCCCAGATGAAGCAGCTGGCGGGTATGCGCGGCCTGATGGCCAAGCCGTCGGGCGAGATCATCGAAACGCCGATCATCTCGAACTTCAAGGAAGGCCTGACCGTCCTTGAATATTTCAACTCGACCCACGGCGCGCGCAAGGGCCTGGCGGATACGGCGCTCAAGACGGCGAATTCGGGTTACCTGACCCGCCGTCTGGTCGACGTGTCGCAGGACTGCACGATCGTCGAGGAAGATTGCGGCACCGAAAAGGCGCTGGAGATGAAGGCGATCGTCCAGGGCGGCAGCGTCATCGCCTCGCTGGGCGAGCGCATTCTGGGCCGCACCACGGCGCAGGACATCGTCGACAGCAAGGATGGCAGCGTCGTCATCCCGATCGGCACCCTGCTGGACGAACCGATGATCGCGAAGATCGAGGCCATCGGCACCCAGGCGGTCAAGATCCGCAGCCCGCTGATCTGCGAAAGCCGGATGGGCGTTTGCGGCAAATGCTACGGCCGTGACCTGGCCCGCGGTACGCCGGTGAATATCGGCGAAGCGGTCGGCGTCATCGCGGCGCAGTCCATCGGCGAGCCGGGCACGCAGCTCACCATGCGGACCTTCCACATCGGCGGTGCGGCGAATTTCAACGAAACGTCAAACCTGGAATCGATGGCGGACGGCACGATCGAACTGCGCGACATGCCGACCATCACCGACAAGCAGGGCCGTCGCCTGTCGCTCGCCCGCAACGGCGAGATCGCGATCATCGACAGCGAAGGCCGCGAGCGCGAAACCCATCGTCTGCCTTATGGCGCCACCATCCTGTTTGCGGATGGCGACGCGATCAAGAAGGGCGAGCGTTTCGCCGAATGGGACCCGTTCACCATGCCGGTGATCACGGAAAAGCCCGGCATCGTGAAATATGTCGACCTGATCGACAGCAAGACGCTGACCGAGCAGACCGACGAAGCCACCGGCATCGCCCAGCGCGTCGTGACGGAACATCGTGGCGCCGCCCGCACCAAGGAAGACCTTCGCCCGCGCCTCACCCTGTTGGACGACCAGTCCGGCGAAGCCGCTCGCTACATGCTGGCGGTGGGGGCGACCCTGTCGGTCGATGATGGCGCCCAGGTGCAGGCCGGTGACGTGCTGGCGCGTGTCAGCCGTGAAGCGGCCAAGACCCGCGACATCACCGGTGGTCTGCCGCGCGTCGCCGAACTGTTCGAAGCCCGCAAGCCCAAGGACAATGCGATCATTGCCAAGGTGTCGGGCCGCGTCCAGTTCCTGAAGGATTACAAGGCGAAGCGTAAGATCGCCATCAATCCGGAAGATGGCGGCGAGCCGGTCGAATATCTGATCCCCAAGAGCAAGGTGATCGACGTTCAGGAAGGCGATTTCGTCAAGCGCGGCGACAACCTGATCGGCGGTTCGCCCGATCCGCACGACATTCTGGAAGTGCTGGGTATCGAGCCGCTGGCCGAATATCTGGTGGCCGAAATCCAGGAAGTCTATCGCTTGCAGGGTGTGAAGATCAACGACAAGCACATCGAAACGATCGTTCGTCAGATGCTGCAAAAGGTCGAGATCATCGAATCCGGCGACACCACCTTGCTGGTGGGCGAGCAGATCGACCGCGAGGAGATGGACGAGATCAACGCCAAGCTCCAGCCGGGCTTCGCGCCCGCCGCGGGCAAGCCGGTGCTGCTGGGCATCACCAAGGCGTCGCTCCAGACCCGCTCGTTCATCTCGGCGGCGTCCTTCCAAGAAACCACCCGCGTCCTCACGGAAGCGGCGGTACAGGGCAAGAAGGACACGCTGGTCGGTCTCAAGGAAAACGTCATTGTCGGCCGCCTGATCCCGGCGGGCACCGGCGCCGGCATGAACCGCCTGCGCGTAGCCGCCTCGTCGCGTGACGCGGCGCTGCGGGCCGCGCTGCGCGCGTCCAGCCAGGTGGACCTGATCGCACCCAAGTCGGCTGCCGCCGAACGTGCGGCCGAACTGGCGCAGGGTCCAGAAGCGGCGATCGGCAATGATCCGCTGGCCGCTCTTGAAGGCGAAACCCACGGCACCGACGCGGACGCGGGCGATTACCTGCTGAAGAGCGACGGCGAATAAGCCCTTTGAAAGCATGGGAGGCGCTTCCTATATAGGTGGCGGCTCCCATGCCATTCGCTCCCGCAAGGGAGAGAAGCTCATGCCCGCCGGACGCTTCACGCGCTCCGGCGGGCTTTCTTTTTACGGGAAAAAATCGGCAGCCGACTTGCAAAAAAGTGCGTCGATCCGTTTCACAAACCCCTTGACCATCGCCAGAACCGCGCTTATTTGCGGCCTCCCAAGCGAGACACGCGCTTGGCTGATGCCCGATCCTCTAATGGTAAGAGAGCGGACTCTGACTCCGTCAATCAAGGTTCGAGTCCTTGTCGGGCATCCAGAATTTTCCCATCATGATGACCCATTGCCGTCGCAGGCGCGCGCATGGGATTGGCACGCGCCCGTGGCCCCGTGCAGTCCGTGCGCGTTCCATCTGCGGCCGCCCGTTTAGGGAATATCCTTCCTCATCGCGCCGATCATGATGCGCCATACATTGGCGGCGTCGGCCTGATGCGCCGAGAACGGCTCGTCCGGGCTGATATTCTGTATCAGTTCCGCTCCCGCCTCGCTCATCCACGCGCTGGGTTCATGCAGAGCCTCTATCACGGCGAGGGCCTGAGCCATGTAGCCGTGCCACAATAGCCCCCCTTCTACGGCTGTGTCTTCGGTCTTGCCGTCAAGGGCGCACAGGGCGCGGGCGGCGCGTTCGATCGGTGTCATCTTCACAAGGTTGCGGAAGCTTGCGGGTCCGTCAAGCGCCATGCCCGCGCGAATCCTTAATATGCATTTATCCCATGGTGCAGGCGACCGCTTCGGCGACCTTGATGCCATCGATCGCGGCGGACAGGATGCCGCCGGCATAGCCCGCGCCTTCCCCCGCCGGGTAGAGGCCGGTCACGTTGAGGCTCTGGAAATCCTTGCCCCGCGTGATGCGGATGGGCGAGGAGGTGCGCGTTTCCACGCCCGTCATCACCGCATCGGGATGGTCGTAATGGGCGATCTGGCGGCCGAAGGCGGGCATCGCTTCGTGGAAGGCTTCTATCACATAGTCGGGCAGGCAGCGCGCCAGGTCGGTGGGGGTCACGCCCGGCTTGTAGGATGGCACGACATCGCCCAGCTGCGTCGAGGGTCGGCGAGCCAGAAAATCGCCCACGGTCTGCCCCGGCGCCCAGTAGCAAGAGCCGCCCGCAACATAGGCCATCGATTCCCAATGCCGTTGCAGGTCGATCCCGGCCAGCGGCCCGTCGGGATAGTCGCGCGCCGGGTCGATGCCGACGACCAAACCGGAATTGGCGTTGAATTCCGCGCGGCTATATTGGCTCATGCCGTTGGTGACGACGCGCCCTTCTTCCGACGTGGCGGCGACGACGCGGCCGCCCGGACACATGCAGAAGCTGTAGACGGTGCGGCCATTGGCGCAATGATGGGCCAGGCTGTAGGAGGCCGCGCCCAGATCGGGATGCCCGGCGCAATGGCCGTAGCGGGCGCGATCAACCCAGCTTTGTGGATGTTCGATCCGCACGCCGATCGAAAAAGGCTTGGACTCGATATGGACGCCGCGGCCGTGCAGCATCTCGAAGGTCGGCCGGGCGCTGTGTCCGACGGCCAACACGACATGGTCGGTGTCGATCACGCTGCCATCGTGGAGGACGAGGCCGCGCAAGCGCTGTTCGCCCTCGCCGGTGCGTTCCAGCACCAGATCATCCACCCGATGCTGCCAGCGATATTCGCCGCCCAGCGATTCGATCTGCCGCCGCATCGCCTCGACCATGGTGACAAGGCGGAAGGTGCCGATATGGGGATGCGCTTCCCACAGGATGTCGTCGGGCGCACCCGCGGCGACGAATTCCTCCAGCACCTTGCGGCCCAGGAAGCGCGGGTCTTTCACCCGGCAATAGAGTTTGCCGTCAGAGAAGGTGCCTGCCCCGCCCTCGCCGAACTGGACATTGCTGTCCGGGTTCAGCTCGGCGCGGCGCCACAGGCCCCAGGTGTCCTTGGTCCGTTCGCGCACCACCTTGCCGCGATCAAGGATGATCGGACGAAAGCCCATTTGCGCCAGGATCAAGCCCGCGAACAGGCCGCATGGCCCCGCGCCGATAACGACCGGGCGCTTACCCTGCCAGCCGTCGGGCGCGTGGGTGACGAATTTATAGCTGGTGTCGGGCGTAAGCCGGACGTCATGGTCGTCGGCGAAGCGGGCCAGCACGGCGGCTTCGTCCACGACATCGATATCGAGCGTATAGACCAGCAGAATCGCGCTGCGGCGGCGGGCGTCGTTGCCGCGCCGCACCAGGCTGTGGCCGCGCAGTTCGTGCGGGTCCAGGCCAAGGCGGTCGCAGATGGCGGCGGGCATCGCTTCGGCCGGATGGTCGAGGGGCAGTTTCAGGCCGGACAGGCGGATCATGGCATCGCCCATAGTGCGTCGGGACCGGAAATGAAATGGCGGTCAGGCCATCCGCACCTGCCCGACCAGCCATTCCCCCGCCAGAGCGGCCAGCATCGACAGGCCGGTGAGCGGGAAGAATATGCCCAGTCCCAGCATCAGCGCCGCGACCATGCGCCGGGTCGCGGGCGTGGAGGCGGGCGGCGGGTGCAGGCGGCCATGCTTGCGCCGCTTCCACCACAGGATCGGCGCGGTGACGCACAGCGCCAGCAGGCAGAGGCAGCCCGCCAGCATCAGCAGGCGATTGGCCTCGCCATATTGCTGGCCCTGATGGGCGGCGATGCCCCATTCGACCGCTTTCGCCCCCGGACCGAACATGCGCCAGTCGATATCCTGCACAACCGCGCCGCTGGCCGCGTCGATAGTGAGGGCGCGGGCGTCGTCGGCGCGTTGCACCAGGCTCGCGACCAGATAGGGCGCGCCGGGATGGGACGGCAGGATGATCTGATAGCCATGACGCAGCCCGCGCATCGCGGCGATCCGGGCGACCGCATCGACGCCAATGTCGCCAGGCGCGCCCGCCGCGCCGCCGCCTTCGCGCAGGGTCCAGGGGAGCGCGTCCCTGGCCGGGGCGGTCAAGGGGATGACCGCCATTTTCGGGCGGCCCCAGTCGTTGGCGGCGACGACGGCGCGCAATCCCCCGCCCCAGATGTCGGTCCAGGGCATCCCGGTCACCGCGAGGAACAGGATGATCCCCGCCGACAGAAAGCCCAGCGTGCCATGCAGGTCGCGCCAGAACAGCCGCCCGGTCGGTCGGCCTCGTAACGCCAATGCGGGCTGCCCGCGGCGGGGCCAGCGCAGATAGACGCCGGTGACGCACAAGATGATCGCCCAGCCCGCGACGACCTCCACCAACCGGTTGCCGATCGGGCCGGTCAGCGCCAGGCTGTGCAGATCCTTGATCGTCTTCATGACGCCGCCGCGGTGGATCACGCCCAGAATATGGCCGTCAAATGCGTCAACGAGTTGGACAGTTGAATCGCCGTTTTCGGCTTTGGTCGTCACCCGCCAGCTTTCCGTCCGGGCGGCCGGGATCAGCAATTGGGTGACCGGATCGCCCGATATTCGTTGCGTTATCGTAATGATTTGCGAGGGCGGCAGGGTCCGCGCATCCGGCGGCGCGGCGATCCGCACCGGATAGAGCGCCGCCTCCAGCTCCGGCTTGTAGAGATAGAGCGCGCCGGTCACTGCCATCAGCGCCAATATAGGGAGCACGATCAGTCCGGCATAGAAATGCCAGCGCCACATCGCCCGGTAGAATGCGCCTCCCGCCATGGTTCCGCCCTCCATCAGAAGCGCGCGCGCACGCCGCCATAAATGGCGCGGCGTTCGATGGGATAGAAGGCGGCGCTGCCTTCGTCGGCGGTGGTGGCGGCATTGTCCGGCGTGTAGCGGACGAGCGCGCTGATATCGCCGATCGCGCGGCGGGCGGTCAGGTTGCGGGCGTCGAGGAACAGGGTCACGCCATCGCGTAGCTGCGCCTGCGCGCCCAGGTTCAACATCGCATAGCCGCCCACGCGCTTCGTATTGGCATAATCGACCCAGGCGCCCTGCGGCAGCCATTCGACCACGGGCGAGACGGACAGGCGATCCGTGCCTAGCTGGAGTTCCGCACGATAGGCGTGGCGCGGGATCACCGGCAGGCGGTTGTCGCCGAACTGTGCGTCGTCGCGGAATCGGAAGTCGCTATATTGATAGACCTGCCGCAGCGTCGCCCAAGGCGCGAATGCCAGGTCCAGCCCCGCCTCCAACCCCTGGTGCCGGGTGCGATCGGCGTTGAAAGTGGCGGCGGGGATCGTGCCCGGCACCACGCTATATTGCAGCATCTCCCCCCTTATGTCGGCGCGGTAGAGGCTGATATCCCATCGGGCGATGCCCATCGCGCCGCGCGTGCCGACCTCCGCCGTCCACGCCTTTTGCAGGCCGACCGGGGTGAAGCCCGGCACGCCGCCGGCCGGCGTCTGGCTCAATTCGGCATAGCCCGGCATTTCGACCGAGCGGCTGACATTGGCATAGAATTGCAGGGTATCGGCGGGTTGATAGAGCAGGCCCAGTTTCGGCGCGAAGCTGTCGAAACTGGCCTTACCGCTGCGCGCGGGGGCGAAGCGATTGTCGATCTTGCGCTCGCCATGGCTGTGGAGGCCGCCCGCGATCAGCCACAGGCCCGGCAAAGGCGCGACGCGCACCTCGCCATAGCTGTTGATGGTCTGCGCGCTGGGCCGCTGATAGGCGGTGGGCGCGCCGGGCTTGCCGCCAATATTGACGAATTGCCGCGATGTGCCATTGCCGAATCGCGCCTGGCTGCCCAGCGTCAGTTCCACCGGCAGACCGCCCACATCGCCCACCAGGTCGAGGCTGACGAAGCCGCCCCAGACCTGCGACGTCTGGTCGATCACCTGATAGATGGGATGGTCGAGCGATTTCGCGTTGAAGAAGCCGCCGAAGGCCAGTTGGCCGTGCGCCAGATCGACCGTGGTGCGGTTCTGCAAGCGGATCGAATCGATGTTGCGGGCCTGATCGCCGACGACATTGCCTTTGGCCGGATTGGTCAGCGCGTTCTTCTCGCTCAGCGCACCGGCGAGTTTCTGGCAGATCGTCTGGGCGCTGGCATAGAAGCGGGTTTCGATATGGTCGCTGAGCCTCAGCCCGATATTGCCGTTGAAACGCAGCGCCTTACGATCGCCATGGATGCGGTCGCTGTCGGAGCGGTCGGCCGTCAGCGCGGCATAGGCGTCGCCATGATCGTCGGCATAGCCATAGGCGATCTTGCCGCGCAGCGTGTCGAAGCTGCCGCCGTCGATGCGGACTTCCGCGCCGGGCGTATTGCGGCCGGTCGGGGTCACCGCATTGATCGCCCCGCCCAGCGTCGACCCGCCGTAACGCAGCGCATTGCCGCCGCGATAGACCTCGATATGCTGGAAAACCTGCGGGTCCAGTTCCTGGAAATCGCCATTATCGTCGGCGCTATTGATCGGCACGCCATCCTGCAACAGCGTCAGCCCGCGCATATGATAGCCGCGCGACAGGCCCGACCCGCGGATCGATATCCGCACCTCCTGCCCGAAACGCGGCTGCGTATAGACGCCGGGCGAAAAGGCGAGCGCATCGCGCAGGGAGACGGCGAGTTTGTTTTCGAACGCTTCCGCGGCAACGACATCGACGCCACCGGGGGTGCGCTGCACGCGGGCAGCGGCGGCTTCGACAGCGGGACTGGCGGTGACGATGATGGCGCTGTGGTCGGCTTCGTCGGCGAAGGCCGGGGCGGCGGAGAGGGCAAGAATGAGGGCGCACAGCGGCAGGCTGCGCATGGCGTGGATGTGACGCATGGAACGACTTTCTGAAAACGGGTAATGCAGGATCGGCGCGCGGGCGCGACGATCAGGTCATGCCACTTCAGGACCGTTGATCAGGCGCTTCGCGAAGAGAGCCGCGCTTTTCGTCAAGAAAAGGACGGGGCTTCGACAGGCTCAGCCCGAACGGTGAGAGGTGGCGATAGCGTTCAGAAAGTCGTGGGCGGCCCTGATGAGGGCGGCGGCGGCGCGGCGAGGCGGGTGATGACGCCGGTCTTGAGCGCGAAGGCGATTGGGCCGAAGGCGATCTGCCAGGCCGGGAGCGACAGGTCGGCGACGACGAGCGGCGGCACGAGCGGCTGGACCGAGGCGGCGAAGGGGCAATGCTGCTGCCCGGTCATGCCATCGTCCGGCTGGCCTTGCTTGCCCGGCGCTTCCCCGCGCGGGACCACGACATTGACCGCACCCTGCCCGGTGCAAAGCGTCACCACGACGCCCGTTGCGGTGCGAACCGGCATGAAGCCGGCGGGCGCGATCAACTGGATGGCGAGGACGAGGAGCGCCAGTGCGGCCAACAGCCCGCGCGCCCTTTCCGATTGTCTGATCGCCCCCATCATGGCGCTTCCCTAGCGGCGACGGGGCGTTCTGTCATCCGGTCAAAAGGTCCAACCTGTCCATTCACTCACCTTGACGTAAACGTAAAGCTCGATTACATCTTTCGGCATGAACAACCGCAGCAGCATCGCCGGCATCGAACTGCCCGACCATAGCGAACGGCAGAGCTACAGCATCACCGACCTGTCCGAAGAGTTCGGCGTGACCGCGCGCGCGCTGCGCTTCTATGAGGATGAGGGGCTGATCTCGCCGGAACGGCAGGGGCTGGCCCGCATCTATTCGCGGCGCGACCGCGCCCGGCTCGCCTGGATTTTGCGCGGCAAGCGCGTCGGTTTCAGCCTGACCGAAATCCGCGAGATGATCGATCTCTACGACGCCGACGAAGAGCATGAGGCCCAGCGTCGCGTCACCGTGGACAAATGCAAGGCGCGAATCGACCTTTTGACCCGGCAGAAAGAAGATATCGACGCCGCCATCGCCGAACTGGACGCCTTCGTCGCGACCATCGAACAGCGCTAATTCCCTCCCCTACCCTTCAATAAAAATATCGCAGGAGAAGATCATGCCCAGCTATGCCGCCCCCGTTCGCGACACCCGTTTCGTGCTGGACCATGTGGTCGGGCTGGACCGCTACGCCAATCTGCCCGGCTTCGAGAACGCCACCCCAGACCTGGTCGAGGCGATCCTGACCGAAGGCGGCAAGATGGCGGCCGAAGTGCTGTTCCCGCTGAACGCGGTGGGCGACAAGGAAGGCTGCACCCGGCATCCGGACGGCAGCGTGACGACGCCGACCGGCTTCAAGGCGGCGTTCGACCAGTTCGTCGCGGGCGGATGGACGACGATCCACGGCCCGGCGGAATTTGGCGGCCAGGGCCTGCCCAGCGTGCTGGCGACGGCGGTGGACGAATATGTGCTGTCGGCCAACCAGGCGTTTGAAATGTATCACGGCCTGACCGCCGGCGCGGTCGCGGCGCTGATCGCCAAGGGCAGCGCCGAATTGCAGCAGCGCTATATTCCCAAGATGGTGTCGGGCGAATGGACCGGCACGATGAACCTGACCGAACCGCATTGCGGCACGGACCTGGGCCTCATCAAGACCAAGGCGGTACCACAGGCCGATGGCAGCTACAGCATCACCGGCACAAAGATCTTCATTTCGGCGGGCGAACATGACCTGTCGGAAAATATCATCCACCTGGTCCTGGCCAAAACGCCCGACGCGCCCGAAGGCAGCAAGGGTATTTCGCTGTTCGTCGTGCCCAAGCTGTTCGTCGATGACGACGGGACAGTGGGCGACCGCAACGCCGTGTCCTGCGGGTCGATCGAGCATAAGATGGGCATTCACGGCAACGCCACCTGCGTCATGAATTATGACGGCGCGACCGGCTGGATCGTGGGCGAGGAGAATAAGGGCCTGGCCGCGATGTTCATCATGATGAACGCCGCGCGGCTGGGCGTGGGCCTGCAGGGGCTGGGCCAGGCGGAGATCGCGTTCCAGAATGCGGTCCATTATGCGAAGGATCGCCGTCAGGGCCGGGCGCTGACCGGGCCGAAGGAGCCGAACGAGAAGGCCGACACGCTGTTCGTCCATCCCGACGTGCGCCGGATGCTGATGGAGGCCAAGGCGATCACCGAAGGATTGCGCGCCTTCATCCTGTGGGGCGCATTGCAGGTCGACCTGTCGCACCATGCCGCCACCCCCGAAGAGCGGCAGAGCGCCGACGATCTCATCACCCTGCTGACCCCGGTGATCAAGGGCTATGGCACCGACAAGGGCTTCGACGTGGCGGTCGCCTGCCAGCAGGTGTTCGGCGGCCATGGCTATATCTGGGAAAATGGCGTGGAACAGTATGTCCGCGACGCCCGTATCGCCCAGATTTACGAAGGCACCAATGGCGTGCAGGCGATGGACCTGGTCGGCCGCAAGCTGCCGATGAACGGCGGGCGGGCGCTCCAGGCGTTCCTGAAGATCGTGGCGGACGAAGTGGCCGACGCGAAGGGGCATGAGAAGCTGAGCAGCTTTGCCGAGGCGCTGGAAAAGGCGAGCGGCCAGTTGGGCGCGGCGACCATGTGGCTGATGCAGAATGCGATGAAGAACCCCGACCATGCCGGGGCGGGCGCGCATCATTATATGCACATCATGGGCATCGTCGCGACCGGCCTGATGTGGCTGCGCATGAGCAAGGCGGCGGTGACGCTGCTGGAAGCGGGCGAAGGGGACGCGCAGTATCTGGAAGCCAAGCTGGTGACGGCGCGCTTCTATGCGGAACGGATCATGCCCGATGCAGGGTCGCTGCGTCGCAAGATTGAGGGCGGCGCCGATGCGCTTATGGCGCTCGATCCAGACATGTTCCTGGCCGCCTGACCCGGCGCGACCAGTATCAGACGAAAAAAGGGCGGCCCATCGGTCGCCCTTTTTGCGTCAGGCTGCGAGCGGGATCGGGGTCACATCGTCCTCGACCGGCGTCTGCGCCTTGGCGAGGCCGGCCATATAGCGTTCGCCGATGACGACGTCACGGCGATAGGCGAAATAAAGCGACAGCAGGGAAAACATCGTGGAGCCTCGATTGATAGATTTTGCTGCGTTGCAACATCAAGGTTCATCTGGGCTTCCGGTCGCGCTTTCGCAAATGCAATGCGGGTCGAGGCGATTGCAGTTAATGTAAGTCGGCGTAGCGGGTTGGTCTGGTAGCGACCGAGGACGTGTCCCACTCCCGCTGGCGGGGGCATGGCCGTAAACCACCCATCCTCCCCTCCCCGTGCAACAACCGACCCTAGCCATCGTCCCCCGCCCCCGTTAGCATCCGCCCATGCCAGCCCCCGACATCGCCGCGCCTTCGCCCCCTTCCTCCGCCCGCACCCTGGGCCTGGCCGCCTGCATTGCGCTGGTCATGGGCAATATGATCGGGTCGGGCGTGTTCCTGCTGCCCGCGGCGCTCGCGCCGTTCGGCTGGGATGCGGTGGCGGGGTGGGTCTTCACCATCGCTGGGTCGCTGGTGCTGGCCTTCGTCATCGCCCGGATGACCGTCGCCATGCCCGACGCCAATGCATCGCAGATGATCGCGCGCGCCTATGGCCCGCTGGCGGGCTTTGCGATCGGCTGGATCTACTGGGTGTCGATCATCATCACCAACGTCACCATCGCGGTGGCGGCGACCGCGAACCTGAGCAGCGTGCTGCCTGCGCTCGCTGCGCCGGGTATGGGCGCAATCTGCTCGATCGCCTTCCTCTGGGCGATGACCGGCATCAACCTGATCGGCGCGCGGGCGGCGGGCATGACGCAGATCGCCACCACCTGCGTCAAGCTGATCCCCATCATCGTCGTCATGGTGTTGCTGGTGCTGATCCTCTCCAGCGGCGAGGCGCAGGTCGCGCCTTTTCCCGCGCAAGGCCTGACCGGCGCGGGGATCACCGCGTCGGCGGCGTTGACCCTGTGGGCGTTGCTGGGGTTCGAATCCGCCAGCGTCGCAGCCGACAAGGTGCGCGATCCTGCGCGCACCATCCCGCGCGCGACATTGATCGGCACGGCGGGGACGGGGCTGATATACCTGCTGGTCTGTTCAGGCATCGCGCTCACGCTGCCAGCGGCGGAAACGCAGACCGGGTCGCCCTTCGCCGCGTTCGTCAGCCATTATTGGTCGGCGGGACCAGCGCGCTACATCGCGATCTTCGTGGTCGTCAGTTGCCTGGGCGCGCTCAATGGCTGGACTTTGCTTCAGGGCGAAGTCCCTTTGGCGATGGCGCGGGCGGGCGAATTGCCGCGCTGGCTGGCTGGCACCGACGCCAAAGGGACGCCGGTGCGCGGGTTGATCCTGTCCACGACATTGGCCAGCCTGTTGCTGGTCGCCAATAGTTTGCAGGGGCTGGTGGCGCTGTTCACGGCGATGGCGCTGCTGGCGACATCGGCGACCTTGTGGCTCTATGTCGGGTGCGCGTTGGCGAGCCTGCGTTTCCGGCTGGTGGCGCCGGCGGCGGTCATCGGGCTTGGCTATGCGCTCTGGACGCTGTGGGGCGCGGGACTGGCGGCCAGCGGGTCGAGCGTCTTGCTGATGGCGGCCGGCCTGCCCTTCTACTGGTGGGCGCGGCGGGAGCGACGGTCCTTGTAAGACATCCGTTCGGTTCGCGCTTGTCGAGACCCATTCTCGATACGCCTTCTCGACAGGCTCGAAGGCTACTCGAATCGAACGGCATCTTTTTTAAGGATCAATCCGCCCACAAATCCTTGAGTTTGGAGAAGAAGCCGCTGACCTGCGGACATTCCTCGCCGGTTTCGGTCTCGCGGAAGGCTTCAAGCAGTTCCTTCTGCTTCGCGGTCAGGCGGGTCGGCGTCTCGACGTCGATCTGGACGACCAGATCGCCCTGACCCCGGCCGTTCAGCACCGGCATACCGCCGCCACGCTGGCGAATCTGCTTGCCCGACTGAATGCCGCTGGGAATCTTGATCTCATGCCGCAGGCCGTCCAGGCCCGGCACTTCAATCGATCCCCCCAGCGCCGCCGTCGTGAAGCTGACCGGCGCGCGACAGAACAACGTCGTGCCGTCGCGTTCGAACAGGCCGTGCCGCTTCACATGCAGGAAGATATAGAGGTCACCCGCCGGTGCGCCGCGCGCGCCAGCCTCGCCCTCGCCCGACAGGCGAATGCGCGTGCCTTCGTCAACACCGGCCGGGATATTGACCGACAGACTCTTGGGCTTGTCCACCCGGCCTTCGCCCCGGCAGGAGCGGCACGGGCTTTCGATCACCTGACCTGCGCCATGGCAGGACGGACAGGTGCGTTCGACCACGA
Organism: Sphingobium cupriresistens; assembly: GCF_004152865.1. GTDB lineage: Bacteria > Pseudomonadota > Alphaproteobacteria > Sphingomonadales > Sphingomonadaceae > Sphingobium > Sphingobium cupriresistens. Next base: position 122,352 of record NZ_SEOO01000005.1, on the reverse strand, counting down.
AAAAGCCCTGCTGCGCGCGGACCTGGCCATGGCCCTTGCACGTGCCGCAGCTCTTGACCCCGGTGCCGGGCTGCGCGCCCGATCCCTCGCAACTATCGCAGGCCGTGGACACCTCGATCTCGATCTCTGTCTTCTTGCCATGATAGGCTTCGTCCAGCGTGATCTCCATGTCGTAGCGCAGGTCCGCGCCGCGACGATTGGCCTGACGCCCGCCACCCTGCCCGCCAAAGCCGGACTGGCCGAAAATGGTTTCGAAAATATCGCCCAAGTCGGAAAAGCCGCCTGCGCCGCCGCCGTGAAAACCGCCGCCGCCGCCCTGCTGTTGCTGGGTGTAGGCCGCATGGCCGAACCGGTCATAGGCCGCGCGCTTTTGCGGATCTTTCAGGCAGTCGTAAGCCGCCGACACGGCCTTGAACTTCGCTTCGCTGTCGGTGCATCCCCCGGTCTTGTCCGGGTGATATTTCATCGCCATTTTGCGATAGGCGCTTTTGATGGCGCCTCCGTCAGCCGTGCGCTCGATTTCGAGCAACTCGTAATAATCAACTTCGGTCGTCATAGAGGCTCCCGCCCGCTTCGCCCGTCACCCCGGTTCGTACCGGCATGACGGGCGATGGGCATAGATTATGCCTTGTTGTTTTCGTCGACTTCCGAGAATTCGGCGTCAACGACATCATCGTCAGCCTTAGGCGCATCCGCACCCGGAGCAGCGGCCGAAGCCTGCTCCTTCTCGTAGATCGCCTGGCCCAGCTTCATCGCGACGGTCGCGAGTTCCTGCGCCTTGGCTTTCATCGCTTCGGGCTCGCCGCCCTCGATCGCCGCCTTGGTGTCGGCGATCGCGGTTTCGATCTCGCCCTTCAGGCTGGCGTCGACCTTGTCGCCATGTTCGGCCAGCTGCGCTTCGGTCGTGTGGACCAGGCTCTCGGCGTTGTTCTTCGCCTCGGCCGCCTCGCGACGCTTCTTGTCGTCCTCGGCGAAACGCTCGGCATCCTTGACCATCTGGTCGATGTCGGAATCGCTGAGGCCACCCGACGCCTGGATGCGGATCTGCTGTTCCTTGCCGGTGCCCTTGTCCTTGGCCGACACATTGACCAGGCCGTTGGCGTCGATGTCGAACGTGACTTCGATCTGCGGCACGCCCCGCGGCGCCGGCGGGATGCCGAGCAGGTCGAACTGGCCCAGGATCTTGTTGTCCGCCGCCATTTCCCGCTCACCCTGGAACACGCGGATCGTCACCGCCTGCTGATTGTCGTCGGCGGTCGAATAGACCTGCGACTTTTTGGCGGGGATCGTCGTGTTGCGGTCGATCATACGGGTGAACACGCCACCGAGCGTCTCGATGCCCAGCGACAGCGGCGTCACATCGAGCAGCAGCACGTCCTTGACGTCGCCCTGCAACACGCCCGCCTGGATCGCCGCGCCCATGGCGACGACTTCGTCGGGGTTCACGCCGGTATGCGGTTCCTTGCCGAAGAACTCCTTCACGGCTTCGCGCACCTTGGGCATCCGGGTCATGCCGCCCACCAGCACCACTTCGCTGATCTCGCTCGCCGAAACGCCCGCGTCGGCCATCGCCTTCTTGCACGGTTCCATGGTCCGCTTGATGAGGTCGGCGACCATACGCTCCAGATCGGCGCGGGTGATCGTCTTGACCAGATGCTTGGGACCATTTTGGTCGGCGGTGATGAAAGGCAGGTTGACTTCGGTCGACTGGGCCGACGATAGTTCGATCTTCGCCTTTTCCGCGGCTTCCTTCAGACGCTGGAGGGCCAGCTTGTCCTTTGTCAGATCGATGCTCTCGGTCTTCTTGAAGTCGTCGGCCAGGAACTGCACGACCTTGGCGTCGAAATCCTCGCCGCCAAGGAAGGTGTCGCCATTGGTCGACTTCACTTCGAACACGCCGTCGCCGATCTCCAGGATCGAGATGTCGAACGTGCCGCCGCCAAGGTCATAGACCGCGATCGTCTTGCCGTCCTGCTTGTCCAGCCCGTATGCAAGGGCGGCCGCGGTCGGCTCATTAATGATGCGCAGGACTTCGAGGCCCGCAATCTGGCCGGCGTCCTTGGTCGCCTGACGCTGGGCGTCGTTGAAATAGGCGGGAACGGTGATGACCGCCTGCGTGACCGTTTCGCCCAGATAGGATTCGGCGGTTTCCTTCATCTTCTGCAGGATGAACGCGCTGATCTGCGACGGGCTGTAATCCTCGCCACCGGCCTTGACCCAGGCGTCGCCATTCGGACCCTTGGCGATGTCATAGGGGACGAGTTCCATGTCCTTCTTGGTCATGGGATCGTCGAAGCGGCGGCCGATCAGGCGCTTCACCGCGAAAATCGTGTTGTCGCCATTGGTGACAGCCTGGCGCTTGGCCGGCTGACCGATCAGGCGCTCGCCATCCTTGGCGAAGGCGACGATCGAGGGCGTGGTGCGCGCACCTTCTGCATTTTCGATGACCTTGGGCTTGCCGCCGTCCATGACGGCGATGCAGCTGTTGGTGGTGCCAAGGTCGATACCGATTACTTTTGCCATTGTGTCCTCTTTGAACCCCAAATTCTATTCAGCGGTTGACGGCCCAATACCTCACATAAGCGCCAAGGCAAGGCCGGTTTGCAGGTGGGATATAGGCGCGCTTTCGCTTGGCACAAGAAGTTGTGACGATTACCTATGCGGGCGACCGGAAACGAGACAGTCATGGAGCATCCAATGCGCGCGCCCCTTATCCTCTTCGCCCTTGCCGCACCGATGCTGCTCAGCGCCTGCGGCGATCCTGCCCCCAGCTATATCGACCAGGCCTGGGTGCGGCTGTCGCCCAATAAGGACACGCCCTCGGCCGGCTATTTCGTTATCCATGGCGGCGACGCGGGCACGCAGCTGCGCGGCGTGCTGACCGACTATGCGCTCAAGGTCGAAATGCATGAGAGTATCGACAAGGACGGGATGATGACGATGCAGGCGGTCGACAAGGTCGACGTGCCGCCCAAGGCAACGGTCGCCTTCGCGCCTGGGGCTAAACATCTGATGCTGTGGGGCGTCAACGATACGGCGATCAGCCGGGGCAAGATGCAGCTCACCTTCCTGATGGGCAATGGCGACCGGCTGCTGGTGGACGCGGTGATCCGCAAGCCCGAAGCGGCGGGTGCGACCGCCGCCGCCAAGTCGGAGGGGCACGAGGGCCATTGACCAGCCGCGCGCTGACAACGCAGGAGGTTGCGCTGGCGCGCGGCATGTTCGGCGGGGCGATCGATTATAGTCGGGTGCGAGCGCATGAGCGCAAATGGTGGCCGCTCCAGCCCAAAGGGGTGACGATGGCGCCGGATGGCGACCTGTGGTTTCATCCTGACGGCGGGTTGTTCTGCGCGGATTTTTGCGACGGGCCGCTGCATTTGCAGGGGCATTTCATCCACGAAATGACCCATGTTTGGCAGGCGCAGCGTTCGGGAAAGTGGTGGCTGCCGCTGATGCGGCATCCCTTCTGCCGCTATGGTTATGATGTGGTGCCGGGACGACCGTTCGACCGCTATGGCATAGAGCAGCAGGCGGAGATCGTGCGGCACGCCTTTCTGTTGCGGCGGGGTGTCGCGGTGGTGGGGAAACCGGGGCTAGAGGTTTATGAGGGGCTGCTGCCCTTTGGTTAAGACGGTTACCAATATTTGGTAGCATCGCGTCATGAGCAGCAAGACCACCTCCATCGCGCCGGGCGATCGCTTCCGCGAATTTGCCGCGCGCAAGGTCAGCGAAGGCCGTTACGGAAGATTTCGTTTCCGACGTCTTTTTGGCGGCTAAAAGACATGCCCGATGATGGGTCGGATCATCCGCATGGCCATGATAGCGTGGACATTGTGTGCGTATTCCATCAGCGGATGGATGCTGCCGCAAAGTTCTGATGCCTGATGCGATACAGAAAGGGCGGACCTTCCGGCCCGCCCTATTCCGCATTCACACCAGATCGCGGCCTTTAATATACGCGCGCCTTGGGCTTCACATATTCCGCTTCGTCGGTCATCGTATAGTCGTGGACCGGGCGATAATCGAGCGTCACCTTGCCGCCCGAACCGCCCCAGCCTTCGAACCAGCTGATGGTGTGCTTCATCCAGTTTTCGTCGTCGCGGTTGGGGAAATCCTCATGCGCGTGAGCGCCGCGCGATTCCTTGCGCGCTTCGGCGCCTTCCATCGTGCAGATCGCCTGGCACATCAGATTGTCCAGCTCCAGCGTCTCGATGAGGTCGGTGTTCCAGATCAGCGAGCGATCCGAAACCTTGACGTCCTGCAACCGCTTGTTGACGGCCTGCATCTGGATAACGCCTTCGGACAGAAGCGCGCTGTCGCGGAACACGGCGGCGTGCTTCTGCATGGTGCGCTGCATGTCCAGGCGGATGTCCGCCGTCGGCGTGCTGCCCTTGGCGTTTCGATAATGGTCGAGACGCGAGAGCGCCAGGTCCGCGGCATCGGCCGGCAGCGCCTTGTGCGGCGCGTTGGGCTTGAGATTGTCCTTGAGGAACAAGCCCGTAGCACGGCCGAACACGACTAGGTCGATGAGGCTGTTGGAGCCAAGGCGGTTGGCGCCATGGACCGACACGCAGGCCGCTTCGCCGACCGCGAACAGGCCTTTCACGATCACTTCGGGATCGTCGCCCACCTTGGTCACGACCTGACCATGATAATTGCAGGGGATGCCGCCCATATTATAATGGACGGTCGGCGTCACGGGCAGCGGCTGGCGGGTCAGGTCGACGCCCGCGAAAATCTTGCCGCTTTCGGTGATGCCCGGCAGGCGTTCGGCCAGCACCTTGGGATCGATATGGTCGAGGTGCAGGAAGATATGATCCTTATGCTCGCCCACGCCGCGCCCTTCGCGCATTTCCATCGCCATCGAGCGGGACACGACGTCGCGCGACGCCAGATCCTTGGCCGAGGGGGCATAGCGTTCCATGAAACGCTCGCCTTCGGAGTTGGTGAGGTAGCCACCCTCGCCGCGCGCGCCTTCGGTGATGAGCACGCCCGCGCCGTAGATGCCGGTCGGGTGGAACTGCACGAACTCCAGATCCTGAAGCGGCAGGCCCGCGCGCAGCACCATGCCGCCGCCGTCGCCGGTGCAGCTATGCGCCGAGGTGGCGGAAAAATAGGCGCGGCCATAGCCGCCCGTCGCCAGCACGACCGCATGGCTGCGGAAGCGATGGATTGAGCCATCCTCCATGCAGATGGCGATGACGCCGCGACATTCGCCATTTTCCATGATGAGGTCGATGGCGAAATATTCGATGTAAAAGTCCGCGTCATATTTCAGCGACTGCTGATAGAGCGCGTGCAGCATGGCGTGGCCGGTGCGGTCGGCAGCGGCGCAGGTGCGCTGCACCGGCGGGCCGGCGCCCATATTCTGCATATGGCCGCCGAAGGGCCGCTGGTAGATGGTCCCGTCCTCGTTGCGGCTGAACGGCACGCCGGCATGTTCCAGTTCGATCACGGCCGCCGGCGCTTCGCGCACCATATATTCGATCGCGTCCTGGTCGCCCAGCCAGTCGGACCCCTTGACGGTGTCGTACATGTGCCAGGTCCAGTGGTCGGGACTGTTATTGCCCAGCGACGCGGCGATGCCGCCCTGCGCCGCGACGGTGTGGCTGCGTGTCGGGAACAGCTTGGTGATGCAGGCGGTCTTGAGGCCCGCCTCGGCGCTGCCCATGGTCGCGCGCAGGCCGGAGCCGCCCGCGCCCACGACAACCGTGTCGTAGGTGTGGTCGATGATCTTATAGGCTTCGGTCATGGCTTGACGACCCCAATGAAGGCGATCTTGGCGATCGCGAAGACGCCCGCGGCCGCGCCGCCAAAGGCATAGAAATTCAGGACGAGCATGGAGAAGAAGGCCAGACCCTTGTCATGGACATAATCCTCCAGCATCACCTGCATCCCCAGGCGCAGGTGCATGAAAATGCTGACGACCATCAGCATCAACGGCACCGCGACCACCGGGTTGGCGATCCAGCCGACGACGCTTTCATAATCCAGGCCGGGCAGGCTGAGCAGGCTGAACAGCAGCCACAGCGTCAGCAGCAGGTTGCCGACGGCGGTGTAGCGCTGAGCCAGCCAATGATGCGCGCCGTGACGGGCCGAGCCCAGGCCGCGGACGCGACCGATACCAGTACCGTTGCCCATCAGAGCGCCTTTCCGAAGATGGTGAGCCAGACGAGGCCGGTCACGAGCAGCGATGCGATGAAGGTCGCGATCGACCACAACTTGTTGTTCTTCAGTTCGTAACCCGCGCCCATGTCGAGCACGAAGTGCCGCAGGCCAGAGAAGAGATGCTGGAAGAAGAACCAGCTAAGGCCGATCATCACCAGATAGCCGATCGGCGAAGTGGCGCACTTCACGAAGGTCGCATAAGCCTCCGGCCCGGTAGCGGCGGCCATCAGCCACCAGATGAGGCCGAGTGCGCCGGCGGTAGCCAAGCCATTGCCCGTTACGCGGTGCATGATGGAGACGGCCATGGCCGGTCCCCATTTCCAGATCGTCAAATGCGGCGAGAGCGGCCGGCTGTTGGATCGCGCCATGTCTACCCTAGTCCCTGATACGTGTCCCTGAGTCCGCCCCCCTTAGGTGCGATACGCCAAGAGGGCAAGAAGCGGAAAGCGGGAGATTGCCGCTACCCCTTTGGCCATGTCGGCCAGCCGGGCATATGGTCAGGCATAAGAAGTGATTAACCAACGCGCGCTAAAAGGACGAACACGCACCGATCACGTCATCAGCAGGGACCGTCCTTCATGCCGTCCAATCTTCCTTCCGCCGCCGCCACATCGGATTTTCTGGCGGAGGTCGATCCCACCGGCGACATCGCCCGCGCCGCGCGCGAAGTGGGCGAATTGATCGGCGACGATCTGGGCAGCGTCGGCGCCGCCTTCTTCACCAGTTATATGCGTGAAACGGGGCTTCAGGACCGGCTGGGCAGCGCCGTCATCGCGCGAATCGAGCGCGAAGCCGACACCTATGTCCGCGAAAAGCTGATGCATTTCGCCGAAGGGCGCTGGGCGCGGTCGGCTTCCGATTGCGTGCGCCACGCCCGCAAGCACGACGTGTCAGTGCGCGCGGTTCTGAGCGCCGTCGCCGCCGCCAACGAGCGCATCACCGACATCATCTGGGAACGCTGCCATGATGACGGGCCGCGTTGCCGCCGACTGCTGCGCATGATGTTGCAGATCGCGATGATCGATTCGGGTTTCATGAGCAATGTGCTGGCCACCGACCAGGCCGAAGCGCAGCGCGCCGAGCGCCAGCGTTACGGCACCCTGTTCGAACAGCGCATCGTGGGCGAGATCGACGGCGCGTCCAAACTGGGCGAATCGCTGCGCGAACAGGCCAAGGACGCCTCCGCCGCCACGCGGGGCATGTTGGGCAAGGCGTCCGAAGTCGCCGCCGCCGCCGAACAATCGGCGCTGGCCATGCGCGAGGCCGCCCGCACGTCGGCCGGCCTGATCCGCGCGATCGAGGACGCCCGCACCGAAGTCGAGAGCGCGGCCGAGGTCGCCCAGCGCGCATCCGCCCAGTCAGGTGACGCGGTGTCCATGTCCTCCACCCTGTCCGACCATGCCAAGTCGATCGAATCGATCCTGGGCCTGATCCGCGACATTGCAGGGCAAACCAACCTGCTCGCCCTGAACGCCACGATCGAGGCCGCCCGCGCCGGGGACGCCGGGCGCGGCTTCGCCGTCGTCGCGCAGGAAGTGAAAAGCCTGGCCAACCAGACCGCCCGCGCCACCGACGAGATCGCTGGCAAGATCGCCGACATCCAGGCGTCGACCCGCCAGTCGGTCGAAACCAACGAGCGTATCCGCGATACGGTGGGCGAGGTGCAAGCCAGCGCCGAACGCATCCGCCACGCCATGGATGCGCAGGCGCAGACCGTCACTATGATCACCGCCGCAGTCGATGAAACCGCGCTGGCCGCCGATTCGATGTCGACCACCATTTCGGCGATCCGCCAGGACACCGAAGTCGTGGCGTCGGAAATCGACCAGTTGGAACGCGGCTTCGTCAGCGTCGAGGGCAAGCTCGCCAGCCTGCGCCATGCCTCGTCCGATTTCGGCCGCCAGGTGGCCTGAGCGGCTCTCTCAAGCGCCTATCTCCGTTCGAAACGAACGGATGGCTTGTGCCACCCTGTAGCCCGTCTTCCCCTGCCCCGCCCGCTGGTCTAAAGGCGGCGGGATGAACGATGTCGCCAAGCCAGTCCAAAGCTGGAAAGTCACCCTGCCCTGCACCCGCGCCGAAGCGGAGGCGCTGGACGGGGACATCGCCGCCTTCACCATGATGGAGCAGCCGCCGGTGCTGATGACCAGCGAGGCGACGCCCGATGACGAGGATGCCTGGCGCCTAGACGCCTATTTCGAGGGCAAGCCCAGCGTGGCAGCGATCAAGCTGCTCAAGACGCTGGTGCCCAGCGCCAGCCGCGCCAAGCCCATTGTAGAGGCGCTGCCTGACGAGGATTGGGTGACGCTGAGCCAGCAGGGGCTGGAACCGGTGACCGCCGGCCGCTTCCATGTCCGCAACATCGCCACCGATCCCGAACTGCCCGACCATATCAATCTGCTGATCGAGGCAGGTCGCGCCTTCGGCACCGGACAGCATGAAACGACCGCGGGCTGCCTCGCCATGCTCGACCGGATGCGCCGGGTGGGGATGCGTTTTGCCCATGTCGCCGATATCGGCACTGGCACCGGCCTGCTCGCCTTCGCGGCGCTCAACCTGTGGCCCCGCGCCCATGCGATCGCGTCGGACATCGACGCCGTCGCGGTGGAGATCAGCGCCGACAATGCGCGCGCCAATGGCGTGACGCTGGGCGACGGACCGGGTCGGCTGGCGCTAGTGACGGCGGCGGGCGGCAACCATCCCGCGCTGATCGGCCGGGCGCCCTATGACCTGCTGATCGCCAATATCCTGGCCGGGCCGCTGATCGAACTGGCGCCAACGCTGTGCGCCCTCGTCGAGGATGGCGGCACGATCGTCCTGGCGGGCCTGCTGAACGAACAGGCGGACGCGGTAATCGCGGCCTATCGCACGCAAGGGATGCGGCTCGCCGAACGCAGCGACCGGGGCGAATGGCCTACGCTGCGCCTGCGCAAGCGGCCCAGTATCGGCTGGAAGCGGCCCCGTCGCATCAATGCCGCCGCGCGCGGCGAAGCCCCCGGCTTCGGCAGCATCTGACCTTTAACGGAGGTATCGTCCATGAGCATCACCCGCACCGTCATCGTTCAGGACATGGCCGGCGACCCCTTCGAGCATGTCGCCGTCGCAGACGAAGCCGTCGGCCCGCGTCCCGGCATCCTGCTCTTCCCCAACATACTGGGCACGAAGGAGGCCGACTTCGCCTATGCCGAGAAGGTCGCGGCGCTCGGTTACGCCGTACTGGTCGCCGACGTCTTTGGCCAGGGCAAGCGCACCACCCGTGCCGACCCCGATGCCGGGCGCTACATGGCGCCGCTGAACGCCGACCGCGCCTTGCTGCGCGACCGGGTGAACGGCGCGCATGATGTGCTCAAGGGGCTGGCGGACGTCGATGCAGAGAGGACGGCGGCGATCGGCTTCTGCTTTGGCGGCAAATGCGTGCTCGATCTTGCTCGCTCCGGCGCGGACATTAGCGGCGGCGTCAGCTTCCATGGGGTCTATGACCCGGTGCCCTTCCCCAACGCGCCGATCACCGCCAAATTGCTGGTCTGCCACGGCTGGGACGACCCGATCGCGCCGCCAGAGGCGACCGCGGGTCTGGCCCGCGAACTGACCGACGCAGGCTGCGACTGGCAGATTCACGCCTATGGCGGCACCGGCCACGCCTTCACCGACGAGGGCGTCAATATGCCGGAAAAGGGGCTGGCCTATAGCCCAAGCGCCGACCGGCGCAGCTTCCGCGCGATGACGGATTTCCTGGGCGACCTGTTCGGATAAAAGCCGAAAACAGGACTGTCTTAACGGGTCGGAATGCGCCGGGCGCTGGCGAGATGATGGGCGTGGGTGATCGCCACCGCCAGCGCATCGGATGCGTCCGGCCCCACGATCTTCGCGCCGGGCAGCAGGCGCGACACCATCGCATGGACCTGCTCCTTCGACGCATTGCCGACGCCAACCACTGATTTCTTGACGAGGCGCGCGGCATATTCGCCGACCTCCATGCCCGATCGCGCGGCATTGAGCAGAATTACGCCCCGCGCCTGCCCCAGCTTCAGCGTCGATTGCGGGTTCACATTGACGAACACTTCCTCGACCGCCGCGCCATCGGGCCGATGTTCGAGGATCAGGTCGGTCAGCGCCAGGTCGAGCGCCAGCAGTCGCGTGGACAGCGCCATGCTGCTGTCGGTCTTGATCTGGCCATTGCCGATATGGGTCAGCCGATTGCCATCCGCGGCGATCAGGCCCCAGCCGGTGGTGCCAAGGCCGGGGTCCAGGCCAAGCAGGATCATAAACTCTCTGAACTTAGCCACTCCCCTTCAGGGGAGGGGTTGGGGTGGGGCCAGCGATCCGGCAGCGTTTCAAGCTGCGTCATGATCTGCACCAGAACGCCTTCGACATTCTCGGCAACATCCCGATCCGAGACGTGCAAAACAGCAACGCCCATACCGGTCAGTTCGGCGTCTCTGACAGCCATTTCGTCCACATCATGCGTGTCACCATCGACTTCGATCGCGAAGGCTCTGGCAGGGCAGAAGAAATCGACAATCCGATTGCCGATCACATGCTGACGGCGGAATTTATAGCCAAGCTGAGACCGGGACAGGTGACGCCAGAGGATCACCTCAAAGGGTGTGGCGTCATGGCGCATATGCGCTGCATTTTTCAGCAATCGCGGGTCTTGCGCCATTCCCCACCCCAACCCCTCCCCTCAAGGGGAGGGGCTATGTACGAGCATCTTAGCCCAGCTTCTCCATCACGTCGTCGGACACTTCATAATTGCCCCAGACGGTCTGGACGTCGTCGTCATCCTCCAGCGTGTCGACCAGCTTCATCAGCGTGGCCGCATTGGCCTCATCGACATCGACGGTGATCTGCGGCTTCCAGGCGAGCTTGGCGCTGTCGGCCGCGCCCAGCTTGGCTTCCAGCGCCTTGGCGACCTCGTGAAGGGCGTCCATGGCGGTCCAGATTTCATGCTCGTCCTCGTTGGACGACACATCCTCCGCGCCCGCTTCAAGCGCCGCTTCGAAAATCGCGTCGGCGTCCCCCGCGCTTGCCGGGTAGCTGATGAGGCCGACACGGTCGAAGCCATGGCTGACCGCGCCCGACGCGCCCAGATTACCGCCATTCTTGGAAAAGGCCGTGCGGACATTGGTCGCGGTGCGGTTGCGATTGTCGGTCAGCGCTTCGACGATGATGGCGATACCGGCCGGGCCATAGCCCTCGTAGCGCACTTCCTCGTAATTCTCGCCGCCCGCCGCGTTCGCCTTGTCAATGGCGCGCTGGATATTGTCCTTGGGCATCGACTGGGCCTTGGCGGCGTTGACCGCCAGGCGCAGGCGCGGGTTCATGTCCGGGTCGGGCATGCCCATCTTGGCCGCGACGGTGATTTCGCGGCTGAGCTTGGAGAACATCGACGAGCGCTTCTTGTCCTGCGCGCCCTTGCGATGCATGATGTTCTTGAATTTGGAATGGCCTGCCATGGTCCTGAATTCTTATCTGCCGGTTGACTGTGATGGGCGCCCTTACACCAGCGGCCGCCCAAAGGGCAACCGCCAGCGCATCCTTCAGTCTCTGCCGGATGGGCGAGGGATCAGTAGAGGATCGCGGTGCCCGATGCCGACACCATCAGCATCGACCCGTTGGAGCCGATGACTTCATAGTCCAGATCGACGCCGACCACGGCATTGGCGCCCAGCGTCGCCGCGCGCGTGCGCATTTCGCCCAGCGCCTGATCGCGGGCGCGTTGCAGCACATCCTCATAAGCGCCCGATCGCCCACCCACGATATCGCGGACGCTGGCGAACAGGTCGCGAAACAGGTTCGCGCCCACGATCACCTCGTCGGTGACGATGCCGAGATAGTCCTTCGCCGGCCGCCCTTCCAGACGGCTGGTGGTGCTGACGATGATCTCGGACATGGGCGCTTCTCCTTGATGATAAAAACTTATTCCATGCCCAGCGCGGACAGATAGGTCTGGAGGATCGCTTCCATCTCCTGCCGGTCATGCGGCTGCATCTTACGCAGACGGACGATCTGGCGCATGATCTTGGGATCGTAACCGGTCGCCTTGGCTTCCAGATAGACGTCCTTGATATCGTCGCCGATGCCCTTCTTTTCCTCTTCCAGGCGCTCGATGCGCTCGATCAGAAGGCGGAGTTGGTCGGCGGCGACATTGGGTTCTGTCATGGGGGAGTATCTCCGGTAGATGTGAATCGGTTGGAGGGCGTCCTAGTGATTGTCGGCGTTCTTCGCCACACTCTCTTTCATCCGCACGATCTGCTCAGGTGTCGCCTCGCCCTGATGCCGGTCCTTCCATTCCGCAAATGGCATCCCGTGAATGATCTCGCGCGCCTGATCGCGCGTCAGATCGCCGTCCGCCTCCGCGATCCAGTCGGCCAGGCAATTGCGGCAGAAGCCCGCCAGCCCCATCAGATCGATATTCTGGACGTCGGTGCGGTGCTGCAAATGCGCGACCAGGCGGCGGAAGGCGGTTGCGGCCACGGCATCTGTGACTATGGTGTCGGTCATCGGCGTGAGGAACCTTTCGCTGATCTACATCATCCTGTCGTGCAGCACGGATAACCCATAACGACGCACTGGCAAGGCCTACAAGGCCAAGCCGGGGACGATCATGACGGTCAGGAGAAACCATGACGAAGTTACCGCCCCGCTCGCGCAAGGTTCGCATCCTGGCGACCCTTGGTCCTGCGAGCGATACGTCCGAAATGATCCGGGCGCTGTTCATCGCCGGGGCTGACGCCTTCCGCATCAATATGAGCCATGGCGCGCATGAGGATCATGCCGCGCGCATCGCCATCATCCGCGCGCTGGAAAAGGAATTTCAGCGGCCAACGACGATCCTGGGCGACCTGCAGGGGCCAAAGCTGCGCGTCGGCGCCTTCGAAAAGGGGCTGGCCATATTGGAGACGGGCGCCGCCTTCACCCTCGACCGGGACGAAACGCCCGGCAATGCCCGCCGCGTCAACCTGCCCCATCCCGAAATCTACGCCGCTCTGGTGCCCGAAACCCGGCTGCTGCTGGACGATGGCAAGCTGGTGCTGCGGGTGAAGGCGATTGGGGAAGACCGGATCGACACGATCGTCGAAGTCGGCGGCGCCCTGTCCAACCGCAAGGGCGTGAACGTGCCCGACGTGGTCGTGCCGGTGCCGGCGCTGACCGACAAAGATCGGCGCGACCTGAGCTTCGCCATGAGCCAAGGCTGCGACTGGATCGCGCTCAGCTTCGTCCAGCGGCCCGAAGATCTGGCCGAAGCGCGCAAGTTGATGGGCGGCTATGGCGCGCTGATGGCGAAGATCGAGAAGCCGTCGGCCGTGCAGCGACTGGAGGAGATCATCGAACTGGCCGACGGCGTGATGGTGGCGCGCGGCGACCTGGGCGTCGAACTGCCGCCCCAGTCGGTGCCGCCGCTGCAGAAGCAGATCGTCGCCACCGCGCGGCGCATGGGGCGGCCTGTGGTGGTTGCGACCCAGATGCTCGAATCGATGATCAAGTCCCCCTCCCCCACCCGCGCCGAAGTGTCGGACGTGGCGACCGCGGTCTATGACGGGGCGGATGCGATCATGCTGTCGGCGGAGACGGCGGCGGGCGACTGGCCGGTGGAGGCGGTGACGATGATGGACAGCATCGCCCACAGCGTCGAGCGCGATCCGGGCTATTTCGGCCGGCTCCACTATACCGAGACGAAGCCCGATCCGACCACCGCCGACGCGCTGGCCGAAGCGGCGGGGAACATCGTCGCGGTCGTGGGGGCCAGCGCCATCACCTGCTTCACTTCATCGGGCAGCACTGTGCGCCGCGTGGCGCGCGAACGGCCCGATGCGCCGATCCTGGCGCTGACGCCGCGCACCGACACTGCGCGCAAGCTGGGCCTGACCTGGGGCGTCCACGCCATCCGCACCAAGGATATTGGCACGTTCGAGGAAATGATCGGCAAGGCGCGGCGCATGGCGCTGCGCCATGGCATGACCGAAAAGGGCGGCAAGATCGTGGTGCTGGCCGGCGTCCCGTTCGGCACGCCGGGATCGACCAATGTGCTCCACGTCACGGCGATTCGCGGTGACGAGTTGAAGGGCCGCGACGAGGGTTGAGCGCAGCGCGCCCCGACAACACCCTCCGTTCGCTTCGAACGAAGTCGGGAAGCGGGTAACGCTATCCCTGCGTGTCTCGACTTCGCTCGAAACGAACGGCGATGGGTAACAGGAGGCCGATTCGGGCGAATCACCCACCCCATGCCAACGCGGAAAGGCGCCCGATCATCGACCGGGCGCCTGCCACATTGCATGAAGACCCACCGCCCCGAAGGGGGGCGACAAGCGCCTGCCTATTAGCCCTGGCGGGCCTTGAAGCGGCGGTTGGTCTTGTTGATAACATAGGTGCGGCCGCGACGACGGATCACGCGGTTGTCCCGGTGGCGGCCCTTGAGCGACTTGAGCGAGTTGCGGATCTTCATGGCAGACGGCCCTTGATGAATCTGGTGTGGTCGAATTTCGAAGCGCAGCCCCTATGGGTCGGGCCGGCCAAAGTCAAGGGCGGCAGGCGCTCTTTTCCCGCTGTTCATCCCCCGTGCAGCAAGGTCGTGGCTTCACGCGTTGGAGGGGATTATGCTCTCCGCGCCGTTACTACGGCATATGCCCGTTGGAGTTTACCCATGTCGAAGCGCCTGATTCTCGCCGCTTGCCTTGCCCTGCCGCTTTCTGCCTGCGCGACCGCCGTTCCGCCGGTGGAAGTGACCCGCTTCCATGTCGACAATCCCGCCCGCGCCGGCACGATCGCGGTGGAGGAAATGCCCGGCAACCCGGACATCAGTCTGGAATTTCGCACTTATGCTGCTGCGGTATCGCAGGAATTCCAGCGTGTCGGCTTCACGCCGGCGCCGGCCGGCGGCCCAAGCGACTATGTCGCATCGGTCAGCTTCCGTCGCGCCTTCCGCCCGTCCGGCGTCGATCGCAGCAGCGACAAGCCGGTCAGCGTAGGCGTGGGCGGCGGCATCGGCAGCGGCGGCGGACGCCGCGGCGGCACCTTCGGCGGGCTTGGCCTGGGCGTCGGCATCAACCTGTCGGGCAAGCCCAAGGATATCGTGACGACCGAACTCCATGTGCAGTTGCGCCGCCGGGCCGATTCGACCGCCATCTGGGAAGGCCGCGCGTCGACGCAAGGACGGCAGGGTACGCCGGCCGCGCAGCCGGGGATCGCCGCACAGAAACTCGCCGCGGCCCTGATCGGGGGCTATCCGGGTGAATCGGGGCGCACTATAACGGTCAAATGACCATCAACATTTCCAGCGGCTTTGACAGCGGCAATATTCGCGTCCTCTCCATCACCCACACCCCGGCCGGCGTCCGCGCCGATCTGGAGATCGTGACGGATCATCAGAGCGACTTTTACCAATGGTTCCATTTCCGGCTGTCCAACGCGGCGGGCCGCGCGGTGGAAGTGCGAATCGTCAACGCGGGCGGATCGGCCTATCCCGACGGATGGGCCGGCTATAGCGCGCGAATGAGCGAAGATCGGGACAATTGGGTCCAGGCCGACACCAGCTATGCCGATGGCGTACTGACGATCCGGCTGGAGCCGGACAGCAATGCGCTATGGATCGCCTATTTCGCGCCCTATTCGATGGAGCGCCATCACGACCTGATCGCCTGGGCCGCGACCCAGCCGGGCGTCGATCATCGCGAACTGGGGCTGACCCTGGACGGCCAGCCGCTCGACATGCTGACGATCGGCGACGGGCCGAAACAGGTCTGGCTCTATGCGCGCCAACATCCCGGCGAAACGATGGCGGAGTGGTGGATGGAAGGCGCGCTGGAGCGGCTGTGCGACGAGGAGGATGCGGTCGCCCGCCTGCTGCGGCAGAAGGCGACAATCCACATCATCCCCAACATGAACCCGGACGGCAGCCGCCGCGGCCATCTGCGCACCAATGCGGTCGGCGTGAACCTCAACCGCGAATGGCATGAGCCGACGGCAGAGCGTAGCCCCGAAGTGCTGATGGCGCGCAATGCGATGGACGACACCGGCGTCGATTTCGCCATGGACGTGCATGGCGACGAAGCGATTCCCGCCGTATTCATCGCAGGATTTGAGGGTATCCCGTCGATCACCGATCGGCAGGTCGCGCTCTATCATCGCTATCGCGACACGCTGGCCACGCGCACCCCGGATTTCCAGACGCGGCTGGGCTATCCGGTGGCGGGCGCGGGCAAGGCGAACCTGTCCATGTCCACCAACCAGCTGGCCGAACGCTTCGGCGCGGTGGCGATGACGCTGGAGATGCCGTTCAAGGATAATGACGACCTGCCGGACGCCGATTTCGGCTGGTCTCCGGCGCGGTCGATCCAGCTCGCCAAGGATTGCCTGGCGGTGCTGGCGGAGATGATCGAGGATATTTGAGGATCGACATGTTCCCGCGAAAGAGGGAACATGCAACCTAACGCCAATCGAACGGCAGCGGCGCTTCGCGGAAGGCGAAGCGGTCGAGATGGTCGGCGACCACCTGCTTGAACTTCTCCACATCGGCGTCTGCGTTCGGCTCCAGCATCACCACCAGCGCCTCTGGCTGCGCCGCCATGCGGATCGGCCCCATCGGGAAGGCGATGACCCCCTGTTCGGGGCTGAAATCGGTCTCGAACTTGTGGCTCCAATGCTTGCACAGCTGCTGGAGATAGCGGCTGGCGTTCGTGGTCGGCACGTTTGCGGTCACGGTCATGTCAGAGTCTTTCGATCTTGCTCGCAGCCTCGTCGATCAACGACGCGACATCGAACATGGTCTGGTTATCGGCGCCTTCCTTTTCAAGGCGATGCTGGATGGCGATGCGCAGATTGTGCAGCGCGCGGCGCACCGGGGCGCCGTCGACCCGCTCGGCACGTTGGGCGAGCGCGGCCAGTCGGGCCAGCGCCAGGTCGAGCGCCGCCTTGCGCTCTTCGATCTGGGCCTTGCCGGCATCGGTGATGGCGAAGCGCTTGCGGCTGCCTGAGCCTGATCCCAAGAGCGGTTCCTCGACGATCAGATCCATTTCCGCCAACATAGTCAGCGTAGGATAGACGACGCCGGGGCTGGGCGCATAGGCTTCGCCCGACAGCGCCTCGATCGCGCGGATCAGTTCATAGCCATGGCGCGGCTCGTCGGCGATCAGCTTCAGCAGGATCAGGCGCAGCGTTTCATTGTCGAACAGCCGTCGGCGACCACCGCCGCCACCGCCGCGGCCGCCGCCGCGCAAACCGTCTTCGCCAAAGGGATCGCCGCCGAACGGGCCGCCCCGCCCGCCGCCACGACCAAAGCCGTCAGGTGAACCGAATCGGCCAGCGCCGGGGTAATGACCGCCATGGCGGCCGCGATGAGAGTGAGGAAAATGCATCATTGGGTCTTTCATATATGTCATGATGCATTGCGATATATCTTACAAATGTTCGCCGTCAAGAGTTACGATAGATCTTAATTGTATTTTTGTGGTCGCGGCGTTGAGACGCCCGCATGTTGGCCTAGAGCGCGGCGAAATCGATCGGTGCGTGGCGATCCAGCGTGCGGCTTTGGTCTTCCAACGGATATTTCAGACCGCTGGCGCAATTGAACAATACCACCCGCTCGTCCCGTCCGATTAGCTCCTCGTCCAGCGCCCGTTGATAGGCAGCCAGCGTCGCACCGCCCTCCGGGCAGAGCAGCAACCCGTCGTCGCGCGCCACGTCGCGCACCGCCGCCATGATCGCCGCATCGGGCACGGCCAGCGCCGCGCCGCCGCTGTCCCGCACCGCGCGCAGGATCAGGAAGTCGCCCACCGCGCGCGGCACGCGGATACCCATGGCGACGGTGTGGGCATTCTCCCAGCGCTCGGCGAACTCCACGCCCTGTTCGAACGCGCGCACCATCGGCGCGCAGCCCTCGGCCTGCACCGCGAACATCTTGGGACGTTTGGAACCGATGAAGCCGATCTTCTCCAATTCGTCGAATGCCTTCCACATCCCGATCAGGCCGGTGCCGCCGCCAGTGGGGTAGAAGATCGCGTCGGGCAGTTCCCAGTCCAACTGTTCGGCCAGTTCCAGCCCCATCGTCTTCTTGCCCTCGATCCGGTAGGGTTCCTTGAGCGTCGAGAAATCGAACCAGCCGCGCGCCTTCGCCCCCTGCCCCACGATCGCCCCGCAATCGTCGATCAGGCCGTTGACGCGATAGACGCGCGCGCCCTGCGCCGCGATCTCACGCACATTGATCTCCGGCGTGTCGTCGGGGCAAAAGATGATCGCCTCCATCCCCGCTACCGCGGCATAAGCGGCCAGCGCCGCGCCGGCATTGCCGTTGGTCGGCATCGCCACCTGGGTCACGCCCAGTTCCTTGGCCATGGACACCGCCATGACCAGGCCGCGCGCCTTGAAGGAGGCGGTGGGCAATCGCCCCTCATCCTTGGCCAGCAGATGTGCCCCGCCCAGCCGCGCCGCGGTGCGCGGCAGCGGGATCAGCGGCGTCGCATTTTCGCCCAGGCTGACGATATTGGAAGTCTGCCGCACCGGCAGCAATTCGCGCCAGCGCCACAGGTCCATCGGCCGCGCAGCAAGCGCTTCCTTGGTCAGTGTCGCCCGCACGCCGTCAAGGTCATAGCGCACCAGCAACGGCTTCCCCGCCGCCGACAACCCATGCAGTTCATCCGCCGCATAACGCTCGCCGGTCAGCGAACATTCCAAATGGGTGACGAAAGTGGGACGATCGGTGGTCAGGTTGAAGTTGTGCAACATAATAATCTCCGTTCGGGCTGAGCCTGTCGAAGCCCCGCCCTTCTCTTCAGAAAGTGGGGCCCTTCGACAGGCTCAGGGCGAACGGGATAAACAACCCGGTGTGATTATTCCGGCGTCTTCGCCACGCTGACCATGGCGGGCCGCAGCAGGCGGTCCTTTATCATATAGCCGGCCTGCATCTCGATCAGGATCGTGCCCGGCGCGGCGTCGGCCGACGGGACTTCCATCATCGCCTGATGCTTGTTGGGATCGAGCGGCTGGCCGACCGATTCGATCTTCGTGATGCCGTTGCGGCCGAACACGCTGTCCAGTTCGCGGCCGGTGGCTTCCAGGCCCACGACCAGCCCCTTGAACTTCTCATCCTCGCGCAGGTCGGCGGGAATGGCGGCCAGCGCGCGGCTCAGATTGTCGGCGACCGACAATATGTCGCGGGCGAAAGCGGTCGCCGCATAGGCGCGCGTATCGGCCAGTTCCTTTTCCAGCCGGCGGCGCACATTCTGCGTATCGGCATGGGCGTAGAGAATATCCTGCTTGGCGGTGGCCAGTTCCGCCTCCAGCGCTGCGATCTTCTCGGCGGCGGCATCGCCCGCGGGCGCGGCGTCTTCCGGCAGCGCGTCCACGACTTCGGTGTTTTCGATAGTGTCTTTTTGTTCGCTCATCTCATCAATCTCGATAGCGTCTGTGCTGTGAAGTCCACCATGGGGATCACCCGCGCATAGTTCAAGCGCGTGGGGCCGATCACGCCGACCACGCCGACGACCCGGCCGTCCGCGCCACGGTAGGGCGCGGCTATGACCGAAGAACCCGACAGGGAAAAGAGCTTGTTTTCCGACCCGATGAAGATTTTGGTCGCGCTGCCGGCCAGCGCGCTTTCCAGCAGGCGGGAAATCTCCTGCTTGCCTTCCAGCTGCTCCAGCAATTGCCGCACCCGTTCCAGGTCCGCGGCGGTGCCGTCATCGATCAGATGCGCCTGCCCGCGCACGATCAGCACCGGCCGGTCGTCGGCATCGTGCGACCAGATGGCGATGCCCCGTTCCACCAGTTCGCGCGCCGCGCCATCGAGCAAGCTGCGCTCCGTCTCCATCTCGCGGCTCAACTGGTCGCCCGCCTGACGCAACGTCATACCGGCAAAGCGCGCCGACATGAAATTCGCCGCTTCGTTCAGCATCGACGGGGTGACGCCGGGCGGCAAATCCAGCACGCGATTTTCCACCGATCCGTCCTGCCCCACCAGCACCGCCAGCGCCTGACGATCATTCAAGGGTACGAAGCCAAATTGCCGCAGCACCGGCTCGCGCCGTGGCACCATGACGATGCCGGCGCAGGCCGATAGGCCCGACAGCGCAGCCGTGGCGGCGGACAGCGCTTCCTCGATCGGGCCGCTTTCGACCAGCCCGGCCTCGATCGCGCGCCGTTCTTCCGCCGATGGCGCGGCCGCCTGCATCATCCCATCCACAAACAGGCGCAGCCCTGTCTCGGTCGGCATCCGCCCGGCCGACGTATGTGGCGCGGCGAGCAGGCCCAGTTCCTCCAGGTCCTGCATGACGTTGCGAATCGACGCCGGCGACAGGCTGAGCGATGCGATCTTGCTGATGGTGCGCGATCCGACCGGCAGGCCGGTGCCCAGATAGCTTTCCACCACCACGCGAAAGACATCGCGCGCGCGATCGTTCAATTCGGAGATGGGGGTTATCGACATGCGCCTTATCTAGGCAGGCCGGGGCGCCGGCTCAAGGCGTGACCGCCTTGGGATTGAGCATGGGCTGGACATCCAATATCTTCGGCACCGCCGCCAGCGCGACCCGCAATCGGCCGTAGCGCGCATCCATGCAACCCGACTGGAATTCCAGCCGCGTCGCGTCCTGCCCCGGCCGGGTCCATTCCACGACATAGCCGGGCATGTCGGTGGCGAACCGATCGCAATTCTGGCCATGGGCGATCTTTCGCACCGTGCCCGCCGCCGGGCGATGCGGCGCCAGCGTCGTCACGAGCCGGCGATATTGCGCCGCCGTGAGGGTAAAGCGCGTCGGACCGGGAACGGATGTGAAGCGTTCCGGCTCCAGCAGGCCCGACCCGTCCGGCGACACCTGCACCGTATAGGCCGGGCAAGCGCCAAAGCAGCGCCCGGCGGTGAAGCGGATGATGTCGCCCGGCGCCTTGGGCGGTTCCAGCCCCGGTTCGGCGGCCGTGCAACCGGCCAGCAGCAGCATGGCGGTGAGTGTCGATATGCGTTCCATGCCCCCTCCTTATCGCCTAATTGTCGCCGTGACACTGGCAAGAAGCGTCGTCGGGCGCTAAGCGGCCTGTTAAGTGCGCTTTTGGGCGCATTGGCGGCATCCGTCAGGGATGGCCGCCATCTGAACGCTTCGGAGTAGAAATTATGCGTCCTTCCGGCCGCGCGCCCGACCAGATGCGCGACATCACCATGGAGCCTGGCTTCACCATCCATGCCGAGGGAAGCTGCCTCATCAGCTTCGGCGATACTCGCGTGCTGTGCACCGCATCGGTCGAGGAGAAGGTGCCGCCTTTCCTGCGCGGCAAGGGGTCGGGCTGGGTCACGGCCGAATATGGCATGTTGCCCCGCGCCACCCATACCCGCGGCAGCCGTGAAGCGGCCAAGGGCAAGCAATCGGGCCGCACGCAGGAAATCCAGCGCCTGATCGGCCGGTCGCTGCGCACGGTCGTGGACCTCAAGAAGCTCGGCGAGCGCCAGATCGTGGTCGATTGCGACGTGATCCAGGCCGATGGCGGCACGCGCACGGCGGCCATTTCGGGCAGCTGGGTCGCGCTGCGAATCGCGGTCGACAAGCTGCTGGCGTCGGGCGCGCTAAAGGAAGACCCGATCATCCAGAAGGTCGCCGCGATCAGCTGCGGCATTTTCGAAGGCACGCCGGTGCTCGACCTCGACTATGCCGAGGACAGCAATGCCGAAACGGACGCCAACCTGATCCTGACCGGCGACGGCAAGTTCGCCGAAGTGCAGGCGACGGCCGAAGGCGCCGCCTATGACGAGGAAGAGCTGCTCCGCCTGCTCCGCCTCGCCCGCATCGGCTGCGCGAAGATTTTCGCCGCGCAGGACGTAGCGACGGGACGGTAACAACATCTGCCTCCGTTCGTTTCGAGCGAAGTCGAGTTCAGCGAAGCTAAACGCTATGGATGCGCTATCCGCTTCTCGACCAGGCTCGAAGCGAACGGAACGAATGGGAAATTTATGACCGACCAATTCGGACAGGAACAGGCGATCCGCAAGCTCGCCCCCGGCAAGCTGGTGATCGCCAGCCACAATCCTGGCAAGGTGCGCGAAATCGCAGCATTGCTTGGCCCATTCGGGATTGAACCGATTTCGGCCGCGAGCCTGGACCTGCCCGAACCGGAGGAAACGGGCACCACCTTCATCGCCAATGCGGAATTGAAGGCGATGCAGGCGGCCGACCTATCGGGCCTGCCCGCGCTGGCTGACGACAGCGGCTTGTGCGTCGAGGCGCTGGGCGGCGACCCCGGCCTCTTTTCCGCGCGCTGGGCTGGCCCGACCAAGGATTTCGACCTCGCCATGCGCAAGGTGTGGGACGGGATCGAGGCCAAGGGCCCGGACGCCGGCCATGACGCCCATTTCGTCTGCGCCCTTGCCCTCGCCTGGCCCGATGGTCATGTCGAAGCGTTCGAGGGGCGGATCGACGGCGCGCTGGTCTGGCCGCCGCGTGGCGACAAGGGCTTCGGTTATGACCCCATGTTCATGCCGCACGGTCATGACGTCAGCTTCGGCGAGATGGACCCGGACGCCAAGCACGCCATGAGCCACCGCGCCAAGGCCTTCGAAAAACTGGTGGCCGCGGTTTTCTGATCAAGAGTGGCGCCATTTCATCGCGTCGGCGCCGCCTTCAGCTTCGCCTGCCCGATATGCCAGCGCAATTGGGCAGGCGACGCGCCGTCCACATCATTGACCCGCCGCACGACATAGTCGCCGACGAAACGCTGGCGCGTGCCGTCCTGCAATTGCGAATCGACCGTCACCGGCACCGTCTGGTAGATCGATCCCGCGCCGCCATCGCCCGGCTCCAGCTGGCCGATCGTCACCCGCGTCGATCGGGTGCCAGCGAACCCCGCCTGAAACTTGTCCAGCGTCTGGTTGGGCGGGCCATTTTCGCCCCATTGCGCCCAGGCCACGCCATAGTCGCGGGCGTTGAGCGCGGAATAATAACGCTGCACGACCGCCACGGCCGCCGCCATGCTCTTGGGCGCGGGATCGCATTCCGGCATCGAGTCGCCCTGACCGTCGAACAGGGCGCAGCTGCGCGCAATCTCATCCTCGATCATGGCGCAGCTATTGGCGGCATTGCAGGGCGGGTGGGTGGCGGGCGACACGTTGCGGCAGATGGCGACTCGCTTGGCCGCCGCGGCCGACCCGATATCCGCCGCGCAGGATAGCGGCGCAGCGGGCGCCGCTGCGTCAGCCGCCGACGCCGCATCGGGAATGGGCGTCTGCGCCCCATTGTCCGGCGCAACCCTGGTCACGGCGGGGGCGGAGATAGCGGCGTTGTCGGACCCGCCCTCCGCCTTGGGCGGCGTCGGCGCGCCACACCCGGCCAGCCCGATCAGCGCACAACCCGACAGGGTCCATGACAGCAGAGCGATGCGCATCCTCTTCTCCTTTTGGCGACATGCCCTGTCCAATGCGCGCCCCCGGGAGAAATATCCATACCGCCTATGGCGCTGCGCTCGCCGCCTGGGTCTGCGCGCCCGGCGTGCCTGCCGTCGGCGGAGCGGGTTCATCGTCCGCATCCATCGGCCCGCGCCCGAACGCATTGCCGGCCGGGAAATAGCGGCACACCAGATAATCGGCATTGGTCCCTTCGCCCAGCGCGCAGCCGACCTTCCGCGTGCCGCGCCAGATCATCTGGGTATAATGGCCGACATCCTGCCAGCGCCCGGCGCTGCTGAGGTCGGGCAACTTGCCTGCAATTCGCGTGAAGCGCTTCTCTTCCAGAAACGATCCCACCATGACCTGATAATCGTAGAGACGGCGCGGCCCCATCCACAGATTTTCGCCGCTGGGGATGGCTCGGCCGGCCCGCGGCGAATGGCGGAAAACGCCGCTGCGCGCCATCTCCCCGGCGTAACGCGCCGCATCGGTCGCCAGCGCCTGGTCCCAGTCCAGCAGCGGCAGACCCAACGAGGCCCGCTCGCCATTATGCGCGTCCAGCATCGCCGCGCGCAGCAGCCTATCGCTCCGCGCGGCCTCCGCCATGCCATAATAGGCGGCTGACATCACCGCGATCGCGGCGCCCGCCTTGGGCGCGCGCCCGTCGCTATCGCTCGCCGCCTGCGCGCCGCTCGCCGTCGCCAGAAGAACCGGCAGCATCGCTGCCCATAGCGAAGGGCGCAAAAACGCTTTAGGGCTGCCCCCAGCCATGTCGTCTCATTCCCCCCAAAATCCGCCGGCCCCTGCTTGCGTGCCGGCAGACGCCCAAGCCTTATATATCCACTGGCCATTTTGCGTATCCAAATGTCCCTATTGCGATTTTAACAGTCATGTCCGCGATGGCGTGGACATCGATGCGTGGCGCGCTGCGCTTTTGGCCGACATGGCGCATGAGACGGCGCTGACCGCGGGGCGGCGGCTTTCCTCCATCTTCTTCGGCGGCGGCACGCCCTCGCTGATGCCCCCTGCTTTGGTCGAAACGCTGATCGACGCGGCGCAGGACCATTGGGGCTTCACCCCCGACATAGAAATCACGCTGGAGGCCAATCCCAATTCGGTCGAGGCGGCGCGTTTCGCCGATCTGGCCGCCGCCGGGGTCAACCGCACCTCGCTTGGCCTGCAGGCGCTCGACAATGAGGCGTTGCATTTCCTCGGCCGCGCCCATGACGTGACGGAGGGACTGGCTGCGCTCGACACCGCGCAGGCCGTGTTCGACCGGGTGAGCTTCGACATCATCTATGCCCGCCCCGGCCAGAGCGAGGCGGACTGGCAGGCCGAACTGGCCCGCGCCTTGTCCTTCGGCACTGGCCATCTCTCGCTCTATCAACTGACGATCGAACCGGGCACG
Organism: Sphingobium cupriresistens; assembly: GCF_004152865.1. GTDB lineage: Bacteria > Pseudomonadota > Alphaproteobacteria > Sphingomonadales > Sphingomonadaceae > Sphingobium > Sphingobium cupriresistens. The sequence continues at coordinate 97,420 of NZ_SEOO01000005.1, read as the reverse complement.
CGCTTCGCCACGCTGGTCGCGCAGGGCAAGCTGACGCCCGCCGACCCGGACCATGGCGCGACCCTGTATGAACTGACGCAGGCGATGACCGGCGCGGCCGGCATCCCGGCCTATGAGATCAGCAACCACGCCCGACCGGGCCAGGAAAGCCGCCATAACCTGACCTATTGGCGCTATGGCGACTATGCCGGAATCGGGCCGGGCGCGCATGGCCGCCGCGGCGGCATGGCGACGATGCGCCACAAGAAGCCCGAAAACTGGATGGGCGCGGTCGGCCGCAACGGTCACGGCCTCCAGCGCGAAGAGCCGCTGTCGGGCGAGGACCGGGCGCGCGAGGCGCTGCTGATGGGATTGCGGCTGGGCGAAGGCGTCGATCTGGCCCGCATCGCCGCCGCGTCGGGGATCAAGCCCGACCGGCTGGTCGACGAACGAGCGATCGACCAACTCGCCGACCTCGCCCTCATCCGCCTGACCGGCAGCCGGTTGCAGGTGGCCCCGGCCGGCATGTTGCTGCTCGACGCCATCCTGCCCGAAGTGGTGGCGGTCTAGGGCCGCTCGGTAATATCAGGGCTGGTCGTTACGCAGTTCCGCGATCGACTGGTCGATTTCGCGCAGCGCCTGCGCGCGGGCATAGCCAGGCATGGACGTGTTGCGGGCGATCTGACCCCGCGCGGTGCGCAGGCCATTCAGCGCCGCAACATGGTCGGAACGCGCGGCGCGTTCGGCGCGGACTTCGGCGATGTCGGCCTGCCGCTCCGCCCGGTCCGCCTGAAGGTCGGCCGCCTGCTCGGAACGGCGGGCCGCCCGTTCGGCGCGGGCCTCGGCAATATCCGCCTGCCGCGCGGCGCGATCGGCTTGCATCCCGGCCATGTCGGCGGAGCGTTGGGCTGCCCGCTCGATCGCCGCGTTGCAGATACGCACCCGGATATGGCGACGGCCATTGGCGTCCACGCTTTCGCGGCGGGTGGTGGCGTCCCTGCCGCCATCGCAACCTTCGCGCACATCGACCACCGGCACCATCCGGGCGATGTCCGCCTTCGTCGGGATACGGTGCGTTTCGACACGACCGTCGGCATGGGTGACGGTCATCCGACCCTTTTCATTGCGCACGACGGGGGGCACCGGCGGCGCGGGCGGCACCGGGGCGATCATGTCGGCGGCGGGCACGATCGGCGCGGGCGGGGCCATGGGCGCTGGCGAGGGCCATGCATCATCGGCCGCGCTGGCCGCCGGGACGGCTGGCACAGCAGGGATCGCGGCACCTTCGGCCAGTGTCGGTACGGTCGCCGCTACGGGCTGCGACACCAGATTGGACAATTTGGCGAAGTCGGCGCCTTCCACCTTGTCAGTGATCGCCGCCATCTGCTGCGCGGCGCGGCTGCCCGATGCGGTGAGCGCCAACCCTGCGGCGGTGACAACCGCGACGGCGGCCATGCCCCAACTGATACGCTGAAGCGAAACATCATGGTTGGACAGCATTTTCAGCCTCCCTTTCAACGTCGTGATACGGGTGAGATGGCAGGCGCCTGCAAATTGCCGGCCGCCCGCCGCCTTCAAGATGGCGCGGCCATAGGCATGGGCCTGGTCGCGGCCGTAGAGCGAGAGGACGCGCGCGTCGCAGGCGGTTTCCTGATCGGCGCGATAGGCGCGATAGGCGATCCATGCGACCGGATTGCACCAATGCACCGCCAGCAGCAGCAGCGCGATCATGTTGGCGGCCAGGTCGCCGCGCTCATGATGCGCCCGTTCATGGGCGATCGCCATATCCTGTTCCTGCGCGTCATAGCGCAGCGCGAAATCGGCGGGCAGCACGATATAGGGGCGCAACACCCCGAAGGCGAGCGGCCCGGAGGCATGGGGGCTGGTGATGAGGCGGATGCGCCCCTCCTCCCCGATCGGCGTCGCGCCATCCAGCATATGGCGGCGGAACCGCGCATAGCCCACGGCCTGCACCGCCAGGAAAGCGACCAGCCCGACGAACCAGAGGCCGATGCCGATCTCCATCCAGGGGAAGGACGGCGTGGACTCGGCGACAGATGCGGCGGGCGCGACCGTCAGCAGGTCCGGCAGGCCGACCTGATCGACCGCGACATGCAACGGCGAGGGATCGACGTCGCCCGGTAGCGTCGGCAGCAACATCCGCGCCAGCGGCAGCGCCCAGAGCCAATAGGCCGCCCCCGCGCCCAGCCAGCGCGCCACCGGCCGCCGTAACAACATGACCAGCGCCATCAGCAAAGTGGTGGCGATCAGCGTTTCGGCCAGCCAGACGCTCATGATTTCAACCCCTTCAGGATGGCCTCAAGCTCGGCGATATCGTCCGCCGTCAATTGATCCTGTTGCGCCAACTGGGCGACCAGCGGCGACACCCGCCCGCCAAACAGCCGGTTCACCAGCCGCCCGGATTCGCCCGCGACATAATCGTCGCGCGCCACCATCGGGCGATAGAGAAAGCGGCGGCCATCCTGGTCGGCGGCGATGATATCCTTGGCCATCAGCCGCGACAGCAAGGTCTTGACCGTTTGCAGGCTCCAGTCGCGGTCGGCGGCGACCCGATCCGACACGTCATTGGCGGTCTGCGGCGCGGTTTCCCACAACGCCTCCATCACCACCAGTTCCGCTTCGCTGATCTTCTCAGTCACCTGGCCTCACCCGACTCGCATATTTAACAACCACAGATGTAATCGCATCGATTACGGATGTAGTCAATGGGCGTTCGCAGCGGTGGAGCGTCACACTTCGCGTTGAAAAGGCGCGATATGTCGGAAAATTTGACAAAGCGGATGAAGGCGGTCGAGGCGTTAACCTTTGGAACCCGCGCTTTCCTGCAAACGCACCATTGTGGCACAGTCATTGCGACATTGGTCGCGTTCCCACCGTTTACCTATCGGGGGATGCAGGCCGTCTCCGCCAGCATCCCCCACCCGGTGGTGCTTCTCCCTTATCCTCGACCATGGTCTCGATGTGACTGGGTGCGACCAGAATCGGACATGTCCCCCCCCCCCGCTGGCGGGAGGGAGTTAGGGGGTGGGCAGGACGTCGCAACAGCCCACCGCGCTGCGACTAACGCGCTTCGCGCGCAAGTCTCGCTGCCCCTCCCGCAAGCGGAAGGGGAATGGCGGACAGCCACTCAAAGCAACAAAAAAGGGCGGCCCGAACCCGGACCGCCCTTCGCAAACCGTCAGACCCAGCCCCGCTTAACTGGCGGCGACGCCCTGGTCGGTCATCAACTGCTGCAATTCGCCAGCCTCGTACATTTCCATCATGATGTCGCTGCCGCCGACGAATTCGCCCTTCACATAAAGCTGGGGGATGGTCGGCCAGTCGGAAAAGGCCTTGATGCCCTGCCGCACAGCCTGGTCCTGCAACACGTCGACCGTGTCATAGGCGACGCCCAGATGTTCCAGGATCGCGATGGCGCGGCTGGAAAAGCCGCATTGCGGGAAGAGCGGCGTGCCCTTCATGAACAGCACCACGTCATGGGCGCCCACAAGTTCGGCAATCCGCTGATGCACGGCGTCGGTCATGTCTAAGGTCCAGTCCTGTCTGGCGCCCCGTCCGCGGAGCGCAAATCTATCGAAGGATTAGTTGGGAACGGCGGTGGTCAGTTGCAAGGCGTGCAGCACGCCGCCCATGCGTCCGCCCAGCGCCGCATAGACGGCGCGCTGCTGCGCGACCCGGCTCATGCCGCGAAAGCTTTCCGCCACGACTTTCGCCGCATAATGATCGCCATCCCCGGCCAGGTCGGTAATCTCGACCTCAGCATCCGGAATCGCGATGCGGATCATGTCCGCAATATCGTCGGCGGCCATCGGCATGGGATCGTGGCCTTACTGGGCTTCGATGAACATGCGGCGGGCGATCACCGCCTGCTCGTCCAGCGCGGCGCGCACGCCGGCTTCATCGATGTCGATCCCGGCCGACGTCATGTCGCCCACCAGCTTGCGGATGACATCCTCGTCGCCCGCTTCCTCGAAATCGGCCTGCACGACCGCCTTGGCATAAGCGTCGGTTTCTTCCGGGGTCAGGCCCATCTTCACGGCAGCCCATTCGCCCAGCAGGCGGTTGCGGCGCGCCTGGATGCGGAACTGCAGTTCCTGATCGTTGGCGAACATATTTTCGAACGCCCGTTCGCGATCGTCGAAGGTGGTCATGCGTCAAAGCCCCGTTGAAATGCCGTCTGGTTAGGAAAGATAGGCAGAAGCGCGTCGTTACGCAACGGCCGCGGGCACGATCCAGGGGCGATCCTGCGCCTGTTTCGCCTCATAGCCGCCGATCAGATCCGACTGGTCCAGAGTCAGACCGATCTCGTCCAGCCCGCCCAACAGGCAATGTTTGCGGAAGGGATCGATTTCGAACGTGAAGCGATCCTGAAATTGCGTGGTGACGGTCTGCGATTCCAGATCGATATGGATCGGATCGGGCGTCCCGTTCACGCCTTTGGCGACGTCCATCAGCCGGTCGATGGCCGCCTGCGGCAGCACCACGGTCAAGATGCCGTTTTTGAAGGCGTTTCCAGAGAAAATGTCGGAGAAGCTGGGCGCGATCACCACCTTGATGCCGAGGTCGCCGAGCGCCCAGGCGGCATGTTCGCGGCTGGACCCGCAGCCAAAATTGTCGCCCGCGATCAGGATCGGGCTGCCGACATAGGCGGGATCGTCAAAGACGTTGCCCGGTTCCTTGCGCAGCACTTCGAACGCGCCCTTGCCAAGGCCGCTGCGCGAAATCGTCTTGAGCCAATGCGCCGGGATGACGATGTCGGTATCGACATTCTTCATCCCGAACGGATAGGCCCGGCCGTCGACGGTCGTCAGCTTGTCCATTAGTGAACCTTCTTCGCCTCGGCGGCCGGCGTGTCTTCGGCCCGGCCCAGGGTCGCGGCCATGGCGGCGCTGGCCAGTGCGCCCAGCGTCAGCAGCCAGAAAATCTTCTTCATGCGACCACACCCTCTTTGTTATTCAGCAATTCGCGCACATCGGTCAGCCGCCCGGTGATGGCCGCCGCCGCCGCCATGGCGGGCGACACCAGATGGGTGCGCGATCCCGGCCCCTGGCGGCCCATGAAATTGCGGTTGCTGGTCGAAGCGCAGCGTTCGCCCGCGGGCACCTTGTCCGGGTTCATGCCCAGGCACGCCGAACAACCCGGCTCGCGCCATTCGAAACCGGCGTCGAGGAAGACGCGGTCCAGCCCTTCTTCCTCCGCCTGGCGCTTGACCAGGCCGGAACCGGGCACGACCATGGCGTGCTTGATGCCCGCCGCGATATGGCGGCCTTTGAGCAGCGACGCCGCGGCGCGCAGATCCTCGATCCGGCTGTTGGTGCAGCTGCCGATGAAAATATGTTCGATGGCGACGTCGGCGAGTCTTTGCCCTGCCGTCAGCCCCATATAGTCGAGCGACTTCTGCGCCGCCGCCTGCTTGGACGGATCGGCGAAGCTCGACGGATCGGGCACCACGCCCGTCACGGCGACGACATCCTCCGGGCTGGTGCCCCAGGTGACGTTGGGCACGATGTCGGCGGCGTCGATCACCACGGTCTTGTCGAACACCGCGCCCTCGTCCGTATGCAGCGTGCGCCAATAGGCGACGGCCGCCTCGAAATCCGCGCCCTTGGGCGCCATCGGGCGGCCCTCGATATAGGCGAAGGTTTTCTCGTCCGGCGCGAACAGGCCCGACCGCGCGCCCGCCTCGATCGACATGTTGGCGACGGTCAGGCGACCTTCGATCGACATGTCGCGAAACACGGAACCCCGATATTCCATGACATAGCCGGTGCCGCCCGCCGTGCCGATCGTGCCGCAAATGGCCAGCGCGACATCCTTGGCGGTGACGCCGGGCGCCAGCACGCCATCGACCACGACGGCCATGGTCTTGGATTGCTTGAGCAGCAGCGTCTGGGTGGCCAGCACATGCTCGACCTCCGACGTGCCGATGCCAAAGGCCAGCGCGCCCAGCGCGCCGTGCGAGGACGTATGGCTGTCGCCGCAGACCAGCGTGGTGCCGGGCAAGGTGAAGCCCTGTTCCGGCCCGATGACGTGGACGATGCCCTGTTCCGCATCGGCGTCGCCGATCAGGCGCACGCCGAACTCCGGCGCATTGCGCTCCAGCGCGGCCAGTTGCTGGGCGCTTTCGGGATCGGCGATCGGGATGCGCTTGCCATCCGCGTCGCGGCGCGGCGTGGTGGGCAGATTATGGTCCGGCACGGCCAGCGTCAGATCGGGCCGGCGCACTTTTCGGCCGGCGAGGCGTAGCCCTTCGAACGCCTGCGGGCTCGTCACTTCATGGACGAGGTGGCGGTCGATATAGATGAGGCAGGTGCCATCGGGACGCCGTTCGACGACGTGCGCGTCCCAGATCTTTTCGTAGAGGGTGCGAGCTTTGACCATAGTCCTCACCCCCTAGACCCGTCGGGGCGATCGGGAAAGGGGGTGAGCGACCGATTTGTCCTGTTTTCGCCATCAGGCGGGCAAGAATGTTACACCGCCCGATAGTCCGCGATGATCCTGCCCGCCGCGCCCATCTCCGCCTCATGGCTGTCCTCACGCCAGCTTTCCGCCAGCGCCGCTTGCTCCCACCGGAGCATGGCGGGATGGGCCAGCATATGATCGACCCAGGCTTGTGCTTGCGGGCCGACATCCAGCCCATAGGTGCGCACGCGGAACGCCACCGGCGCATAGAAGGCATCGACTGCGGTGAAGCTGCTGCCGGCGAGGAAGGGACCACCGAACCGGTCCAACCCCTGCTCCCACAATTCCCGCAGGCGGGCGATGTCCCGGCCCAGCGCGGGCGATTGGACATGCGGCTCGACGCGCACGCCCACATTCATGGTGCAGTCGTTGCGCAAGGTCGAAAAGCCGCTGTGCATTTCCGCCGCAGCGCATTGGGCAAAAGCGCGCGCAGCCTCGTCCGCCGGCCAGACGCCAGGATGGCGGTCCGCCAGATAGAGGATGATGCCGAGCGAATCCCAGATGGTGCGCTCTTCCCCATTGGCCCTGTCGATCAGCGCCGGCACCTGTCCGGTCGGCGAGAAACTGCGGAACGCCGCATAGTTGGTGGCGGACGCGAACGGCTCGATCCGGTCTTCGAACGCGATGCCCAGCGCCGTCATCAGCACCCAGGGGCGCAGCGACCAACTGCTGTAATTACGATTGGCTGTGATGAGCGTGTAGGCCATGCGGTTCCTCCCTGTGCAAGGTGCGCGCTTTTTAGCGTATCGGGTGGCGGCGAAACAGCTGCAACGATCCGTGCAGCTTACAAGCTGGGCTTATGCAAACTCCGTGCTCCTGCCTGCGCGGGATCACATGACGTTGAACCCTAGCCAAGCCCTTCTCATCGCGGCACAAGGCCTCATCGCGGGCGGCGCCCCCTTGCCGCCCTCCCTTGATCCATGGAGCATTTTGTCGTGAACCGACGCCAATTCCTCGCCACCAGCGGCGCCACCGCCATCGCCGCCGCCACCCCCAGCGCCTTTGCGCAGGCAGGCGGAGCCGACACCCGTTTCCGCGCGATGCTGGACGATTTCTTCTACGCCCGGCTCGCCGAATCGCCCGAACAGGCGACGCGCCTCGGCCTCGACACCGGCGCGCGCGCGGCGCTGCGCGGCAAGCTGTCCGACACCAGCGCCGCCGGCGCGGCCCGCGACCTCGCCCGCACCAAGGCGCAGGCGAAGCGGCTGGCCAGCGTCGATCGCGCCAAGCTGAGCCAGGCCAGCCAGCTCGACTATGACGTCGTCGCCTATCAACTCGACCGCGCCGTTAGCGGCGAACGCTTCGGCTATGGCGAAACGGCGGGCCGCTATGCGCCCTATATCCTCAGCCAGTTGACCGGCAGCTATCGCGAAATTCCCGACTTCCTCGATTCGCAGCATCGGGTGAAGGACGCGGCCGACGCCGACGCCTATCTCGCCCGTCTGGAAGCCTTCCCCGCCGCGATGGACGGCGAACTGGCCCGGCAAAAGACGGACGCGGCCAAGGGCGTGTTCGCGCCGGACTATATCCTCGACACGACGATGAAGATGCAGGCGGCGCTGCGCGATCAGCCCGCCGCGCAGACGGTCCTCGTCGCCAGTTTCGTCAAGAAGCTCGCCGCCGCCGGCCTGCCGCCCGAACGCGCCGCCCAGGCGGAAAAGATCGTCGCCGAGAAAATCTTCCCCGCCGTCGACCGCCAGCGCGCGCTGGTGCAGCAGCTACGCGCCAAGGCCAGCCATGACGCCGGCTGCTGGCGTCTGCCCGATGGCGAGGCCTTCTACGCCGCCGCCGCTGAGGCCGCGACCACGACCAAGCTGACGGGCGATGACATTCACCAACTGGGCCTGGATCAGGTCGCGCAGATCAGCGGCCGGATCGACGCGATCCTGAAAGGCCAGGGGATGAGCCAGGGCACAGTCGGCGACCGGCTGGTCGCGCTCAACAAACGCCCCGATCAGCTCTTCCCCAACACCGATCCGGGTCGCGAGGCGCTGCTGGCGCAGCTCAACACCCAGATCAAGGCGATGCAGGCGCGGCTGGGCGAAGCCTTCAACACCGTGCCCAAGGCGCCGGTCGAGGTGCGCCGCGTGCCGGTGACGATCCAGGCGGGCGCGCCGGGCGGCTATTATCAGAACGCCTCGCTCGACGGATCGCGGCCGGCCATCTATTATATCAACCTGCGCGACACGTTCGACCGGCCCAAATTCGGGCTGGCGACGCTGACCCATCATGAAGCGGTGCCGGGCCATCATCTGCAAGTATCGGTGGCGCTGGAATCCGATGCCATTCCCATGATCCGGCGGCGCGGCGGCTATAGCGGCTATTCCGAAGGCTGGGCGCTCTATTCGGAGCAACTGGCCGACGAAATGGGCATGTATGAAGGCGATCCGCTGGGCCAGGTCGGCTATCTCCAGTCGCTCCTGTTCCGCGCCACCCGTCTGGTGGTGGACAGCGGGATGCACGCCAAGCGCTGGAGCCGGGAAAAGGCGACCGATTACCTGATCGCCACCACCGGCATCGCGCGCGGCCGCAGCCAGGGGGAGATCGACCGCTATACCGTCTGGCCGGGCCAGGCGTGCAGCTACAAGATCGGCCATACCGTGTGGACGCAGTTGCGCGACGAGGTGAAGAAGGCGCAGGGCGACAGGTTCGACCTCAAGGCCTTCCATGATGTGCTGACGCTGGGCGCGATGCCGCTCGACATCTTGAAGCAGACGGTGCGGCAGCGGATGGGGGTCGCTTAACATATACACAGGTGTTCCTGCCAAGTGGGAACACGCATTCCTTGGAAAACACAAAAAAACGACCCGGCGGTGCGCCGCCGGGTCGTCCAGTTTCTTCCATCCAAATCGCGAGGCGGTGTCGAAGCCCCCGCGCTTTGGCTTTTCTTGCGGCCGGCACGCCGCAAATTGCACTTCCTATGCTCCTCAATATCCGTTCAGGCTGAGCGAAGTCGAAGCCCTTGCCGGAGCGAAGCAAAGGCGCCTCGCTCCGCTCGGTTGAACCCTTCGACTTCGTTCAGGGCGAACGGAGTATATGATTGCTAGGCCGCAAACTGGTTCATCGTGTTGTGTGCGCCACCGGCCTTGAGCGCTGCTTCCCCAGCGAAATAATCCTTATGATCGTCGCCAATATCGCTGCCGCTCATATTTTGATGCTTCACGCAGGCGATGCCCTGGCGGATTTCCTTGCGCTGGACGCCCTCGACATAGCCGAGCATCCCGGCTTCGCCGAAATAGTCCTTGGCCAGGTTATCGGTGCTGAGCGCCGCCGTATGATAGGTCGGCAAGGTGATGAGGTGGTGGAAAATCCCCGCCCGCGCCGCCGCATCCTTCTGGAAGGTGCGGATCTTCTCGTCTGCTTCGCGGCCCAATTCCGTCGCGTCATAGTCCGCGCTCATCAGCTTCGCCCGGTCATAGGCGCTGACATCCTCGCCGGCTTCGACCCAGGCGTCATAGACCTGCTGGCGGAAGTTCAGCGTCCAATTGAAGCTGGGCGAATTGTTGTAGACCAGCTTGGCGTTGGGGATGACTTCCCGGATGCGGTCGACCATCGACGCGATCTGTTCGATATGCGGCTTTTCCGTCTCGATCCACAGCAGGTCCGCGCCGTTCTGGAGCGAGGTGATGCAATCGAGGACGCACCGATCCGCACCCGTACCTTCGCGGAACTGGAACAGGTTGCTGGGCAGGCGCTTGGGGCGCAGCAGCTTGCCGTCGCGGTTCAGGATGACGTCGCCATTCTTCGCCGTCGCCGGGTCGATCTCCTCGCAATCGAGGAAACTGTTATACTGGTCGCCAATGTCGCCTGCTTCCTTGCTGACCGCGATCTGCTTGGTCAGGCCCGCGCCCAGCGAGTCGGTGCGTGTGACGATGATGCCATCATCGACGCCCAGTTCCAGGAAGGCGTAGCGGCACGCACGGACCTTCGCGAGAAAGTCTTCATGCGGCACCGTGACCTTGCCGTCCTGATGACCGCACTGTTTTTCGTCGCTGACTTGGTTTTCGATCTGAAGCGCGCAGGCGCCCGCCTCGATCATCTTCTTGGCGAGCAGATAGGTCGCCTCGGCATTGCCGAAGCCCGCGTCGATATCCGCGATGATGGGGACGACATGGGTTTCGAAATTGTCGATGGCATGGGTCAGGCGCTGCGCCTCGACTTCGTTACCAGACTCGCGCGCCTTGTCGAGATCGCGGAACAACATGCCCAGTTCGCGGGCGTCGGCCTGCTTCAAGAAGGTGTAGAGTTCCTCGATCAGCGCGGCGACGCTGGTCTTTTCATGCATCGACTGGTCGGGCAGCGGCCCGAAATCGCTGCGCAGCGCGGCGACCATCCAGCCGGACAGATACAGATATTTCTGCTTCGTCGTGCCGAAATGCTTCTTGATCGCGATCAGCTTCTGCTGACCGATGAAGCCGTGCCAGCAGCCCAGCGACTGGGTGTAGTTGGCCGGGTCCAGATCATAGGCGGCCATGTCGCGGCGCATGATGCCAGCGGTATATTTGGCGATGTCGAGGCCGGTGTTGAAGCGGTTCTGGAGCTTCATGCGGGCGACGGATTCGGCGTTGATGCCGTCCCACGTGCCGGGGTGGCTGCCGATGAGGCTCTGCGCCTTTGCGATATTGTCCTGATAGGTCATGGGCCGTTGTCCTTGCGGTCGGTGAGCTGTTGCCCCTCGCCTACGCCCCCCTTGCGCAGCGCGGCAGTCCTCCTGAAGTTCAGTTGTCGATCTTTACAAAAATCTGCTGTAAAGTTGTAAAGCCTGCACAGGAGCATGAGTCATGGCCAAGGATCGTCCCGTCTATATGGGGCCGCGACTGCGGCGGCTGCGGCGTGAACTGGGCCTGACCCAGGCCGACATGGCCGCCGATCTCGACATTTCCGCCTCCTATGTGGCCCTACTGGAACGCAACCAGCGCCCCCTGACCGCCGACATGCTGTTGCGGCTGGCGCGCACCTACAAGCTGGACATGGCGGAGGTGGCGGGCGACGGCGGCGCGGAACAGACCGCGCGGCTCCAGGCCGTGCTCAAAGACCCGATGTTTGCGGACATCGACCTACCGCAACTGGCGACCGGGGATGTGGCGGTCAATTATCCCGGCATCACCGAAGCGCTGCTGCGCCTCTACACCAGCTATCGCGAGGAGCATCTGGCGCTGGCGGATCGGGGGGCGGACACGGAACCGCAGGAGGATGTCGCCGATCCCGTCGCCGAATCGCGCCGCTTCCTCGCCGCCCGCCGCAACAGCTTCCCCCTGTTGGACGACGCGGCGGAGAAACTGGCGACGGAGGCAGAGGCCGAAGGCGGCCTCATCGCCTGGCTCAAGGCGCGCCACAATCTCCGCGTCCGCCGCCTGCCCTCCGACGTCATGGCCGGATCGATGCGGCGGCTGGACCGGCATCGCGACGCGGTGCTGCTGGACGACACGCTCGACAGCGCGAGTTCATCCTTCCAACTTGCTCTCCAGATCGCCTATCTGGACATGCGCAAGAGCTTCGACGCGATCCTGAAGGACGGCCAGTTCGCCAGCGAAAGCGGCCGCCGCCTCGCCCGCCGTGCGCTCGCCAGCTATGGTGCCGCCGCGATCCTGATGCCCTATACCGCCTTCGCCAAGGCGGTCGAGGCGCGGCGCTACGATGTGGAGGCGCTGGCCCGTCAGTTCGGCGCCAGTTTCGAACAGACCGCCCATCGCCTGACCACATTGCAGAAACCGGGGCAGGAGCGTGTTCCTTTCTTCTTCCTGCGCGTCGATCCGGCCGGCAACGTCTCCAAGCGGCTGGACGGCGCGGGCTTTCCCTTCGCCCGCCATGGCGGCTCCTGCCCGCTCTGGTCGGTGCATCGCGTGTTCGAAACCCCGCGCGAGGTGGTGACGCAATGGCTGGAACTGCCCGACGGCCAGCGCTTCTTCTCGATCGCGCGCACGGTGACGGCGGGCGGGGGGGGCTGGGGGGCGCCACGGGTCGAACGCGCCATCGCGCTCTGCTGCGCGGCCGACCATGCCCATCGCCTGATCTATACGCAGGACGCCCCGCCGCCGGAGCCAACCCCAATCGGCGTCACCTGCCGCCTGTGCCACCGCAGCCAGTGCATGGCCCGATCCGCTCCGCCGATCGGCCGTGACATGCTGCCCGACGATTATCGCCGCACCCGCACGCCATTCGGCTTTGCGGATGGTTAGTTTTCGATCAGGTCCAGATAGGCGACGACATCATTGTCGGTGGCGAGGAACAGGCCGTCCTGCACCTCTACCGACTGCTGTTCCGCGACATGCAGCGCCTGACTCAAAGGGCCATACATGATGGTCCGGGCCGCGCCGTCATCGCCCAGATGATAGAGGCGGACGGTGGCATTGTCATAGGTGCTGCGCATCGCAGCCTTCTACACGACGCCGCGCCCAAGTCAGCGCCGATCCTTGACCTTCATGCTGGGCGCCAGCTGGTTCGCGCCGATCCGCACCGCATCGTCGGTGAAATTGGCGACGAAGGTCGAGTTGCGATCCACGCCCGGCACGAAGCCCGCCTTGTTCCCCTCGATCACCAGCCCCGCGCTGCTATGTTCGCGGCCTTCAGGGGCCACGGTGATGAAGGCGGACCAGTTATCCTTGTCCTTGCCCTGCACCATTTCATTGCCCGTGATGCTGCCGGTCGCGCCGTTGGACAGGTCGATCATATAGTTGGTCAGATGCCCGGCGCTGTCGTCGAAACTGTTGCCGCTGATGGTGACGCGGGCGGTTCGGGTTTTCAGATAATGGCCGCCATCGCCCTGATCGAACCGGCTGTTGGTGACGGTCAGGCTGGCGAGGCGGCCGATATAGATGCCGTGCGCGCAATCCAGATCGCGATCGCAGCGGCCCAGATGGCGAAAGGTCGATTTGTCGATGACCACCTGCCCGCCGTCATAGTCGCCGGTCAATATGCCCTCCTCGCTGTTGCGGAACAGGCTGTTGCTGACGTTCAGATTGCCGCTTTCCAGCCGAATGCCCGCGCCATTGCCGTCAGGCACGCGGATATTCTGGAAGATGATGCCATCGACCGTGCTGGACCGGCCGCGCAGGACGAAGGCGCCCTTGCCCTCGCACGGCACGCCATCGAATATCACGCTGCCCGGCGTCGCTGCGCGGATGGTGACGTCGCCGCCCTGCTGAACCGCGCATTGGCGATAGGCGCCGGGCGCCACCACCACGGTCCCGCGCCCGTCGCCGATCGCGCCCAGCGCGTCGCCCAGCCGCGCATAGGCGCGGCCGGTTTCCGCCACGGTGAAGGGCGCGCCGCCGCCCTGGGCAAAGGCGGTCGCGGTGATGGCTGCGGACAGCAGCAGAGTCGTGGACAGGATGCGCATGGCGACAGGCCTACAACGCCCGACCCCATGCGCCAACGCACGGATAGGGTTAACGAAAAACCGCCCCATCGCGGGACGGAAGCGGCGTCCCGCGTTAACGCCGCGTCATTCCCACTTGGCGGTCGCCTTCTGCGTCTTTTGGTTCCAGAAAATCTGGATCTTGCTGATCGTGCAGAGGTCGAAATTGGTCCAATAGGCTTCGTCGCCGTCGGTGAAGATGACCTTCAGGTCGTAATTGCAGATGGCGTTCTTGGCCTTGAAGGTGATCGGCACGGAATGCGCGTCCTCCAGCACCTCGTCCTCCATCACGTCATCGCCCCAATTTTTCGACTTGGCGGGCGAGACATAGACTTCGGCGATATCATAGCCGGTCTTGTTGAACAGCGTGAAGTCCTGGTCGCCAGCGACAGCAGGCGCGGCAAGCATCAGGGCGCAGGCGCCCAGGGCAATAGACATGATCTTCATAGGAGTCCCCCGATGTCGACCGGAAGGATCGACATCGGACGGCATAATTTATTCTAGATACGGCAACAAGCGGTTGTTTTTCGTATCTTAATCCAGATTGGGACGCAGATAGCGCTCGGCCGTTTCCAGGTCGATCCCGCGCCGCTGGGCATAATCTTCCAACTGGTCCCGACCCACGCGGGCGACGCCGAAATATTCGGCCTGGGCATGGCCGAAGTAAAAGCCGCTCACCGCCGCAGTCGGCAGCATCGCGAAACTCTCCGTCAGCGTCGCGCCGGTCGCATGATGGGCATCCAGCATGTCGAACAGGATCGGCTTCAAACTATGTTCCGGGCAGGCCGGATAGCCCGGCGCCGGGCGAATGCCGCGATATTGCTCCTTGATCAGCGCCTCGTTGGTCAGCTGCTCGCCCTCGGCATAGCCCCACAGCGCGGTGCGGACATAATGGTGCAGCCGCTCGGCGAAGGCTTCGGCGAGGCGATCGGCGAGCGCCTTCAAAAGAATGTCCGAATAGTCGTCGATCGCGTTCTTGAAGCGGGCCAGATGCGGCTCGATGCCGTGGATCGACACGGCGAACCCGCCCATCCAGTCGCCGTCAGGACTGATGAAGTCAGCGAGGCACATATTGGCCCGCCCTTCCCGCTTCTGGATCTGCTGGCGCAGCATCGGCAGGCGGACATGCTTTTCATCCTCGACATGGACGATGATGTCGTCGCCCCCCATGTCATTGGCGCGGCGGCAGGGCCACAGGCCCGCCACACCGCGCGCGGTCAGCCATTTATCCTTGACGATCTTGTCCAGCATCGCCTGCGCGTCGGCGAACAGGCTGGACGCGCTTTCGCCCACCACTTCGTCGGTCAGGATCGCGGGATAATTGCCCGCCAGTTCCCACGCGCGGAAGAAGGGCGTCCAGTCGATATAGGGGACCAGATCGGCCAGATCCCAGTTCGGGAAGCGATGCACGCCGGGCAGGCGCGGTCGCGGCGCCTTGAGGCTCTCGTCGATTTCGAATCCGTTGGCGCGGGCGTCCTCGATCGGCACCAGCGCGCTTTGCCCCTTGTTCGCGCGGGCGACGCGGACATGCTCATAATCATCCTTGGTCTTGGCGACGAAGGCGTCCTTCTGCGTTTCGGACACCAGCGCGGTCGCCACGCCCACGGCGCGGCTGGCGTCCAGCACATGGACGACCGGGCCGGCAAAGGCCGGATCGATGCGCAGCGCGGTGTGGACGCGCGATGTCGTCGCGCCGCCGATCAGCAGCGGCATCACCATGTTCGCGCGCTGCATTTCCTGCGCCACCGTCACCATCTCGTCCAGCGAGGGGGTGATGAGGCCCGACAGGCCGATCATGTCGGCGTCATGATCGTTCGCGGCCTTGAGGATGTCCTGCCACGGCACCATCACGCCCATGTCGACCACGTCGAAGCCGTTGCACTGGAGCACCACGCCGACGATATTCTTGCCGATATCATGGACGTCGCCCTTGACCGTCGCCATGATGATCTTGCCCTTGCCCTTGGCGCCCGGCTCCTTGGCGGCCTCGATAAAGGGCAGCAGATGCGCGACCGCCTTCTTCATGACGCGGGCGGATTTCACCACCTGGGGCAGGAACATCTTGCCCGCACCGAACAGGTCGCCGACCACGTTCATGCCGTCCATCAACGGCCCTTCGATCACCTCGATCGGCTTGGCGGCGACAAGGCGGGCTTCCTCCGTATCCTCGACCACATACATGTCGATGCCCTTGACCAGCGCATGTTCCAGCCGCTTAGCGACCGGCCAGCCGCGCCATTCCTGCGCCGCCTTTTCGGTCGCCGCATCCTTGCCGCGATAGCTTTCGGCCAGCGTGACCAGCCGCTCCCCCGCGTCGGGATCGCTGTTCAGCAGCACGTCCTCGCACGCCTTGCGCAGCACCGGGTCGATCGTGTCATACACATCGAGCTGGCCCGCATTGACGATCGCCATGTCGAGGCCGGCGGGAATGGCGTGGTAGAGGAACACGCTGTGCATCGCCCGACGCACCGGCTCGTTGCCACGGAAGGAGAAGGAGAAGTTGGACAGGCCGCCCGAAATATGGACATGCGGACAGCGCGCCTTGATCTCCCGGCACGCCTCGATGAAATCGACGCCGTAGTTGTTATGCTCCTCGATCCCCGTCGCCACGGCGAAAATATTGGGATCGAAGATGATGTCTTCGGGCGGAAAACCGATCGTCATCAGCAGCTTGTAGGCGCGCTCGCAAATCTCGACCTTGCGCTCTTTCGTGTCGGCCTGGCCCGTCTCGTCGAACGCCATGATGACCGCCGCCGCGCCATAGGCCATGCATTTGCGGGCATGGAACAGAAAGGCTTCCTCGCCCTCCTTCATGCTGATCGAATTGACGATCGGCTTGCCGCTGACGCATTTCAGGCCCGCCTCGATCACATCCCATTTGGAAGAGTCGATCATCACCGGCACGCGGCTGATGTCCGGTTCCGACGTCATGAGCTTGAGGAAGGTCGTCATCGCCTCGACCGCGTCGAGCAGCCCCTCGTCCATGTTGACGTCGACGATCTGCGCGCCATTCTCCACCTGCTCGCGCGCGATGTCGATCGCGGCGGCATAGTCGCCCGCCATGATCAGCTTCTTGAACTTGGCAGAGCCGGTGACGTTGGTGCGTTCGCCGATATTGACGAAGGTGGCGGTGGATTTCTGAGTCATGTTTCAAAGGGTCCGTTCGCTTCGAGCGAAGTCGAGAAGCATTCCCGCCCGTGTCTCGACTACGCTCGACACGAACGGCGGTTGGGTTCAGGCGGCGATATGCATCGGCTCCAGCCCCGCAAGCCGCGTCACGACCTCCAGTTCCGGCACCAAGCGCGGCTTGTGCCCCTCCAGCGCCTTCGCCACCGCGCCGATATGCGCGGGCGTCGTGCCACAGCAGCCACCGACCATATTGACCAGCCCCTCATCCACCCAGTCGCGGATCAGCCGCGCGGTGGTTTCGGGCAGTTCGTCATATTGCCCCAGTTCGTTGGGCAGCCCCGCATTGGGATAGGCCAGGATCAGCGTGTCGGCGTTTTTCGACAGTTCGCTGAGATAAGGCCGCAGCAGGTCCGCGCCGAACGCGCAGTTCACGCCGATGGTCAGCGGCTTCAAATGGCGCAGCGAATACCAGAAGGCGTTGATCGTGTGGCCCGACAGGTTGCGACCGGACATGTCGGTGATGGTGAAGCTGAGCATCAGCGGCACCGAACGGCCCGCCGCCTCCTCCGCCTCGCGCGCGGCCATGCCCGCTGCCTTGGCGTTCAGCGTATCGAAGCAGGTTTCGACCAGCAGGAAATCCACGCCGCCCGCGATCAGCGCATCGCACTGTTCGCGATAATCGGCCTTGAGCGTATCATAATCGACCTCGCGATAGGCCGGATCGTTCACGTCCGGCGAAATCGACAGCGTCTTGTTGGTCGGGCCGATCGAACCGCATACGAAGCGCGGCTTGCCATCGGTCGCCGTCGCCTTCTCGCACGCGCTGCGGGCCAGCTTGGCCGCCGCGATGTTGATGTCCCACACCAGATGTTCGCAGCCATAGTCGGCCATCGCGATCTTGGTCGAACTGAAGGTATTCGTCTCGATCATGTCCGCGCCGGCCGCCAGATAGGCGGCATGGATGCCCTCCACGATGTCCGGCCGGGTCAGGCACAGCAGGTCGTTATTGCCCTTCTGGTCCTTGGCCAGGTCGAGGTCGCCGCGATAATCGGCCTCGGTCAGCCCATGTTTCTGGATCGACGTGCCGTATCCGCCATCGAAAATCAGGATCTTGTCGGCAGCCAGTTGGCGCAATTTTTCTTCGGCAGTCATATGCTCCCTCTCCCCGTTCGGTTCGAGCTTGTCGAGAACCCTCGCGCGACCAGTCCTCGACAAGCTCGAACCGAACGGAGGGGGTTAATCCGTATCAGGCGTCCACCGCCGCCTTGGCCCGAAGGCCCAGCAGATGACAGATCGCAAAGCTGAGTTCCGCCCGGTTGAGCGTATAGAAATGAAAGTCGCGCACGCCGCCTGCATAGAGGCTGCGGCACAGTTCCGCTGCAATCGTTGCCGACACCAGTTGGCGCGAGGCGGGATGATCGTCCAGCCCTTCGAACAGACGCGCCATCCAGTTGGGCACCTGCGTGTTGCACATGGCGGCCATGCGCTGGGTCGCGGCGAAATTGCTGACCGGCATGATGCCCGGCACGATGTCGGCCGTGATACCGGCCGCCGCCGTCTTGTCCAGGAATCGGAAATAGGCTTCGGGCGAAAAGAAGAATTGCGTGATCGCGCGGGTCGCCCCGGCGTCCAGCTTGCGCTTGAGATTATCGAGATCGCTCTGCGCGCTCGCCGCCTCCGGGTGGACTTCGGGATAGGCCGACACCGAAATCTCGAACGAGTGCCGCTTCATCAGCCCGTCGACCAGCTCGGCCGCGCTTTTATACCCGTCCGGATGCGGCTCGAACGTCCCGCCCACCTCTGGCGGATCGCCGCGCAGCGCGACGATATGGCGCACGCCCGCGTCCCAATAGGCGTCGGCAATCTCGCCAATCTCATCCTTGCTCGCCGCGACGCAGGTCAAATGCGCCGCGGCCGCCAGCGGCGTTTCGCTGGCGATGCGGGCCACCGTATTATGCGTCCGCTCGCGCGTGGAGCCGCCCGCGCCATAGGTGACGGACACGAATTTGGGGGCCAGCGGCGCCAATGTCTCGATCGCCGACCATAGCTGCGCTTCCATCTTCTCCGTTTTGGGCGGGAAGAATTCAAAGCTGACACGGGCGTCGCCGGCCAGGTCCGCATAGAGCGGTGCCGCGGGATCATTCAGGGTCATGCGGAAATCCGTTCGTCTTGATGCCGGATGCGCGCGCTCCCGCGCCGTCCCAGCCACAGTTGCACCGTCAATTCCTGGCCGGGCAACGTCTCCACCCGCTCCAGCGCCAGGCCCGCCTGCGCGAACCAGCTTTCGATCTGCTCGTCGGAAAAGCCCAGTCGCGCATGTTGGTCGCGCAGCCGCAGCTCTTCGCGTTCATGCGCCGCGAAATCGGCGATCAATACCCGGCCGTTCGACGCCGTCACGCGCGCGGCTTCGGCGATCACCAGTTCGGGCGCCTGCGCATAATGCAGCACCTGATGCAGCACCACCGTATCGGCGCTGCCCGGCTCCAGCGGCAGGGCGGAAAAATCGCCCAGCAACAGCGCATATTTGTCGCCCGCATCCTGCGGCAGTTTGGCGCGGGCCAGCCGCAGCATGTCCGGGCTGCGATCGAGCGCGGTCACCTGCTGCGCAGCCTCGCCGAACAATGCGATCATCCGCCCGGTGCCGGTGCCGATATCGAGCAGATGACCGATCGGTTCGCGGCCCAGCAGCGCGGTCATCGCCGCCTCCACTTCGGCTTCGGCGACATGAAGCGAGCGGATCGCGTCCCATTCCTCGGCATGTTCGGCAAAATAGCTTTCGGCAGCGCGCGCGCGGTCGGCGCGCACGGCCGCCAGACGCGCCAGATCGGCCGCCTGCCACAACGCCTCGCTGTCGGACGGCTCCAATCGGTCGAACAGGGTCAGGAAAGGCGCGACCACCCGCGCCTTGCCCAGCCGCAGGAACACCCAATTGCCTTCTTTGCGGCGCTCCACCAGTCCTGCTTCCGCCAGGATGCGAACATGGCGCGACACCCGCGGTTGGCTCTGCCCCACGACCTGCGCGATCTCCCCCACCGCCAGCTCCATCGCCCGCAACAGGTGGATGATGCGCAAGCGCGTCGGGTCGCCAAGTGCCCGGAAAATATCGAGTGCCGCCTGCATATGGGTATCATATAAAGAAATCTTTATATACGTCAATGCGATCATTTGATTGGGCATTGTTCCGAGCGTTTTTCGACCGCACTGCAACAAAAGGGCGCAGGATCGACCTTTCGCCCGCATGAATGGGATTGCCTTGCTCCGCTCAAAGCATTACGAATCGGCGCGCAGGCGCAATGGGGGGTGAGCTTTTCTCCGAGAGTGGTCTGCAATTTGTTTTTCTCAGAGAGGGGTTTGTGCCCATGACCAAGTCGATTGCTCTTTCGCTCGTTCTCGCCGCTTCGCTCGGCCTGGCTGCTTGCTCAGGCGGCACCGAAAACGCCGCCAACAACGCCGCCAATTCGGCCGAGAACGCGTCGAACGCTGCCGACAACGCCATGAACGCTGCGCTGAACGCTGCCGACAACGCCGCCAACGCTGCGTCGAACGCGACCAACAACGTCGCCAACGCGATGTAATCAG
Organism: Sphingobium cupriresistens; assembly: GCF_004152865.1. Classification (GTDB taxonomy): domain Bacteria; phylum Pseudomonadota; class Alphaproteobacteria; order Sphingomonadales; family Sphingomonadaceae; genus Sphingobium; species Sphingobium cupriresistens. The sequence continues at coordinate 76,893 of NZ_SEOO01000005.1, read as the reverse complement.
GTCCCGTTCGGGTCTTGAAGTTATGAAGGGGGTCGCACCAGCAAAGGCGCGGCCCTTTTCGTTGGAGCGCCGTCTATGATCCGCATCTTCCTGTCCATGGCCGTGGCATTCGCGCTGGCGGCTTGCGATTCCGGGTCGCAGGATGGCGTCGGCGGCGTCAGCGCCGGTGAGGCCAAAGCGCTCAATGAGGCGGCCGCCCGGCTCGATGCGCGCGCCGGCGCTGCGCGGAGCGGCGACCCCGGTCTCAATCCCGCCGCCGTCGCGGCCGCACGCGCCGACCGGAACCGCGTCCCACCGCCGCCACAGCCTGCGCTCTGACACATGAAAAGGACCGCCCTTTGCAGGACGGCCCTTCCCGATTGGTCAATGCAGCGGGGGTCTTAGCAGTTTCGGTCGATCGCGCGGCCGGCCAGCGCACCCACGCCCGCGCCGATGATGGCGCCGGTGGTGCCGTCGCCGCGACGGCCATAGCGACCCGAACTCCGGCCGACTTCATTGCCCAGCAGACCGCCGGCGATCGCACCGATGATGGTGCCGCCCGTGCCATTGTCCCGGCAGCGATAGCCGCCGCGATAGCCGCGATAGCTGTTGCGATAATAGTCGCCGCGATAGCCACGATTATACCCGCGATAATAGCGATCGCCGCGGTAGCCGCGATTATATCCGCGATAATAGTCGCCGCGGTCATAACCACGCGAATAATGATCGCGCGCCATTGCCGGGGTCGCGGTCACGGCCGCAAGGGAGGCGGCGCCCATCGCCAGAGCGGCTCCCATATTCACAAGAAATTGCATCTTCATGGCGTTGCTCCTCAATTACCATCCTCTTGGGCGGTCGCATGAAAAAACACGGCATTGCCCTTCGATTGACGTCTTTATGAAGGAGTCGGGTTGAGCCGAGCCTGAATGGCGGTGACAGCCGCCGTTCAGACGGCCACGGCTCGTCACAGCCCTGCTGCGCCCTGCCCTATTATGTCCTATGGCGGACGCGATGCAGCGAATCCTGATCGTCCTTGCCCTTGCCGTCCTGCTGCTGCCGGCCCCGCATATGAGCAAGCCGGAAACGGTCGCCGCCGGGGCGCTGCTGGTGCGCGCGCGCGCGCTGCCGCTCAGCAGTATCGATCCGACTCTGGATCATGTCGGCGTGCTCGCCTATCTGGGCGGTTGGGAGTTGAAAAGCGCCAATCCCGGCTTTGGCGGCCTGTCATCGCTGCTGGTGTCGCCCGCAGGCGATCTGCTGGGCCTCAGCGATTCGGGCATATTGATGGGCTTCCACATCGGTCCGGGCGATGGCGAAGGCCATCCCTTCATCGCGCCCCTGCCCGTCCGCGCGCAGGACCGCCATCGCCCTTGGTGGGCCTGGGATTCGGAATCCATGACGCGCGACCCCGCGACCGGCCGCTATTGGGTGGGCTTCGAACTGCAACAGGCGATCTGCCGCTACGCGCCCGGCTTTGCGCGGGTGGAGGCGTGCCGGACCTGGCCCGAAATCCTAGCCTGGCCCAAGACCGGATCGATCGAATCGCTCGCCCGCCTGCCCGACGGCCGCTTCCTGGCGATCGGCGAGATGGGAATGACGCCCGACGGACGGCACGACACATTATTGTTCGCGAGCGACCCGGCGGAAAAGGACACGCCCGCCCCCATCCACATGCGCTACACCCCGCCGCGCGGCTATCGCCCGACCGACGCGGTCGCGCTGGACGACCGCCACCTGCTGGTACTCAACCGCCGCCTGACGATGGAGCAACTGTTCACCGCCACGATCGCGATCGTCGAACTACCCGAAAAGCTGGAGCCGGGCACGGACCTCAAGGCCCGCACCCTCGCCCGGCTGGCCCCGCCGCTGCTGGCCGATAATTTCGAAGGGATCGCGGTCAGCCGGGAACGCGGCCGCCCGATCATCTGGATCGTCTCCGACGACAATCACGAATTTTTCCAACGCACTTTGTTGCTGAAGTTTGAGCTGCTGAAATTTGGGCTTCCCGACGATCCGTCACGTTAGACGCGACCTGGATCAAAGCGCTCCGTGCTCCCGCGTCGGGGGGAACCCAGTCCCACCGCCAATCTGGGTTCCCGCCTGCACGGGAACACGCATCATGTAAAACACGACGCAAAAAAGCGGCCTGTCGCCAGGCCGCTCCTTATGCCGAAACGAATCGCGGGAATCAGGCTGCGACGGCAGCCTTTTTCTTGACGATGTCGCGCTTCAGGCGCCGGGCCTTGAGCGACAGCTTGTCGTCGCTGGTCTTGACCAGCCAGTTGTCCAGGCCGCCATTATGTTCGACCGAACGCAGACCATGGGTCGACACGCGCAGCTTGACGCTGGTTTCCAGGGTTTCGGAGATCAGCGACACGTTCTGCAGGTTCGGCAGGAACACGCGCTTGGTCTTGTTATTGGCGTGGGAAACATTGTGACCCACCTGGCGACCCTTGCCGGTCAGCTCGCAAATGCGCGACATAGTCAATCAACCTTTGAATTCGGGTTCGTTCGGAAAGCCGCGCCGATAAACAGATTCGCGGCCAGCGTCAACCACGAGCGCAAATTTGACCCTGCCGATCGTGGCGCTTGCGCAACCATTTCGCCCGCCCCCGCGTTCATTCCTCCAATTGGACATAGGAGGAATATATGCGTTTCATCGGCGGACTGTTGCTGATCGCGCTTATCGTGGTCGGCGTAGGGATAGCAACCGGATTCGTCGACCTTCAGAAAACCAGCGAGGGTCGCCTGCCCGAAATCGCGATCAAGGAAGGCGCGCTACCCAAATATGAAGCGAACGTCGCCAAGGTCGAAGTCGGCACCCGCAACGAAACGGTCGAAGTGCCCACCGTCGCGGTCAAAAAGCCCTGATACTTTCGCCAAGCGCCGTGATCCTGTAACGGCGGGGGTCTATGGCCCCGCCCTTCCCCCTCCCCGCGCCTATGCGCCGCGCGCTGGACCTCGCCGCCCAAGCGCAGGCGGCGGGCGAAGTGCCGATCGGCGCGGTGGTGACGAAGGATGGCGCGATCATCGGCGAGGGGCAAAATCGCAATCGTCGCGACAATGATCCCACGGCCCATGCCGAAATCGTCGCCATGCGCGCGGCGGCGACCCATCTGAACGATTTCCGCCTGACCCGCTGCGACCTGTGGGTCACGTTGGAACCCTGTCCGATGTGCGCGGGGGCCATCTCCCACGCCCGCATCGCCCGGCTCTATTACGCCGTCGGGGACCCCAAGGGCGGCGCCATCGAGCAAGGCCCGCGCCTTTTCGGCCAGCCCCAATGCCTGCACCGGCCAGACGTCTATGGCGGTCTGGCCGAGGTCGAAGCCTCAACGCTGCTGCGCGCCTTCTTCGCCGCCCGGCGCTGAACGCTTCGCATAGTCGATGCGATAGAGTTGATAAGGCAATGTCATGCCGGTCTTGAGCGCCACCGGCGCCAGCCAGCGCGGGATCGTTCCCCGCATCAGCCCGGCATAGAAGCCGCGCGGGCTGCGCGACTGGTAGATCGTGCCTTCGGGGAAATTAGGGCAGACCAGCAGATAGGTGGCATGATGCTTGGCCGCGATCGGGCGGAAGGAGTCTGCCGGCCCGTCATAGGCGTGATGGATGTCCAATATCGTCGCCCCGTTGCGATGATAAGGGCCAGCCAGCGCACTATGATGGGTGGTCGCGATCAGCCGAGGCCCCAGATCGACCATGGTGAAGATCGTCGCCGGCGGCAACTGGTTCAGCACTGCCAGCGCCGGCAAGGTGCGGCAGCGCCCGTTCGCCTTCTTGATGGCATCGGTCCGAGCAACCGCCGACGGCCGCCAGGGCTTGGGCTTCCTTCCCGTCGCCTCCTGATACAGCTTCACCACCTGCGGGTAGAGCGGATAGGCGAAGGCGATCGCCGCCAGCAACACAACGCCCGCCCCCGCCGCGATCTTCACTCGGCGCGATCCCATCACGATCATCGCGATCAGCCGGTGCGCGGCCCAGGCGGCAGGCGGGATCGCCAGCAATTGCGCCGCCGGCCCGGCGCGTAGCTGCCAAAAGAGCAGCGCAGTGGAAAACACCATCATCAGCCCGACCGTCGCCCAGGCCCAGAGCCGCTCGCCGTCGCGGCGGGCGTCCCACAGCGCCCAGACCAGCCCGATCAACCCCGCCAGCGGGAGCGCCAGCAACGGCACCACCATGCTCTGCGCCTGCGCCGTGATCGGCTTGGCCTCGCGGATGTTGGCGAGCCACAGCCGCTCCAACTCCGGCGAAATCTGATAGGGGGACAGGCATTGTGGCCAGTTCAGGTAAAAGAATAGGCCAGCCGCCCCGCCCACGACCGCGCCCGCCGCCAGCCGCGCCGCCCACCTCCGTAACGGCAGGCGCGACAGCAGCACCATGCCCGCCGATGCCGCCCCGAACACGGCGACCCAGATCGGCGACAGCGCATCGCACACTTGTCCCCGATTGGCGTAGCTGGCGAACAGCAGATAACAGAGCGACGTCGCGCCCCCCAGGCTCAGCGCATAAGGCAGCATCCGCCGCTCCGCTCCCGGCCGGAACACCCAGCGCAGCGCGATCAACCCGCCGCCCGCCGCCAGATAGACGATCATCTCCATGCCGATGGCGATCGAAAGCGCGCTGCTGACCCCCGCCATCACGCCGCCGCGCAGCCGGTTGGCGTCGATCACCCCCGCCAGCATCGTCACCGCCAGCGCCAGTTGCCAGCCATGATGGTCGATCCGCATCGGCGCATACATGCCCAGCCCCATCTGCGCGGCCAACGGCGCCAGCACCGCCAGCAGCCAGCCGTTAGGCCCCGCCAGCCGCCGCCCGATAAAACCCAGGCTCAGCATCAGAAGCAGCAGCGGCAGCAGCGGCGCGATCCCGCAGGCCAGCCGATCGGCCAGCCCCTGATCGACGAAGGCGCGAAAGAAGAGGATCAGGCCCGCGATCGGCAAGTCGACCAGCCGCGACCAGTGGATGTTCGCCCCGCCCGGCGGATCGAGCCGATATTGGCGCAGATCATACCAGCCTTGGCCCGCCAGCCAGTCCTTCACCTGCGCATAGCGGATATTGTCGTCTGTATCGCCCAGCACCAGCCAGTGGATGGCGGACCAGCGGGTCGCGACCATAGTCATCGCGATCACGATCCAGATCAGCAGGGTCAGCCATTTCCAGTGCCGCTGGGCGTAAGCGGTCAGGAACGCCGTCCAGTGAAGGGCGCGGGCGCACAGGGTGTCGCGACTATGCAAGGTCATGGCTGTGGATTAGAGGCTGCGAACCAAAGCGCAACGGGGAGCTGCATGAAAATCCTGCAACGATATTATGCGGAGCATGGCGCGCTGTTCTGGCAGATCGTCCGCTATGGCGTGACCGGCCTGTTCGTCACCGCCTGCCAGGCGGCGATCTACTGGTGCCTCGCCGCGCTGGCCGGCTTCCATCCGCAAGTCGCCAACCTGATCGGCTATGCCGCCGCGGTCGCCATCGGCTATGTCAGCCACAGCCTCTTCACCTTCCGCGGCCATGGCGGGGAAGCGAACCATGCCGCGCGCGGCGCGAAGTTCGTGGCGGTGTCGCTCATCAGCTACGCGCTGAACGCGCTTTGGGTCTATCTATGCGTCACCCATATGCACTGGCCCGAATGGTCGCCCATCCCCGCCATGGTCTTCGTCACGCCCGCCGTCATGTTCGGGTTGAACCGACAATGGGTGTTTAAGTAACACCGCCCGATATCCGCGCAGGCGGGAACCCAGTTCATACGGTAGGACTGGGTTCCCGCCTGCGCGGGAACACGGCAGCCCTAATTCAATGCACGAACCGCGCCACCACATCGCGGTACGACCGGCTGACCTTCACCTGCGCGCCGCTTTCCAGCACCAGGAAACATTCGCCATTGGTGTGCGGCTTGACCTGCCGCACCTGGGACAAATTCACGATGGTCGAACGATGGACGCGCTGGAAATTGCGCGGGTCGAGCCGCTTTTCCAGATCCTTCATCGTCTCACGCAGGATCAGGCTATTGTCGGCGGTGTAAATGCACATATAGTCGCCCGCCGCATCGATCCGCTCGATCGAATCGACATCGACGCGGAAAATCTGGCCGCGATCCTTGATGTTGATGAGCTTTTCGAAGCGGTTGGACGCAGGCGCATCGTCATCGGCGGCGAAATCGGTCATCGCCTGCGGCGCGACCTCGGCCAGCACCTCGCGCAGCTTCTCGATCTCCTGCACCTGCCGCTTTTCGTTCAGCCGCTGGCGCACCCGGTCGAGCGCATCGGCCAGGCGGCCTTCGTCCACCGGCTTCATCAGATAATCGACCGCCTGCGCCTCGAACGCGCGGATCGCATGATCGCTATAGGCGGTGCAGAAGATGACGAGCGGCGGCTCCACCTCCATCAAACCCTGGACGACGGAAAAGCCGTCAAAACCGGGCATCTGGATATCAAGGAACACAAGGTCGGGTTTATGCGTCTTGATGGCGCGGATGGCTTCGCGGCCGTTATTGCAGGTTTCGATAATGTCGACATCCTCATGCGCTTGCAGACGCAGCGCAAGCCCTTGAATGGCCAGGCTTTCGTCATCGACGAGGATTGTTCTGATGGTCATGCGGCCACTTTCGATGTTTCATCCATATTCAGCGGAATTTCGATGATGACCGAAAATCCGCCCGGCGTGGAACGCGTTTCGAAGCGCTGTCGTTCCCCGAAGGCCTGAATTAACCGGTCCCGGATGTTCGGCAGGCCAATCCCCGTCCCCTCGCTCATCGGGATGTGCGGCCTGATTCCGCTTTCGTTCAATCCCGGCCCGCTGTCCGATACGACGATCCGGACATTATCCCCGGCAGGCTGCGCGCTGACCGCGATTTCGGCGCCCTCTTCCTTGGGCGTGACCGCATATTTGATCGCATTTTCGACCAGCGGTTGCAGCAGCAGCGAAGGCAGGCGCGCCTGCGCCACCGCCGGATCGATGATGAAGGATGGGCGCAACCGCTCCTCGAACCGCATCTTCTCAATCTCCAGATAGAGTTTCAGCGTCTCGATCTCCTGCTCGATCGTCACCTGCGCCGTCGGCTCGTTGATCAGCGTGTAGCGCAGGAAGGAGGAGAGCCGCGACAGCATCGCATTCGCCCGGTCCGTCTGTTTCAGCAGCACCAGCGTCGATATGCTGTTGAGCGTATTGAACAGGAAATGCGGGTTAAGCTGATAGCGAAGCATCGCCAGTTGCGCATTGGCCGCCTGATTTTCCAGCAGCAGCAACTGGTCCGCCTGCTCCTCGACCGTCAGGTAGAAATTGATCGCATAATAAAGCGCCGACCAGGCGCCCAGCAGCGTCATCGACAGATAGAAAGCGCCCAGGAACAGTTGCAGCCCCGCCGTCTCGCTCCCCCGGTTTTGCGTCGAAAAGACCCAGGCGTCGATGAACGCGACCAGCCCTGCCGCCGCGACCACGGTGACGATCGACACGCCCCAGGTCACGATCGGCCGTTTCTTGACCAGAAACCGAAACATCACCGCGATCAGCAGCGTCACCGAATAGCCGGTGACGGTCGAAATCAGCACCGGCACCAGGCTGGAGAGCGGCTGGCCATTGGCGATGGTGGAGGAGCCGCGCAGCAGGAAAGCGCCGGCCCATCCGACCGACTGCAAATTCCAGAAGGCGCGGTTCTTGTCAGCGAAAAAGGGCTGAGGCTTGATGCGGGGCACGGTCACGGACATTGCGTGCAGGCTTAGGCGATTTGGGCCTGCGGTCAAAGCGGGTTTGAGAGCGCCCGTGTCGCTGGCGCGACTCAGGCCGCCGCGGCCGGCTCTTCGGTCATCGGCGTCACCTCGTCGGTGCACAGCCAGACCAGGTCGGACAGGTCCAGCGTGCGGCCGTCATGCGCCAATATGCCGATCGGGCGGATTGGCTGGCCATCGCGCTTGTCCGCCAGCACCTGGCACGCGGGCGTGCCGCAGCCCCATCGCTCGCCCCACTGGCGCAGCGCGATCATGGCGGGGGCCAGCCCCTGCCCTTTCTCGGTCAGCCGATATTCGACCTTTCGCCGGTCGCACTGCATCGGCTCGCGCACCAAAATCCCGTTCTCGACCAGCCGGGCGAGCCGATTGGCCAGGATGTTGCGCGCAATCCCCAGCGTCGACTGGAATTCCTCGAAATGGCGGATGCCTGACAAGGCGCCGCGCAGGATCAGGAACGACCAGCGTTCACCCATCATTTCCAGCGCGCTCGGCAGCGCGCATTGTTCCAGATCCTGGGCCAGATTATGTTTCATATGTCGCCCCGCATAGCGCAAAGCTTTCAGCGTTGCAAAATCGCCGCCTAATTCGTGCAAGATGGGATTTTTTTGTTGCACGACAAGGGTCTTCCAACACAATCGGGAAACGATGCTACGCCAATATGAACTTGTCGAACGGGTAAAGCGCTACGATCCCGATGCGGACGAAGCGATGATCAACCGCGCCTATGTCTTTTCGGTCCAGAAGCACGGCTCCCAGAAGCGCGCCAGCGGCGATCCCTATTTCAGTCACCCGATCGAGGTGGCGGGCATCCTGACCGATTTCAACCTGGACGACCAGACGATCGTCACCGCGCTGCTGCACGACACAATCGAAGATACGCTGGTCACCTATGAGGAGATCGAAAGCGCGTTCGGCAAGGATGTCGCCCGCATGGTCGATGGCGTCACCAAGCTGTCGAAGATCGAGGCCATGTCCGAAAATGAGCGGGCCGCGGAAAATCTCCGCAAATTCCTCCTCGCCATGTCGGACGATATCCGCGTGCTGCTGGTCAAGCTCGCCGACCGGCTGCACAATATGCGCACGCTGCACTTCATCAAAAATCCTGACAAGCGCCGCCGCATCGCGCGCGAGACGATGGATATCTACGCGCCCTTGGCCGAACGCATCGGCATGTACGACTTCATGCGCGAGATGCAGCTGCTCGCCTTCCGCGAGATCGAGCCGGAAGCCTATGCCAGCATCACCAGGCGGCTGGAACAGCTCAAGGAAGGCGGCCATGACAAGGTCGACCGGATCGGCGCGGAACTGCAATTGCTGCTGGCGGGCAAGGGCATGTCGGTCAGCGTGTCGGGCCGCGAAAAACACCCCTTCTCTATCTGGAAGAAGATGCAGGAACGCCATATCAGCTTCGAACAACTGACCGACGTCATGGCCTTCCGCGTCATCACCGACAGCCATGAGGCCTGCTACCACGCGCTCGGCATCATCCACCAGACCTTCAAGATGGTCCCCGGCCGCTTCAAGGATTATATCTCCACGCCCAAGCGCAACGGCTACCAGTCGCTGCACACCACCGTCATCCATCAGGACAATGCCCGGATCGAGGTGCAGATTCGCAGCCGCGACATGCATAATGACGCCGAACTGGGCCTCGCCGCGCACTGGGCCTATAAGCAGAAGGGCGACGCCACCGACCATCATGCCGCCTGGCTGCGCGATCTCGTCGAAATACTGGAACAGAGCCAGGACGCCGACGAACTGCTCGAACATACCCGCATGGCCATGTATCAGGACCGCATCTTCGCCTTCTCGCCCAAGGGGGAGCTGCACCAGATGCCCAAGGGGTCGACCCCGGTCGATTTCGCCTATGCCGTCCACACCTCGCTCGGCAACCAGACCGTCGGGGCCAAGGTCAACGGCCGCGTCGTGCCGCTGCGCACCTCCCTTGAAAATGGCGACCAGGTCGAAATCCTGAAATCCGAAGGGCAGGAGCCGCAACCGGGCTGGCTCACCTTCGCCATCACCGGCAAGGCCCGCGCCGCCATCCGCCGCTACATCCGCCAGAAGCAGCGCGGCGAGGAGATCAAGCTTGGCGAAAAACTCTATGAGGAAATCATCGGTCGCTTCTCCCCCGACCTCGCCAGGGAACTGGGCGACAAGGCGCTGACCGCTGCGCTGAAGCGGCTGAAGCTGGACGACCGGGCCTCGCTGATGGTCGCGATCGCCACGCATCGCCTGCTCGATTCCGAAGTCATGGAGGCGCTGATGCCCGGCTCCACCAGCGCGCAGGGCATGGAGGAGGCGCATCCCCGCCAGCATGAACCCGTCTCGATCCGCGGCCTGACGCCGGGCATCGCCTATCATCTGGGCGATTGCTGCCATCCCGTCCCCGGCGACCGCATCGTCGGCGTGCGCCGCACCGGCGAACCGATCGAGGTTCACACCATCGACTGCCGGTCGCTGGAGGTGGAGCAGGATGACGACTGGATCGACCTGGCCTGGGACGGCAAGTCGAAGGGCGGCACCGCCCGCCTCTCCGTCATCGTCAAGAACCAGCCCGGCGCGCTGGCCGCCGTCGCCAACCTCTTCGGCGCGACCAAGGCGAATATTTTGAACCTGCAACTGGTGAACCGCGAAGGCCCGTTCCACACCGACGTCATCGACCTGGAAGTCGCCGACGCCCAGCATCTGAACCGGATCTTGTCGGCGCTGCGCGCCATTGATGTCGTGGTGCAGGCGGATCGGGTTTAGGGGGCGACGAAAAACTTCCTTAGAAGGGTTGTCGCGCATATATACAACCCGACGGTGATTTCCGCACAATCTCTGGTTCAGAATCGGGATTTATCCTGCCATTCGTTAGGAATTTCAGGAAATCGCGTGCGCCGCTGACGGCTACATGTGATTGTCGTCATCATGTGATACCTATGGCGCTAAACAGAAGGCCGCCACCAAAGATGGCCATCAGCGCGCCTGCGACAGCATCGAGCCAGTAGGTGAGATGCCGTGCGCCATCGGACTGCGCCATGAAAGCCATGAACTGCGCGAGCAGTTGATGATAGATCAGGTCAACGGCGATAATCCCCAGCAACACCATGAGGCGTATCTCTGTGGGGACGGCTTGTCCCGCTACCGGAGCGAACAGACCGAAGAAGAATACGGCCATTTTTGGGTTCCCGATTGTCACGGCGAAGCCTTTTGAAAGAGCGTCCTTCAATCTCGCGGTGTCAATGTTCGACCGGCTATGCTGCGATGGTTCCAAGGTGTTATCTGCCGCCCTAAAATGCGATCGAAGAAGGGCTGCGCCGAGAGTAATGAGGTAAATGCCGCCACCGATCTGGATCATGGTGATAACCCAAGGAAATGCCGTCAGCAGGGCGCTTATGCCGAGTAATGCTGATACGGCATATATTGCGGCGGCGAGTGTCACGCCCAGTGCGGCACACGCACCGACCATCCTTCCGTTGGCGATAGTGGCGCGCGATACCGCAACGAAGCTTGGCCCCGGCAGAGGGACCGCGACGGCATAGATCAGAATGACGGCGAGGGCTGAAAACGTCATGGGGCTTTCCCTTTAAGGGCCGCCGCAACAGGTGACGTTCAGAGATTAAACCATTCGCCCCGGCACGGCGGCGATGGTCGCAGATAAATGACGACAAGCCGCTCCCTACAGGAAGCGGCACCAAACTGCGCTAAAGTTCGAAATTGGAAGCGTCATGGTCACAACAGATGCCATGTGAAAGGCGTCCTGCCAAGCGGCTAGGGAGTTTCGGTAGCCAGTTGCCCGACAAACAGGTGTTGTCGTCATTCGGCAACATCCAACATACACTCAATTCAGTTGCAAAGCGGCGTCGTGATCCTGTTCCGGACCGATGATCCGGTGAATGAAGATGCGGTCCGGTTCGACGGAGTAGAGGATTCCATATCCCTTGTAAGACCGGCGCCTGATTCCATGCTGTTCGTAGCGCGGGACCAGCGGGAAGGCGCGGGGCATATCACCTAGCCGCTCCCCGCCCGGCCCGTCGCCGCACCCGGACCAAGGCGCATCATCGGCGCGCCACTATGACCCGATCGTGACCCAACACACGCGCAACAGGCGCGTCATCCATACCCACCTGTGCCCCAACAGCGGCTTTCCAGTTACCCCGCCGCCTTATTTTTCCACATTTTGCGTCGCCACACCCCGACAACGGTGTGAACTTCGCCGCCAGCGCCCCGCTGTGACCCGCGGCCAACGCCCCACACCCCCGCCCCACGCCACTTTCCGCGTGACATCCCGCCCCTTTTCCCATAAAGGCGCCCGCAGCGAACCCTTCGGGGTTCACCGTCCGAGACAGTTGGTGAAGGGATCTGCCCTTCTTAATCTCCAGCCTAGACGGGGAAAAGTTCTTTGCCGAACGGGTCATGCACCCGATTCGGGTCTGCCTGTTCCTTGATGGATGCGGGCCAGTCGATCTCTCCCCTCGGACTTAGTGCCCCATGCCTTCGGCGTGGGTTTAGTCGTTCGCCCGTGCAAGCGGCGCGGACATGAAGTGGAGTAATGGCATGGATCGTAATCAGAAAGCTGAGGTCGTTTCCGCGCTCAACGCAGAGCTGGCAGAAGTTGGCGTGGTCGTCGTGACCCGCAACCTCGGCATGACCGTCGCACAATCGACTGTCCTGCGCCAGAAGATGCGCGACGCGGGCGCCACCTACAAGGTTACGAAGAACCGCCTCGCCCGTATCGCCCTTGATGGCACGGCCTATGGCCCGCTCAGCGACCTGCTGACCGGTCCCGTTGGCCTCGCCACCTCGGCCGACCCGGTCGCAGCCGCCAAGGTTGCGGTCGATTTCGCGAAGACCAACGACAAGCTTGAGATCGTTGGCGGCGCGATGGGGCAAATGCTGCTCGATGCGGAGGGCGTCAAGTCCCTGGCATCGATGCCGTCGCTGGATGAACTGCGTGCAAAGCTGGTCGGCCTTATCGTCGCTCCGGCTACCAAGCTCGCAACCGTCACCCAGGCACCGGCAGCGCAGCTGGCGCGCGTCTTCAACGCCTATGCGGAGAAGGAAGCGGCGTAAGCCGACCTTCACCCGGAACATCTTTGAACCCAATCTGACGGGGCGCTTGGCCCCAATCAAGGAACTAGAAAAATGGCAGACATCAACGCTCTGGTCGAACAGCTTTCGGCCCTCACCGTTCTCGAAGCTTCCGAGCTGTCGAAGGCTCTGGAAGAAAAGTGGGGCGTTAGCGCCGCTGCCGCCGTCGCCGTCGCTGGCCCGGCCGCTGGCGCCGCTGCTCCGGCTGCTGAAGAGCAGACCGAATTCGACGTGATCCTGACCGGCGACGGTGGCAAGAAGATCAACGTCATCAAGGAAGTCCGCGCCATCACCGGCCTGGGCCTGACCGAAGCCAAGTCGCTGGTCGAATCGGCTCCCAAGGCCGTCAAGGAAGGCGTGAACAAGGAAGAAGCCGAGAAGGTCAAGAAGCAGCTTGAAGAAGCTGGCGCGACCGTCGAGCTGAAGTAATCGAAAACGCCCCGCAGTCACAAGCTGCGGGGCGGCCGATCCGGCTCCGGCCGGACGAAAAAGGGCGACACCTTGTTATGGGTGTCGCCCTTTTTATGTGCTGGGGTTGGGGCGATGCCTCGCCGGTCAGTAATTCCATTGCACCTGGGTACGGATCAGGTCGCCTTCGGCGCGGCCGGTGCGCCGTTCGTCGGCTTCGGCGCGCTTCATCCGGGCATAAGCGACCGTGAATTCCAGCGCCTTCCACGGCTGCCATTCCAGGCCCAGTTCGAACTCGTCGGTTTCCAGGCGCGGCGCGTTGGTGCTGGCCTTCCACCCGCCGCGATAATGTTGCCAACGGCCATAGGGCATCAGCGCGCCGACCGAGTCCGTCGGCAGGCGATACATCATCTGGACATAGCCGCCGCGCAGCTTCTTCGTTTCAATGGACAGGCTGTCGCGGTCATATTCCGGTCCCTTGCCCCAATTCCATTCGGCCTGGATGCCGAAAGGCTGCGGATAGAGCATGGCGTGGAGGCCGACGCGATTATCCTCATAGGCGATCGTGCTGACCGCCCCGCTGCGCAATTCGGGCTGCACCTTGTTCAGCATCGCCGACCCGCCGATTTCGAACACCTGCCCTTCAAACGCATCGCCCAGCCCGTCCAGCGCGAACGGCCAGGTCGCAAAGGCGACCTTCATCAGCCCGCGATTCTGCTCGGTCCGGTTGGTGCCCTGCCCGTTGAACACGCCGACGCCAAAGGCGCCATAATTGCCGAACAGCTTCTGACCGTCATGCCCCAGCCGGTCCCAGATCTTCTGCACCGACGGCGGCGTATAATAGCCCACCACGCCCAGATCGCGCTCGCTGGGCACTGCGCTGTTGATCGCATCGCTGCGGTCCAGCGTCAGCCGGTTGGACGATGACTGCATATTCTCCCAGCCATAGGGCACTTTGGACTGGCCAAAGCGCAGGCGCAGGCTCTTTTCTTTGTCGAGGAACACATCGGCATAGGCGTCGCGCAACTGGGCGAAACCCTCGCGCCGCTCCGTGCCCGCCTGATTGTTGACGGCGGTCGCGAAGTCGGACTGGAGGTATAGCGAGACGCGATCGGAGACATCGCCTTGGAGCACCAGCCGCGCCCGACGGAGCGAAAAGCCGCCGCGATCCGAAATCGAACTGTCATGCACCGACCGCAGGCGCGATACGCCCGCCGCCGCCGTATCGTCACCGGACAGGAAGCCATTATAGCGCATCTGGGTATAGCCGCGCAGCGACAGCTTTTCATACCAGGCCTTGGCCTTTGGCGCGGCGGACGATGCCGGGATGGCCGGCGGCGCGATCGACGCGGCGAGCGCGACCGGCGTGGCGGACGATGCCGGCGCGGACGCCGGCGCAACAGCGACAGGTTGCGCGCTCTGGCCCGCGGCCAGCGCCGCGGTCAGCGCCTCCACCTGGGCCCTGAGCGCGTCGATCTGGCGCTGCAAATCGGCGCTGCTTTGCGCCTGCGCCGCCACCGGCATATGTATCATCAGCAGCGCCAGCGCGGTGCCGCCAGCCAGTCGCAGTCGGAGCGTCATACCTATACCTTTCCTGTTCCGCGACGCCCGTATGAAACTTTAGTTACATCTTGGCGTCTATCTCATGTCTCTTTTGTGACAGTCGCTTTTTGATCCGATCGCCGGTTGGCGGCGCGGTTTCGCCGGGCTAAGTCCCTGAACATCATGTTCGCTGTTCCGCCCTTCCCTATCGCCTGCCGCCGCGCCGCCCTGATCGCGGTGGCGGGACTGGCCCTGCTGGTGGGCGGCTGTTCCGATGAGGGCCGCGATCCTGTCGTCGTCAGCGTAATGGGCGATCGCGACGATTTTGCGAAACCGCTGGCGCACCTGCCCGATCCGGGCGCCAAGCTCATTCTGGAGGCGACGGCGCAAGGGCTGGTCGCCTTCGATGCGGGTGGCGAGATATTGCCGGCGCTGGCCCAGCGCTGGATCGTCGAGGATGGCGGTCGCAGCTATATTTTTCGCCTGCGTCGCGCATTCTGGGCCAATGGCGCGCGGGTCACCGCCCCCGACGTCGCCAGGATGCTGATGGCGCGGATCGAATCGCTGCGCCGCCTTGATCCCGACGGCCCGCTGGACGCGGTGCAGGCGGTGGTGCCGATGACCGGCGAGGTGATCGAAATTCGCCTGGCCGCGCCACGCCCCTATGTGCTGCAAATGCTGGCCCAGCCGCAAATGGCGGTGCTGTCGCGTGATGGCGGCACCGGCCCTTACCGCCGCCGAACGCAGGGCAATGCCCAGTTCCTGACGCCGATCGACCGCAACAGCGGCGACGACGTGGCGGCGGATGAGCCGGTTCCGCCCTGGCAGACGCGCGTCCTGCGCGCCGAACGGGCGGCGCTGGCGATCATCCGGTTTCGCGAAGGCGACGCCGCGCTGGTGCTGGGCGGCCGCTTCACCGATCTGCCGTTGCTGGTGCCGGCGGGGATCGACCGCGACAATGTGCGGATCGATCCTGTGCGTGGTTTGCTGGGCCTGGCCGTGACCAGCCGCGGCAAGCTGCTGGACGACGCCGCGATCCGCGCCGCCATCAACATGAGTATCGATCGCAGCCAATTGCCCGCGCTGTTCCCCCTGGGCGGCTGGGCGACCAGCGAACGCATCCTGCCCGATCCGATGGATCTGGGACGGGTGCCCAGCGATCCGGCCTGGGCGGGGCTGTCGGTGGAACAGCGCCGCGCGCAAGCAGGGGCGAGCGTCACCCGCTGGCGCGCCGACAATGGCGACCCTCCGCCGCTCCGCATCGCCCTGCCGACCGGTCCGGGCGCCACGCTGCTGTTTGGCCTGCTGCAGCGCGATCTTGCCGCCATCGGGCTGCCTGCTCGGCGCGTCGCCACCACCGCGGATGCGGACCTGCGCTTGATCGACGAAGTGGCCGCCTATGACAGCGCCCTCTGGTATCTCGGCCGCATCGGCTGCGCCCGCAAGATCCATTGCAGCGACGTGGCCGACGCCCAGCTTCAGGCCGCCAGCCTCGCCAGTTCAGCCGAGGAGCGCGCCGCCCGCTTCGCGCAAGCCGAAGCCCAGATGGTCGCGCATGACGGCTATATCCCGCTCGGCGCGCCGGTACGCTGGTCGCTGGTCGCCAAGCGGCTGACCGGATTCCAGCCCTCCGCCCGCGCGCGTCACCCATTGAACCATCTCTTCCGCACTACCAATTAGGCGTTTGACCGTGCGCGCGATGAACCCCCTGGGGGTCGGGCGCGTATGTCAATCAGGCGCCCATCCAATATCGGGCAAGGAGGCACGCAGATGGCGATTTCGCAGGACCAGTTCGACCGTATCGCGCGGGAGTTGCCGGGTTTCGGCCGCGACCCCGCCTCCATCCGCCGCCGGATCGAAGCGATGGAGGCGATGTTGGAGGGGCTGTTCGTCATTCCCGGCACCAATCGCCGCGTCGGCCTGGACAGCCTCGTCGGACTAATCCCCGTGGTCGGCGATCTCGCTACCGCCGCCATGGGCGCCTGGATCGTGTGGGAAGCCCGGAACCTGGGCATGTCGAAATGGCAGATCACCCGCATGGCCGCCAATGTCGGGGTCGATACGCTGGTGGGCGCCATTCCCTTCGCGGGCGACCTGTTCGATTTTCTCTATAAATCGAACACCAAAAATCTGCGGATCATCCGCAAGCATCTCGACCGCCACCATCCCGCGACCGTGACGATCGACGCCTGATCAACCGGCGCTGTTGCCCAGCGGCTGGACCTTAGGGTCCAAATCCAGGATCAGCCCCGGTTTGCGGGCCGGGCTGGTTCGCCGTCTGGGCGTGCTTACCGGTCGCCGGGGGTTCGCGATCACCGGCCCCGGTTCGATCCGCAGATAGCTGGTTGTGGACGCGCCGCCTTGATGGCTGGGGCAGCGGGTGAATTCCAACGCCCTGTCCATGCATAGCCAGATTTCGCTCAGCCAATTGCCACGCACCGTGGTTACGCGCAGCATGTCGGCGCGCAGCCCCTTGTTAGCGCGCGCAAAAGCCTCCGCAAACTGGCCGACGGTCAGCGTCGGTCGCCGTGCCAGCGCCGCCATATCAGGATAGCGCAGCGACTGATAGAAAGCGCGCGACAGGTTGAAATACAGCTCCGGCTTCGTCGTCATGCAGGTGCCATGCTTGGCCCATTCATGCTGGAGCAGCTGGACCGATGGCGTCGTACAGAGATTGGCGCGCAGCACCTGCCGTGGCAACAAGTCGGCCGGACGGCAATATTGCGGCCATTCCCTGCCCATTCCGTCGGGCCACAGGCCGTGCAGGGTGAAGCCGAACCGTCCGTTGCGCCCCCCGCACTGGAGTCGGCTGGCGGCTCCTCGCGCGGTCGAGCAATATTGCGGCGACCAGCTAAGCGCCAGCGTATAGCTGCCGATCGGCAGAACGCGCTTAGGTTCCTTGGCGCTGGGCGCCTCGATCTGCGGCCGGGGCAACGAGCCGGCCATGCTGCACTGGGCCGACTGCGCCAGGGCAACGCCGGGAATGGCCAAAGCGGCGATGGCGATCGCAGCCCTAAGCATAAGCGAAATCCAGTCCGATGTCCGCGGCCGGGGCCGACTGGGTCAACCGCCCGACGCTGATATAGGTGACGCCGGTCTGCGCCTTCGCGCGGATCGTCTCAAGCGTGACTCCGCCCGACGCCTCGGTCGGCACGCGCCCGGCCACCAAGGCCACCGCCCCGCGCAGCGTCGCCGCGTCCATATTGTCGAGCAGCAAATGGGTCGCGCCTGCGCTTAGCGCCGGTTCGATCTGGTCCACCCGATCGACCTCCACGATGATGCTGGCGACC
The DNA here is from genome assembly GCF_004152865.1 of Sphingobium cupriresistens. Taxonomy (GTDB): domain Bacteria; phylum Pseudomonadota; class Alphaproteobacteria; order Sphingomonadales; family Sphingomonadaceae; genus Sphingobium; species Sphingobium cupriresistens. The sequence goes on along the minus strand of NZ_SEOO01000005.1, from coordinate 58,880 downwards.
CCGGCGGCCACGGCGCGGCGCACCGCTTCCTCGACCGATCCGGCGACCGCGACATGATTGTCCTTGATCATCGCCGCATCCCACAACCCCATGCGATGATTGGTCGCCCCGCCCATGCGGGTCGCATATTTCTCCAGCACGCGCAGGCCGGGGATCGTCTTGCGCGTGTCGAGCAGGGTCGCGCCGGTCCCGTCGATCGCATCGACATAGGCGCGGCTCATCGTCGCGATGCCGGTCAAATGCTGGACTGTGTTGAGCGCGGACCGCTCCGCCGTGAGCATCGCGCACGCCCGCCCGCGGATACGCATGATGTCGGTCCCGGCCGCCACCCGATCGCCATCCTGATGCAGCAGTTCGATCGCCACATCGGGGTCGAGCGCACGGAAGAAAGCGACCGCGATCGGCAGTCCCGCCAGCGTCACGTCATCGCGACTGTCCATCACCCCTTCGAACACCGCATCGGCCGGAATCACCGCCTCGCTGGTAACGTCCCGGCCATCGGGGCCAAGATCTTCGGCAAGGGTAGACGCGACGAAGGCGGCAAGGTCGAAGCCTGGGAGCGAAAAGATATCAGGATAAAAGCCGTTCATACCCGCCGTCTTTCATGGCTTCAACGAAATCGCAATAGCGCGCGTCCAACTCGTCCAGTGACGGCCCGGCCAGTTCCAGCCGTGCCTGCGCCATAAGCAGCGCCCCTTCTTCGCGCAGCCTCACGCGCCTGCCATGCAGGCGCAACGGCGATGCTGCGCCCAGCAGACAGTCCAGAAACTGCGCCGCGGCGATCGGACTGGTCGCCGCTGCCGCGCGAACGCCACCGAAGCCGCGGCGCACGAAATGATCGAAATCGTCATTCATCGGCACGACTCGATTCCAGTCATAATCGCCCTGGTCCGGTCCGCCACGCAGGTCGCGCGCGCCGATCTGCGCCGTCGCCGCGCCCAACCAGTGCAGGGCGGTAACTGCGGTGAAGGGATCGTTGATGCCCGGCGACAGCGCCCGCAGCGCGATCTCCACCAGTTCGTCGATCAGAAATTCGATATCCTGCGCGGGCGATCGCATCGCGCCCAGCGAAAAGCAGCCGCGCAGCCTGTCCCGCATCACATCGTCCACCTCGACGCCCACAACGGCCAGCAGTTCCACATCGGGATGAACGAAATCGCCAGGCCGCAGCCGCATTTCGATCCGGCATCCCGTTTCACGCGCGATCCGGTCCAACCCGGCGAAATCGACGATCTGGATATAACCCGTCCCGATTGCCGCGACTGAAGCGCCCAAAGGTGGTTGGTCGCGCTGCTCTTCGACGCAACCTTGCGGGAAGCGGTCACGTATCGCACGTAGTAGCCGCTCCCCTATCCCTTCCAGCACCGCGTTGATGCGGATGGATGCGGGCACATGATTGAGGAAATAGACCAGCACCGCGATCGAGGCCGCCATCAGCCCGGTCGCGACCATCAGGGATAATTGCGGCACGAAACCGGGATCGCCGGCCGTCTCATAGGCGTCGCGAACCACGCGCAGAACCATGACGGCATAAACGAAAGTAGCGATGAAGGTCGCCAGCGACAGCTGGTTGCCGCGATCTTCCATGAAATTGGCAAGCAGGCGCGGGCCATAGCTGCCCGACGCATAGACAACGGCGGCGATGGTGATGGAAAAGACCGTCGATGCGACGCCAATCATCGACCCCGAAATGACGTTCAGGACGTTGCGTGCGCCCTCAGGCCGCGCCTGGTCCACCCATTCATGGCTCGTCAGCCACGCGGTGGCGCCGTGGCGGTCCAACCAGACGGTCAGCATCGCCAGCACCGCCGCGGTCAAGGTGAAGAGCGCGGGGTAGAGCCAATAGCTGGCCCTCGTCCCCTGCCAGAGCGCACGTAATCGGGCGACCATCACCAATCAACTTTCAGGGCCGCGCGCCCGCATCTCTGGCGCCCACGTCTCCCTGGCCCACGGTCCCGCTCGCCATTTCCAGCATCCGGTCCAGGCTCTTCTTCGCCTGCAACCGCAGCGTTTCGTCCATTTCGATCCGCGGCTGCAAATCGCGCAGCGACAAATACAGCTTCTCCATCGTGTTGAGCGCCATATAGGGGCAGATATTGCAGTTGCAGTTGCCGTCCGCGCCGGGCGCGCCGATGAAATTCTTGTGCGGCACCGCCTTTTCCATCTGATGGATGATATGCGGTTCGGTCGCCACGATCAGCGTGTCGCCCGGCATCGTCTTGGCGAAATCCAATATGCCGCTGGTCGATCCGACATAGTCGGCATGATCGACGATATAGGGCGGACATTCGGGGTGCGCGGCGATCGGCGCGTCGGGGTGCTGAACCTTGAGTTTGAGCAGTTCGGTCTCGCTGAACGCCTCATGCACGATGCACACGCCCGGCCACAGCAGCATGTCGCGGCCCAGTTTGCGCTTGAGGTAGCCGCCCAGATGCTTGTCGGGACCGAAGATGATCTTTTGGCTCTGGGGTATCTGCGCCAATATCTTTTCCGCCGAAGAGCTAGTGACGATAATGTCGGACAGCGCCTTCACCTCGGCCGAACAATTGATGTAGCTGAGCGCGATATGATCGGGATGCGCCTCGCGAAACGCCTTGAACTGGGCGGGCGGGCAGCTGTCCTCCAATGAACAGCCCGCGTCCATGTCCGGCAGCACGACGATCTTCTGGGGCGACAGGATTTTCGCCGTCTCCGCCATGAAGCGCACGCCGCAGAAAGCGATCACGTCCGCATCCGTCTCCGCCGCCTTGCGCGACAGTTCCAGCGAATCGCCGACAAAGTCCGACAGATCCTGAATTTCGGGCGACTGGTAATAATGGCCGAGGATGACGGCGTTGCGCTCCTTGCGCAATCGGTCGATTTCGGCGCGCAGGTCAGTGCCTTGCGGGATTCCCGTGATCGCGTTCATACCCTGATACTCCTCGGTCCCATGGCTGGCCCTTTGTCCGCGCCCTAGCGCTGTGGCCGCCTGTTGGCCAGTACCTCGTTGATCGGCGTTGTGACGTCCCACTGTTCCTTGCTGCGTCTTTCCGACGGGAAAGTGACGATCACCCGCGCGTCGCCAAAGCCCATCGCAGCCAGCGGCGCGCCCATGATCTTGCCCACCGCCGCGCGCCCATATTCGCGCGCCTGCGCCATGCGTTCGGGCGAGCGCGCCGATGCCGCGGCGCGGGCCTGCGCATGGGCGGACACTTTCCGGCTGAGGGCCTCGCCCGCCGCCCGCGTCACGAACAGGCCGCTGGTCCGCACCAGCGTCCGGCGCGCCTCGTCGACATTGGGCTTGTCCGGCGTCACATCGGGCGCATTGACGATCAGCGTGCGGCTCTTCTCGTTCCACTCCAGATCGCGCGCGCTCAGTCCCGACAGATCGATGAAATAATCGACCGAATAGGGCATCTTCACCACCTGGTCGGATTTCAGCCAGCCAAAGCCCCGCACGTCCTGCGCCGTGCTCTGGACCGTGCCGTTCAGCCGCGACACGCGCAGGTCGCTGGCGCCTGCGATCTTCTCCGCGATGATCTTCGTCACCGCGGACCCGTCATCCTCGACCGCGACCACATAGTCGCGATCATAACGCTGCCACCCGACCAGCATCGCCGCGCCCACGCCCAAAATCAGCAACGCGGCAAGGACGGGACCGACATAACGCCTCAGCGCGTCTGCCATCGCCCATCCTCCAGCGGCGCGGCCAGACCGCGGCCGTCCAGGTCGATCAGATGCGCCAGCACCGATCGCCCTGCCGCGCCATAGAGGCGCGGATCGACGCCCTTGTACATTTCGGCCACCATGTCGGGGATGGCGCTGTCGCCGTTGCGCTCCAGAAAGCGCAAAATCTGCCCCTCGCGCTGCTTGCGATGGCCCATCATGCCGCGCACCAGCCGCTGCGGCGTCTCGATCGGTTCCCCATGCGCGGGATAATAGATGACATCGTCCCGCTCCAGCAGTCGCTGCATCGAGCGCATATAGGCGCTCATGTCGCCATCGGGCGGCGAGATCACACTGGTCGACCAGCCCATCACATGGTCGCCAGTAAAAAGGGCCTTCTCTTCCAGCAAGGCGAAGCAGAGGTGGTTGGACGTATGCCCCGGCGTCGCCACCGCCTCCAGCGTCCAGCCCGGCCCGCTCACCTGCTCGCCATCGACCAGTACTCGGTCAGGCCGGTAATCGGCGTCGAAGGCCGCGTCCGCCCGCGGCCCGTCATCCTCCAGCGTCAGCGGCGCACAGCCGATGACCGGCGCGCCGGTCAGGTCGCTCAGCGGCCTGGCGGCCGGGCTATGGTCGCGATGGGTATGGGTGCATAATATCGCCACCACGGAGCGTCCGGCAATGGCGGCGGTCAGCGCGGCGAGATGATCGGGGTCCGCGGGACCAGGGTCGATCACCGCGACCGCCTCGATTCCCACGACATAGGTCTGCGTGCCGGTATAGGTGAAGGGCGACGGATTGGGCGCCAGCACCCGCGCCACCAGCGGAGACAGCGGCATCAGGACGCCGGTCGGCAGGTCGGCCGGATCGAAAGGTGTTGCCATGCATCCCATGTGCCCATTTATGCGCGGATTTCAAGGGCGTCGAAAAGGCCTTGCCCGGCCCATAGATAGGAAGACGACAAATGAAAGATTGTCGCATCAACGGCTAATCGCCTAGACAAGGTGGATGCGACCTCCCGTCATAGCAATGGCAGCCATCGGCTTTATGGCGTTGGGCGGTTGCGACACCTATACTGTGCCGGTCGATGCCACCTACAAACGCCCCGCGTTCGACGGGACGTCGGTGGATTATGTCGATTATCGGCTGAACCTGACCGTTCCTGCCCGGTACGCCCCTATCATGGCACGGAATTTGGCCAGCACCACAGCAACCATCGCCGAGTGCGCGTCTGGTGTGGCATTCGCAAAGGTGCCGAATTTGACGCAAAATAGGGAGATGGGCTTCCAAAGCCAGTTTCGCCTCAAATATACCGTGCCGATGAACCATATGTGCGTGACCGTCGCAGGCGGACGCCTGTTCGAACGGTTCGAAACCTTGCCAACGCCACTTAAACCGCTGGTCCTGTTACAGTGACCAACATGACCCCCGCCCTTTCCGAACGCTGGCGCCAGCATCTCGCGCTCGACCGACGGCGCTCTGTTCACACCGTCCGCGCCTATGTCGCCACCGCCGAGCGGCTGATCGCCTTCCTCGAACAGCATCGCGGCGAAGGCGTCAGCCCCGCCACGCTCGCGCACATCGATCAGGCCGAGCTGCGCGCCTTCCTCGCCAGCCGGCGGACGGACGGCATCGGCAATCTCTCCGCCGCCCGCGAACTCTCCGCCGTGCGCGGTTTCCTCAGGTTCGTCGGCGGCGACGACGCCCGCGTGCCGCTGCTCAAGGGGCCGAGGGTCAAGCGCGGCCTCCCCCGCCCCATCTCTCCCGACGAAGCCGTCGCGCTGGCGCAGGACATCGCCGAGACGGCCCGCGAAGGCTGGATCGGCGCGCGCGACTGGGCGGTGCTGCTGCTGCTCTATGGCGCAGGCCTGCGCATCGGCGAGGCGATGGGCCTGCATGGCGACATATTGCCGCTGGGCGACACGCTGCGCGTCACCGGCAAGCGGGGCAAGACCCGCATCGTGCCCCTGCTGCCGCAGGTGCGCGCCGCGATCGACGCCTATGTCGACGCCTGCCCCTATCCGCCCGCCCGCGACCAGCCGCTGTTCCGCGGCGCGCGCGGCGGGCCGCTTTCCCCCGCGCTCATCCGCCGCGCGGTGCAGGGCGCGCGCGGGCGGCTCGGCCTGTCGGACCGCACGACGCCCCACGCGCTGCGCCACAGTTTCGCCACCCACCTGCTCGGCCGCGGCGCGGACCTGCGCTCCTTGCAGGAGCTATTGGGCCATGCCAGCCTGTCCTCGACCCAGGTCTACACCCAGGTCGATGCCGCCCACCTGCTCGACATCTATCGCAACGCCCATCCCAGGGCGTGAATCAGCCCTTGGGTCGCCAGGTCGCGAGCCGCCAGAGATAGAGGATCACCGCGCCCACCACGCAGGCGGTCGCCACCGGGCCGACATAATGGTCTATGTCCCGGAAATTCTGCCCCAGCACATAGCCGGCATAAGCCAGAATGACATTCCAGATCAGCGCCCCGCCCATCGTCCACAGCAGAAAACGGACATGCCCCATGCGGAACAGCCCAGCGGGCAGCGAGACCATGGTGCGGAAGGCGGGCATGAAGCGAAAGACGAAGACGACGATCTGGCCATATTTGCCGAATAGCCGGTCCAGCGCCTCGACATCGCGCCATTCCAGCGTCGCCCAGCGGCCGAAGCGATCGACCAAGGGTTTCAGACGCTCGAAGCCCAGCACATGGCCGACCAGATACCAGAAATAATTGCCGATCGTGGTGCCGATCGTGCCGGCCAGCAGCAGCCAGCTCATGTCCATCCGTCCCTGCCCGACGCGGATGCCACCAATCCCCATGATGAGTTCGGACGGGATCGGCGGAAAGACATTCTCCAATATCATCAGCAGGAAAATGCCCCAATAGCCGCCCGCATCGATCAGGCGCAGAACCCAGTCAGTCATGAAATATCGCTCACTTGGTTCTCAAAGGGCACGAAGATGGACTAACGCGCCACCCTCACTTCCGTTCGCCCTAGGCCTGTCGAAGGGCCTAACTTTCCTTTGGCAATGGACTTCGACGTTGCTTAGCCGGAATGGATTTGAGGAACAGCGACATATCTACGCCGCCGCCCGCGCCGCCAGCCGGGCGTCGATCGCGTCCCAGATCAGGCCGCCGGTGTCGGTCCCGTCGAACGCATCGATCGACACGATGCCCGTCGGCGAAGTCACGTTGATCTCGGTCAGCCATTCGCCCCCAATCACGTCGATCCCCACGAACAGCAGCCCGCGGGCCTTCAACTCCGGCGCCATCGCGGCGCAGATTTCGCGCTCCTTGTCGGTCAGCAGCGTCTTGGCCGCCGATCCGCCCACCGCCAGGTTCGACCGGATTTCGCCCGCGCCCGGAATACGATTGACCGCGCCCGCCACCTCGCCATCGATCAGCACGATGCGCTTGTCGCCCTGCGCGACGCCGGGGATGAAGGCCTGGACCATGAACGGCTCGACCCACGACGCCTTGAACAACTCCACCAGTGACGACAGGTTGGCCCCATTCTTGCCGACATGGAAAACCGCCACGCCGCCATTGCCGTACAGCGGCTTGACCACGATTTCGCCATGCTCCGCCAGGAAGCTCTTCACCTCGCCCAGGTCGCGGGTGATCATCGTGGGCGGCATGAAGCGCGCATAATCGAGCACGAACAGCTTTTCGGGCGCATTGCGGACGCTGGCGGGATCATTCACCACCAGCGTCTCTTCCTGCACCCGTTCCAGCAAATGGGTGGCGGTGATGTAGCTCAGGTCAAAGGGCGGGTCTTGCCGCATCCACACGACATCGACGTCGCGGCCCAGGTCCAGCACCTCTTCCGGGCCAAAGGCGAAATGGTCGCCCTCCACTTTCTGCACATTGACCGGCCGCGCCTTCGCCAGCACGCGGCCGTCGCGAAAGGTCAGGTCGGGCGCCAGATAATGATAGAGCCGGTGCCCCCGCGCCTGCGCCGCCAGCATGATGTGGAAGGTCGAATCGCCGGCGATCTTGATGTCCTCCATCGGGTCCATCTGCATGGCGACGGTCAGGGGGTTGAGTTCGGTCATGCGCGTCATTCCCTTAAACCGTTCGGTTCGAGCAGCTTCGAGCTTGTCGAGAAGCGCCCGTCGAGAACCCTTTCTCGACTGCGGTTCTCGGCTTCGCTCGAACCTCCGCTCGACACGAACGGGATTGATGGATGGGGCGGGCCTTCACCCCCCATGCCAGACATTGGCCAGATGGCGCGGCGCACGCCCCGGCGCAAGGAGGATGACGTCGATTCGCATGTCGTCCCCCGGTTTCGCCAGTTCGTGCCACAATATTTCCGCCGCCTTCGCGACCCGCGCCAGCCGCCGCTCGTCGATCGCTAGGTCCAGTTCCGCCGCGCTCGCCCGCGCTTTCACCTCGACAAAGGCCAGCATCGCCCCCCGCCGCGCGACCAGATCGACCTCGCCAGCGGGCGTACGCATCCGGCGGCCGACAATCTGCCAGCCCTTCAGCCGCAGCCACCAGGCGGCGATGCGTTCGGCCTGCCGCCCGCGCTTCTCCGCCGCCGCTCTCGTCACCCCTTCAATTCCGTCGCCCGATCATAGAGCGTCCGCCGGTCCAGCCCTAATTTCTTCGCGACCTCGCCCGCCGCCTTCGACACCGACAGCCGGGTCAGCGCCTCCCGCAACGCCGCGTCGGCGTCCTCCGTGCTGGCGGGCGGCGATTCGCCCGGCGGGCCGACGGTGACGACGATCTCGCCCTTGGGCGGCGCATCGGCATAGCGGGCGGACAGTTCGGACAGCGTACCGCAGGCGGTTTCCTCGAACGTCTTGCTGATCTCGCGACTGACCGCCGCATCGCGATTCCCCAGATGCGCCGCCATGGCCGACAGGCTTTCCGACAGGCGCGGCCCGCTTTCGTAGAAAACCAAAGTCGCGCGCAATGCCGCCACCTCGTCCAGCGTATCGCCCCGCGCCTTCGTCTTGCTCGGCAAAAATCCCATGAACAGGAAGCGATCGGTCGGCAGCCCCGACAGCGTCAGCGCTGCGATCGCCGCGCTTGGCCCCGGCAGCGTCGTGATCCTGCGCCCCGCCGCCCGCGCGTCGCGCACCAGCTTGTAGCCCGGATCGGAAATCAGCGGCGTGCCCGCATCCGACAGCAGAGCGATCGATTCGCCCGCCATCCGATCCACCAGCCGCTGGCGCACATTTTCCGCGCTATGATCGTGATAGGGCACCATCGGCCGGTCTGAACCGGCATGGCGCAACAGTCGCGCGCTCACCCGTGTATCTTCCACGGCGACCACATCGGCCAGCCGCAGGACTTCGGCCCCGCGCGGCGTAAGGTCACCAAGGTTGCCGATCGGCCCAGCCACGATATAAAGCCCAGGCTCTAGCCCAGAAGTTCGAGTTTCCATAAGGACGCCAGATGACAGAGACGGATGCCCCCCGGCAAGCAAATGTGTTCGCTGCCATGAAGCGCGGCGCGCGCTGCACCTTCATGGGGGCGGCGCTGTTCCTGGCCGCCTGTCAGTCGATCGTGCCCAAGGGGCCGGCCCCCGCGCCGCCCACCGGCCCGGTCCAGCCGACCGGCCCGGAAGTGGTGCAGGGCCTGCCGACCGACGCCATGCGCCATCGCGTCGCGCTGCTGGTGCCGATGAGCGGTCCCAATGCGGGCGTCGGCCGATCGATCGCCAACGCCACTACGCTGGCGTTGATGGATACCAAAACCGACAGGGTTCGCATCACCACCTATGACACCGCGCTTGGTGCGGCTGCGGCGGTGAACAGGGCGCTGGCCGACGGCAACCGCCTGATCCTGGGACCGTTGCTGGCGGAGGACGCCCGTGTGATCGGGCCTATCGCCGCGCGCGCCAATGTCCCGGTCATCAGCTTCTCCAACGATAACAGCGTCGCGGGCGGCGGCGTCTATATCATGGGTTACAATCCCACCCAGTCGATCGAACGGGTCGTCGGTTTCGCCCGCGAAAGAGGCCTGAGCCATTTCGGCGCGCTGATCCCGCGCGGCACCTATGGCGAACGGGCGGGCAATGCGCTGCTGCGCGCGGTCGAGCAGGCTGGCGGCACCGTCGTGTCCATGCAGACGTTCGACCGCAGCCCCGCCTCGATCACGGCAGCGGTCAAGAAATTGCAGGCGTCATCCAGCTATGATGCGCTGCTGATCGCCGACAGCGGCCGCGTCGCGCTTCAGGTCGCGCCGATCGTGCGCAAAAATGGCGGCGCGACCGCGCGCCTGCTCGGTACGGAACTGTGGAATACGGAAGGCACGCTGGCCGCCAGCCCGGTGCTGCGCGGCGCCTGGTTCGCCAGCGTTTCCGACACGCTCTACCGCCAGCTCGCGACCAAATATCGCGCCCGCTACGGCGCATCCCCCTTTCGCCTGTCCTCGCTCGGCTATGATTCGGTGCTGCTGACCGTCCGCATCGCGCAGGACTGGAAGCCCGGATTGCCCTTCCCCGCCGCGCGCCTGCGCGACGCAGGCGGTTTCTCCGGCATCGATGGCGCCTTCCGCTTCAACCGCGCCGGCGTCGCCGAACGCGCGCTGGAAGTCAGCGAAGTCGGCGCTGGCGCCGTGACCGTCGCCGATCCTGCACCAAGGGGGTTTGGGGAGTAATCCAGACCCCGTTCGCTTCGAACGGATATCTTATTCGTTAACCCGCGCCATCGGCACAATCAGCGGCACGTCCCCGTCCCGCTCGATCCGCGCCGTCACGCCATAGACCCGCGCCAGCGCACCCGCCGTCAGCACGTCCATCGGCGCGCCATCGGCCACCAGCGCCCCGCCGTCCATCAGCAGCAGCCGGTCGCAATAACGCGCCGCCATGCCGAGGTCGTGCAGCACCGTCACCACCAGCGCCCCGCCGCGCGCCTCGCCGCGCAGCAGGTCCATGACGTCGATCTGATGCCCCGGATCGAGCGCGGCCAGCGGCTCGTCCGCGATCAGCCCGTGCGCGCCCACCGCCAACGCCCGCGCCAGCAGCACCCGCGCGCGTTCGCCACCCGACAATTCGGTCGCGGTCCGACCCTTCAGATGCTGCACATCGGCCCGGACCATCGCCGCCTCGATCACCGCTTCATCATCCGCCGACATCCTGGACAATGGCCCCAAATGCGGCAATCGCCCCAGCGCCACCAGCCGCTCGACGCTGAGCGGCCAGTGCAGCGTCTGGCCCTGCGGCAGATAGGCGACGGCGCGCGCCATCGCCCGCCGGTCGAGCCGCGTCACGTTCTGTCCGTCGATCAGCACCCGCCCCGCCTGCGGCTTGACCAGCCCCAGCAGCGCGCGGATCAGCGTGGACTTGCCCGCACCATTGGGACCGATCACGCCCACCAAAGCCCCCGGCTCCAATCTCACGTCCACATCCCGCACCGCCGCGTGGCGGCCCAGCCGCACCGTCAGCCCCTGCGCCGATATCGTCACCATAGCCGCCGCTCCCGTATCAGATGCCCCAGGAAGACGGGCACGCCCAGCAGCGCGGTCACCACCCCCAGCTTCAATTCATTATTGGTCGGGATCAGCCGCACCCCGATGTCCGCCAGAGTCAGCAGCGCTGCGCCGCCCAGCATGGACGGGACCAAAACGGACGATGGCGACCGGTCGGTCAGCGGTCGGACCAGATGCGGCACGATCAGCCCGACGAACCCGATCGCCCCCGACACCGCCACCGCGCCGCCTACGCCGATCGCCACGCCCAGCATCATGCGCAACCGCGCGACCGACAGGTTGACGCCCAGCGCCTGCGCGCCATCCTCGCCCAAGGTCAGCGCATCGAGCGTCCGCCCGTCCGCGATCAGCAGCGCCGCGCCTACGACGACGCAGGGCAGCGCGATCCAGACATGGGCATAGCTGCGATTTTCCAGACTCCCCATCAGCCAGCTCATGATTTCCATTGCGGCGAAGGGATTGGGCGACAGGTTGAGCGCCAGGCTGATGCCTGCCCCCGCTAAAGTCGCCACCGCGATCCCCGCCAGGATCAGCGTCAACGGACTTTCTACCGTGCCCGACAATGCGAACAGCGTCAGTATGGCGACTAGCCCGGTCAATATGGCCAGCAGCGGCAATATCATCGGATGCAACTGCGCCAGCCCGAAATAGAGCGCGCAGACAGCCCCCAGCGCCGCCGCATTGGACGCACCCAGCACCGACGGCTCAGCCAGCGGATTACGCAGATAACCCTGCAACGCTGCCCCCGCCAGCCCCAGCATCGCGCCGACAACCAAGCCCAGCAGCATCCGCGGCAAACGCAGGTCCAGTATGATGGTGCGGGCGACCGCATCGCCGCCGCCGGTCAGCACAGCCCAGACGCGCGCTGGACTGATCGCCACCGCGCCCAGCAGCACGGAGCCGAAGGCGGTGCCGAAGACCAGCAGCAGCAAGCCGGGGATCAGCAACGGATGATGGCGGCGCGCGGTCACTTGCGCGCGCCTTGGCGGTTGGCAATGCCGCGTGTTCCTGCGAAGGCGGAATCAAGTCCCGCTATTGGATTCAACACGCTTCCATGATCCGCCCCCTGATGATCGCGGCAACCGCCCTGCTCGTGCTTGCCGGCACGTCCGCATCGGCCGCCCCGCGCCGCATCGTGTCGCTCAACGTCTGCGCCGACCAATATCTGCTGGCCCTCGCCGATCCGACCCAGATCGCCGCGCTCAGCAGCAACGCCCGCGATCCCGAACTCTCCGCAGCGGCGATCAAAGCGCGCGGTTTCCGCACGCTGCGCCGTCCCGCGGAGGAAGTGCTGGCGATCCGCCCCGACCTGATCCTGGGTTTCCCGATCGGCCCGAATGCGGTAGCGGGCGCGCCGCCGGGCCAGTGGCGCACGCTCGGCCTCGCCAGCGCCGACAGCTATGCCGCGATCCTCGACCAGATCCGCCAGGTGGCGCGCGCCATCGGGCATGTCGATCGCGGTGAAAGACTGATCGCGGCCATGAACCGCGACCTCGCCGCCCTTCCTCGCCCCAAACACAGCGGCGTCGCGGCCTATTATCAGCGGCGCGGCTATATGACCGGCACCGGCACGCTGATCGACGATCTGATGCGCCGCATGGGCCTCACCAACCTGGCGGCAAAGCTCGGCAAGCCCCCGCTGGCGCAGGTGCCGCTGGAGGAAATGGTCGCCGCGCGCCCCGAATGGCTGATCGTGGAAAGCGCCACCGACCGCGTGGTCGATCAGGGCACCGAAATGCTGCACCACCCCGCGCTCGCCGCCGTTCCGCGCATCAGCCTGCCGCAAAGCTGGACCGTGTGCGGCGGCCCCGCCTATGTGCAGGCGGCGCGCACCATCATGGCGCGACTGAACGCGCCGCGCTGAAGGGGCAGGCATCACGCCCGCCCCCTTGCCTGTCGATCAGAAGCGAACACGCACGCCGCCATAGGCAGCGCGGCCATAGGAGCCATAGCCATAGGCCGTCTGGTACGTCTCATCGAACAGATTGTCGATGCGACCATAGACTTCCAGATGCGCGCCCAGCGGCATCGAGGCCCGCACCCCGGCCAGCGCATAGCCGTCCAGCCGCCGCGTATTGGCCGCATTGTCGAAGCTGTCGCCCACCATCGTGACCGTCGCGCCGGTCGACAGGCCGAACGACCAGACATAGTCGGCCGACACGCTCACCGCATTGGCGGCGCGGCGGGCCAGGCGATTGCCATAGTTGGCCGACCCCGCCGACCGATCCCGCGCATCGACATAGCTGTAGCTGCCGGTGACGGTCAGCGCATCGACCGGCTTCAGCGCGATCGACGCTTCCACGCCCTTGGCGCGGGTGCGGTCCAGATTATTATAACCGCCAAAGGGTGGCAGCGAGGAATCATAATTGATCTGGTCGCGCGTGTCGCGGCGGAACGCCGTAACCGACAGCATCGCCCGCCCGCCATCTAGGCTCTGGTCAAACCCGATGTCGTAGCTTTTCGACCGCTCCGGCCGCAGCGCTGTATTGCCGCTATAGATGTCATATAGCTGATAGAGCGAAGGCGCCTTGAATCCTTCGCCATAGCTCAGCCGCACATTGGTCGCGCCGCCATTGGGCGAATAGTTGGCGTTGGCGCCAAAGGTCGTCGCCCCGCCGAACTGGCTATGGTCGTCATGGCGCACGCCGCCGGTGACGGCCAGGCCTGCGAAGGGCTTGACGATCGCCAGCGCATAGACGCTGTCGATATTGATCTTCGCGCTCGCCGTGTCGCCAAAGCCGAAGAAATCATAGTCGGGCCGTTCATGCTCATAGCCAAACAGCAGCTTGGCCTGCTCGACCGGCGCATAGACGCCCTCATATTCGAACCGCAGGTTGGTGCCCGAATAGCCATAGTCTGGGTCGGTGCCGCGCACGAAATAATAGTCGCGGTCGTTGCGCAGATATGTGACGGCGGCGCGATTGGTCAGCTTGCCATCCAGCAGCGCCAGGTTGAGGCCCGCATAGCCGACATATTGGTCAAGCTTGCTCACATCGCTGCTGTCGGCAGGCGCGCCGAAGAAGCTGTCATAGTCGATGTCCGCATGGATATAATAGCCACGAAGGTCCAGGCTCAGCGCCTCGGTGAAATTCAGCGTCAGCCGCGCGTTGGCCGCGATATTCTCGGTCCCGTCGCGCTCCGTGCCCCCGGCTGCCGACGAAATGCCGTCGGTACGGAAATAGGCCGCGCCGATCCCGCCCGCGGCGATGCCGCTGGTGCCCGACACGTCCGCCTTGGCGTTCAGCGTATCGCTATAGCCATAGTCCACCGATGCGTTCGCGCCAAACCCTTCAGCCGGCACGCCGGTCATCACATTGACCACGCCGCCGATCGCCTGGCTGCCATGCACTACCGAGTTGGAGCCGCGCAATATCTCGATCCGCTTGATATTGCCGGTCAGCAAAGGCCCGAAATCATAACCGTCGCCGATGCCGCTGGGATCGTTGACCTTCACCCCGTCGATCAGCACCAAAGTCTGCGTCGTTTCCGCGCCGCGCAGCGACACGCCGGTTACCCCGCCGGTCGATCCGTTGCGGTTGAAGCGCACGCCCGGCGTCGTCGCCAGCAGGTCGACCACATCGATCGCCTGGCGCGTCTTGATCGTCTCCGCGTCGATCACGGTGATCGCCTGGCCGACCTCGTCGCGCGACTGCGCGACGCCCGTGGCGGTGACGACGATCTGGTCATCCTGCGCCAGAACCGGCGTCGCTACGATCAGCGCCACCAGAGAAATACCTGTTTTCAGCATATATACCCCCCGGCGCCTGTGCGACTTGGGCTGGGGCGTCCGCAACGCGGTCAGGCAGAGGCAAGGGATGGCGCCATATCCCGTCCACAACCCGATGCGGCCCCGGCCGCATGGCGTCGCTCGACGGAAAAACCACCGTGCCCTGGCCATCCCCTGGACCAAAGCAAGAGCGACCAAGCGCCGGCAGGTCTCCTGGCTCGCGGGTCGCAGCACGAATGCATAGCCTTCCCGGACATCGGTCCAGTGGCCGGTCTTTCGACCATATGCATCGCACTATCCGCTTACAGTTGCAGGGACAGCCACGGAATTGGGCGCTCGCACGCCCGCACCGCATTCCCGATTAAGCCCCTGACGGGGCACCGGCGCGATCATCTCGCAGGGGAAGCCAAGCCGCCCCTGCGCCGCGCGCTGTAGGGGAAAGCGGATGCAATGCCAAGCCGTCGCCGGTTTAGGGCAACAGCCTGTGGCCGCGCAGCAACAGCGCATCGCCCCGCGCCAGCACGACCAGCGGCAGGCCGGCCGCCTCCGCGCGAGTCGCGGCCAATCGCGTCGGCGCGGAAATGGTGACCAGCATCGGGCACTGGCTCAGCACCGCCTTCTCCACCAGTTCATAGGAACAGCGCGACGACAGCAGCGCGAAACCGCCGTCCCAGTCCGCCCGTGCCCTGTCTCCTTGGCGCGCCATCGCCCCGATCAGCTTGTCGAACGCATTATGCCGCCCGACATCCTCCCGCACCAACAAGATCGCGCCATCCGCGCCGACCCAGGCGGCGGCATGGGCGGCCCCGGTCGCCGCGTTCAACGGCTGATGATCGCACAGCCCCCCCAATGCGCGAAAGATGGCGGCGGGGTCCGCCCGCGATACCGCCGTCACCTTGGGCAGCGGCCTTATCGCCTGCTCCAGATTTTCGATCCCGCACATGCCGCACGACGACTCCGACACACGATGCCGCACTCGCTCCAGCAAGGCCTCGGTGCGGTCCTGCGGCAATGTCGCGCGCGCCACGATCCCCTGGTCGGTACGATGCGTGTCGACATCGAACGCCGCATCGCCCGGCCCGATCAGCCGCTCGGCCAGCGCAAAGCCCAGCACCAGATCGCCAATGTCACTCGGCGTCGCCATCAGCACCGCATAGCCGATGCCGTTAAATTCGATCGCGACCGGCACTTCCTCCGCCAGCGCGCGGGCGATCTCCTGCGTCCCGCCGTCCGGGGTCAGACGATCGAATGTCAGGGGGCTGGCGGCGGCGTCTTCCATCATCAGGGCGTAGCGGTGGACGGCGCGCCGCTCAACCGGCGTCGCAATGGCCCGTCTCGTCCACCGCGTTGAATTGCGTCGCGTCGACATCAGGCGCCGCCCGACCCCGCGCCATCCGCGCGACGGCGGCCGCCACCATCGGCGAAAGCCGGTCGGGCTGGTCCTGCGCGATGGCGACGATCTGCGCCTTCATCCGCGGGTCCCAGAAACGGGTCAGATGCTCGGCCAGCGCTTCCGTCGCCTTCGCGTCTCCCATCATCGCCAGATTGCGCGCAATCTGGTGCGCCATATAGAGCAGGCGGTCCTCGGTGGACATGACATGGGTATCATCGCTCATATCCGCCTCCCTATTCGGCCGCTTCCAACGGCGCGATGCGGCGACTGTTGCGCGCCTGCCGCGCATAATCCTGCTGCCAGTCGCTCGGCCCGTTCGACGCCATCACCTGCACCGCCGTCACCTTATATTCCGGGCAGTTGGTGGCCCAATCGCTATAGTCGGTGGTGATGACGTTCGCCTGCGTCTCCGGGTGATGGAAGGTCGTATAGACCACGCCCGGCGCGACCCGCTCGGTAACAAGCGCGCGCAGCGTCGTCTCCCCAGCCCGGCTGCGCAAAGTCACCCAGTCGCCGTCCTTCAGGCCGCGATTGTCCGCATCGCTCGGATGCATCTCCAGCCGATCCTCCGGGTGCCAGGCGGTATTGGCGGTCCGCCGCGTCTGCGCCCCGACATTATAGTGGGACAATATCCGCCCCGTCGTCAGCAACAACGGGAAGCGCGGTCCGGTCTTCTCGTCGGTCGGCACATAGTCGGTGACGACAAACTTGCCCTTCCCCCGCACAAAGCCGTCTATGTGCATGGTCGGCGTCCCGTCGGGCGCTGCGTCATTGGCCGGCCATTGCAGCGATCCTTCCGCCTCCAGCCGGTCATAATGCACGCCGGCAAAGGTCGGGGTCAGTGCCGCAATCTCATCCATGATTTCGGACGGGTGGCCATAGGTCCAGCCCAAGTCCAGGGCGTTGGCCACCAACTGCACGATCTCCCAGTCGGCATAGCCATTCAGCGGGGCCATCACCTTGCGCACCCGCTGGATGCGCCGTTCCGCGTTGGTGAAGGTGCCGTCCTTCTCCAGAAATGTCGATCCGGGCAGGAAGATATGGGCGTAATTGGCGGTTTCGTTCAGGAACAGATCCTGCACCACCACGCACTCCATCGCCGCCAGCCCGGCTGCGACATGATGGGTATTGGGATCGGATTGCAGGATATCCTCGCCCTGCACGAACAGGCCCTTGAACGTCCCGTCGGTCGCGGCGTCCAGCATGTTGGGGATGCGCAATCCCGGCTCGGCGTCCAGCGCCACGCCCCATGCCCGCTCGAACATGCTGCGCGTCGCGGTGTCGGACACATGGCGATAGCCCGAAAATTCATGCGGGAAACTGCCCATGTCGCAAGCGCCCTGCACATTATTCTGCCCCCGCAGCGGGTTCACGCCCACGCCCTCGCGTCCGACATTGCCGGTCGCCATGGCCAGGTTGGCGATGGCCATGACGGTGGAGGAACCTTGCGAATGTTCGGTGACGCCCAGCCCATAATAGATCGCGCCATTACCCCCGGTGGCATAGAGCCGCGCCGCCGCACGCACCTCGTCCGCCTTCACGCCGGTCAATGGCTCGATCGCCTCTGGCGAGCGCGCTGGCTCCGACACGAACTCCGCCCAATCGGCAAATTCGTCCCAGTCGCAGCGCTCGCGAATGAACGCCTCGTCATAAAGCTTCTCGGTCACCACCACATGGGCGATCGCGGTCAGCATCGCGACATTGGTGCCGGGCCGCAGGGGCAGATGATGCTCCGCCGCAATATGGGGCGATTGCACCATATCGGTACGGCGCGGGTCGATGACGATCAGCTTCGCGCCCTGCCGCAACCGCTTCTTCATGCGGCTGGCGAACACCGGATGCCCGTCGGTCGGGTTTGCGCCGATCACCAATATGACGTCGGCCGCCATCACGCTGTCAAAATCCTGCGTCCCCGCCGATGTGCCGAACGTCTGGCTCAACCCATAGCCGGTCGGCGAATGACAAACGCGCGCGCAAGTATCGACATTATTATTGCCGAACCCCTGTCGGATCAATTTTTGAACCAAAAAGGTTTCTTCATTGGTGCAGCGGCTGGACGTGATCCCGCCGATGCTGCGCGTCCCATATTTCGCCTGAATCCGGCGAAACTCGCTCGCGGTATGGGCGATGGCCTCGTCCCACGACACTTCGCGCCAAGGCTCGCTCACCGACGCGCGGATCATCGGGTTCAATATCCGGTCCTGATGCTGCGCATAGCCCCAGGCGAAGCGGCCCTTGACGCAGCTATGACCCCGATTGGCCTTGCCATCCTTCCACGGCACCATCCGCACCAGTTCCTCGCCCCGCATTTCCGCGCGGAACGTGCAACCCACGCCGCAATAGGCGCAGGTGGTGACGACGGCGCGATCGGGCGTGCCGATCTCCACCACCGCCTTCTCGATCAGCGATGCGGTCGGACAAGCCTGCACGCACGCCCCGCAGGACACGCATTCGGACCCCAGGAAATCCTCGCCCTGCGACGCCGAAACCTTGGAGTCGAACCCCATATTCTCGATCGTCAGCGCAAACGTCCCCTGCACTTCCTCGCAGGCGCGCACGCAGCGCGAACAGACGATGCATTTGCTGGGATCGAAATCGAAATAGGGGTTCGACTGGTCCTTCGCCTGCCCCATATTGGTCGCGCCGTCATAGCCATAGCGCACGTCGCGCAGGCCCACCGCGCCCGCCTGATCCTGCAATTCGCAGTCCCCGTTCGCGCCGCAGGTCAGGCAGTCGAGCGGATGATCGGAAATATAGAGTTCCATCACCCCGCGCCGCAATTGCTTGAGGCGCTCGGTCTGCGTCCGCACCACCATGCCGTCCGCGACCGGCGTGGTGCAGGACGCCGGATAGCCGTTGCGCCCTTCCACCTCGACCAGGCAGAGGCGGCACGACCCGAAACTCTCGACGCTATCGGTCGCGCATAATTTGGGGATCGACCCGCCGGTCAGCGACGCGGCCCGCATGATGCTGGTGCCTTCGGGCAGGGTCACGCTCTGCCCGTCGATGGTCAGGGTGACGTTCTTGCCAGTGGCGATCGCCGGCGGCGTGCCATGGTCTGTTTCGCGGTTGAAGCTCATTCCGCGGCCTCCTTGATGGGCGCACTCGCACCAAAATCTTCGGGAAAATAATCGAGCGCGCTCAGCACCGGATAAGGGGTGAAGCCCCCCAGCGCACAGAGCGACCCATATTTCATCGTATCGGCCAGATCGCGCAGCAGGCTGGTCTGCGCCTCGATCGACACATCGATCCGGTTCGGTGCCCGCGAGTAAAGCGCCCTATCCAAATAGCCCTCCCCCGTTCGGGCTGAGCCTGTCGAAACCTTCCCCTTATCTTCAGGGTGAGACGTGTCCCGCGCCCCGATGATCCGGTCCATAATCTCCACGCCGCGCGTCGATCCGATCCGGCAAGGCGTGCATTTGCCACAGCTTTCCGCCGCGCAGAACTCCATCGCAAAGCGCGCCATATGCGCCATGTCCACGCTATCGTCGAACACCGTGATCCCGGCATGGCCGATCAACCCGCCCGCGGCCGCGAACGCCTCATAGTCGAACGGCAGATGGAACATGCTCGGCGGGAAATAGGCGCCCAGCGGCCCGCCCACCTGCACCGCCCGCACCGGCCGCCCGCTCGACGTGCCGCCGCCGATATCGTTCACCAATTCACCCAGCGTGATGCCGAAACCGACCTCATACAGCCCGCCATGCCGCACATTACCCGCCAGTTGCACCGGCATGGTCCCGCGCGACCGGCCGAACCCGACCGCCGCATAGGCATCCGCCCCCTGCGCCAGAATGAACGGCACCGCCGCCAGGCTCAGCACATTGTTGATGACCGTGGGCCGGCCAAACAGCCCCTGCAACGCCGGCAAAGGCGGCTTGGCCCGCACCTGCCCCCGCTTGCCCTCGATCGAATCGAGCAGCGCCGTCTCCTCGCCGCAGACATAGGCGCCCGCGCCCTCGCGCACCTCCAGCGTGAAGGGCGCGACGATGTGCGCCGACGCCGCGATCGCCGCGCGCATCGTCGCGATCGCGAACGGATATTCCGACCGGATATAGATATAGCCATGCCGCGCGCCGACCGCATGAGCGGCAATCGCCATCCCCTCGATCAGGCAGAAGGGATCGCCCTCCATCAGCATCCGGTCGGCGAAAGTGCCGCTGTCGCCCTCGTCCGCATTGCAGACGATAAACTTCTCGTCAGCAGGCGCGTCCAGCACCGTCTGCCACTTGATCCCGGTCGGGAACCCCGCACCGCCGCGCCCGCGTAGCCCCGACGCCTTGACCGTATCGACCACCTGTTGCACCGCCTGCGCCCGCGCCGTCCCCAATCCTTGCCAGCCACCATGCGCAGCATAATCCGCCAGGCTCAGCGGATCGATGACCCCGCACCGCGCGAAGGTGAATCGCCGCTGCCCGACAAAGAAAGGCAGGTCCTCCACCTTCCCCAACCGCGCCGCGTGCGCGCCGTCCAGCACCGCCGCGACATCGCCCGGTCCCACAGGACCAAAGCCGATCCGCCCCAGGTCCGTCTCCACCTCGACCAGAGGCTCGATGCTGAACAGCCCGCGCGATCCCGTTCGCACCACCTCGCACCCGGCATCACCAAAGGCCCGCGCCACATCGTCCGCGCCCAGCGCCACCGACGCCATGTCGCGGCTCACAAACACGCGCGTCATGCCGCCACCTCCAGTGCAATCCGCTCCAGCGCGGCCGCATCAATCCGCGCCACCGGCCGTCCGTCGACCAGCGCATTGGGACCGATCGCGCACAGGCCCAGGCAATAGACCGGCTCCAGCGCGACCTGCCCGTCGGCCCGCGTCGCGCCCATCGCCACGCCCAATCGCTCCGCCGCCGCCTTTTCGATCGCCGCGGCGCCCCGCGCCTGGCAACTTTCGGCTCGGCACAGCTTCACCACATGCCGCCCCGGCGCGACCCGGCGAAAATCATGGTAGAAGGTGACGACCCCATGCACATCCGCGCGGCTGAGGTTCAGCGCCTTGGCGATCGCCGGCACCCACGCATCGTCGATATGGCCGGCCTCTTCCTGCATCGCGTGCAGCAGCGGCAACAGCCGGTCGCGCGTCGCGCCATGGCGCGCGGTCCATGCGCCGATAAATTCTTCCATTTCTACCCTGCCTTCTGGCCCGAATTTTGGGTGCGATCCTGCGCCCCGGCCATCAGCGGGTCAAATCGAAGTCGTCCATCTTTGATAGAAAAATCCTATCACGCTGTTCGAAAGCCCGGCGGCAGGCGCATCTCGCGCGCGACCCCCAGCACCGCCTGCGCCAGCGGCCCCATCGGCGCACTGTCGGACACGATCACCCCGACCCGACTGCCCTCGTCCGTCTGGGGCATGGCATGGGTCCGCGCCCAGCTCAGCCCCTCCAGCAAGGTCGCATGACTGTCAGGAATGATCGAACACAGCCGCCCCTGCTGCACCAACCCCAGCAGCGCGACATAGCTATCCGCCGTCACCAGCGGCCGCAGCGCCAGCCCTCGCTCGGCCAGCCGCGCATCGAGAATCCGCCGGTTCTGCATCCCCTGATGCAGCAGGCAGAGCGGCAGCGTGGCCAGCCCAGCCCAATCGAGCGGGTCGGGCACCACCACACCACCCACCGCGCTCACCAGCATGGTCCGCTCGACATAAAGCGGCACCGACAGCGCATGGGCGGGCGGCTCGAAATCCAGATAGGTAAGGCCCGCGTCCAGCTCGAATGCGGCCAGGTCTCGCTCGATCTGCCGCGACGTCAGCGCCCGTATCGACACGTTAAGGCCGGGATGCCGCGCCTGCATCGCCGCGACCAGGCATCCGATGGCGGGCATCGCCGCCGGAATCGCGCCCAATCTGAGTTCCCCCCTCAACGGCCCGCGCGCCGTCTCCGCGGCCTGCCCCAGCGCCTCGGCCGCCGCCACCAATTGCCGCGCCCATGGCAATATCGCCTCCCCCTCCGCGGTCAGCCCGCCATATTTGCGGTCGCGCCGGATCAGCCTCTTGCCCAATTGCGTCTCCAGCGTGACAATCCCGGCGGACAAAGTGGGTTGCGACACATTGCAACGCGCGGCGGCGCGGGCGAAATGACCTTCGCGCTCCAGCGCCAGGAAATATTCGACAAGGCGGGTCTGCATATCGCCACCTTATGCCTTATAGAGCATAGCTATCAAGGGAGCGGCGATGGACGAGACAAGGATATTGGGAGCCGTGCTGGCGGGTGGACGCGCCACGCGCTTTGGCAGCGACAAGGCGCTGGCCCGCATGGCCGACGGCCGCACCCTGATCGACCATGCGGTGGCGGGCCTCGCCCCCCATGTGGCGGCGGTCGTCATCTGCGGGCGGGAAGGCGGCCTGCCCGATCGCCCCGCGTCCGACATGGGACCGCTCGGCGGATTGAACGCCGCGCTCCATCATGCGCTGGACTATGGCTTTGCGGGCGTGCTGACCACCGGCTGCGACATGCCCTTCTATCCCGCAGCCCTGCCCGCCGCCCTGATCGGCGAAAGCGCCGCCATCCTCAAAGGCCAGCAACTGCTCGGCTGGTGGCCCGCCACGCTCGCATCCGAACTGGACGCCCATCTGGCGGAGGAGAATAATCGGTCAATATATGGCTGGATCGACCGCGCAAACGCGCGCGTGGTGGAGATACCGGGCCTGGTCCTCCCCAACATCAACCGGCCGGAGGATCTGGCGGGTCTATAGCCCGTGTTCCCGCAATTTCAGACCGCCAGCGCCTCTCCCACCGCCATATCCGCAACCACCGGCGTCCCCGCCACCGCCTCGCCGATCAGCAACAAGGTCGGATCGTCATCGCTGATCGTCTGCACCAGAAACGCCAGCGCCGACAGCTTCCCCCGGATCAGCCGCTCGCTGGGCAGCGACACATTGACCGCCACCATCACCGGCGTCTCCGGGTTGCGCCCCGCCGCGATCAGCGACCGGCCAATCTCGCCCGCCGCCGCACGCCCCATATAGATGCCCAGCGTCCCGCCCGGCCGCGCCAGCGCTTCCCAGTCCAGCTTCAGCGGCTCGCCCGCCTTGAGATGCGCCGTCACCAAAGTCAGCCCCCGCGCCACGCCCCGCAAGGTCAATGACGCACTCCCGCTCGCCGCCGCCGCGCTCGCCGTGGTGATGCCGGGGCAGATATGGAAACGCACCCCCGCCGCGCCCAAATGCGCCATCTCCTCGGCCGACCGGCCGAATACCGACGGATCGCCGCCCTTCAACCGCACCACCCGCCGGCCCGCCTGCGCCGCCACCAGCAACAGGTCGTTGATGCTGCCCTGCTGCTTGCTATGCCGGCCGGACCGCTTGCCCACGCTCACCTGCTCCACGCCTTGCGGGATCAGGTCCAGGACGCCCGGCCCCACCAGCGCATCGTAAAACACGATATCGGCCGCTGCGATCAGCTTCTCCGCCTTGCGGGTCAGCAGGTCCGGGTCGCCCGGCCCCGCGCCGACCAGCCACACCTCACCGGGCGCAATCATCTCATTCGGCTGCATGAAGCGTCTCCTGACGGGTCTCTTTCAATAGATTGGCGAGCGCGGGCCGGCACGACCCGCAATTGGTGCCCGCGCCGATCGCCTTGCCGATCGCGGGCACATCGACCAGTTGCTGCTCGCGGATCGCCGCGACGATCTGGTTCAGGCCGATGTCGAAACAGACGCAAATGGTCGCGCCCTTGTCCGGCTGGCTCCCCGGCCCGCGCGCCGCCAGTACAGAAGCGCCCACGCCTTCGACCGACAATTGCCCGATCAGCCAGTCGCGCGACGGCAGCAGGCCGGTGCGGGTGATGAACAGCACGCCCGCCAGCTTGCCTTCACGGATGATGGCCACCCGCCGCGTGCCCCGCGTCTGGTCGATCGCCTCGACC
Source organism: Sphingobium cupriresistens (assembly GCF_004152865.1). GTDB lineage: Bacteria > Pseudomonadota > Alphaproteobacteria > Sphingomonadales > Sphingomonadaceae > Sphingobium > Sphingobium cupriresistens. Next base: position 34,819 of record NZ_SEOO01000005.1, on the reverse strand, counting down.
CGCTCACCCTTGGGCAGGCACGCTTCCAACCGCGCGGCATCGCCATTGCCCGCTACTTCGTAGAGCGCGCCGCCCGGCACGCTGATCTTGGTGGACCAAAGGCAGGGTAGCTTCACTGGCTCCTGGCCCCGCAGGATCAGGAAGCCTTTCCATTCGGTCGCGACCCGCTCGACGCTGGCCGGCGTCGATTTGAAACCCGGCTGACCCGAATGGGGATCGACCAGCGGCCGGGGCAAAAGGCCGGTGCGCCCGCCGCTCGACACCTGGTCGGTCCAATGGATCGGCGTGAAAATCTCGCCGACCCGCTGTCCTTGGCTCAACATCACGCGAAACAGGCTGCTCCCCTGCGCCGTCTGCACCTGCGCCAGATCGCGATCGCCTATCCCCAACGCCTGTGCATCGCGCGGATGGATCTCGACCAGCGGCTCCTCGCGATGCCGCGCCAGCTTGGGCGCCAGGCCGGTGCGCGTCATCGTATGCCACTGGTCGCGATAGCGGCCGGTGTTCAGCGTCATCGGCCAGTCTTTGAGCGGCGCTTGCACCTCCATCTGCTTTGTCAGCACCAGCCGCGCCTTGCCGTCGGGGGTCGGAAAACGCCCGTCGGCAAAGGGCGTCCCGCCCCAGCGGAACGGCTCCATCGCGTCATAGGCGTCATTGCCGATCGTCGCCCACGCCCGCAGGTTCAACAGCCGTGCCCCGTCATTCTGATAGGCGGTCAACCGCGCATGTTCGCGCCAGATATCGGCGGGCCGGTCATAGGCGAAGGCATTGCGCCACCCCATGCGCCGCGCAACCTGCGTCACAATCCACCAGTCCGGCTGCGCCTCGCCCGGCAACGTCAGGAAGGGCCGCTGGCGGCTGATCGTGCGGTCACTGTTGGTGACGGTGCCGTCCTTCTCCCCCCATCCGGCGGCGGGCAGGCGGACGTCGGCATGAACGCTGGTGTCGGTATCGGCGATGATGTCCGACACCACGACGAAGGGGCATGTTTCCAGCGCCTCACGCACGCGCCCCGCATCGGGCAGCGACACGGCGGGGTTGGTCGCCATCACCCACAGCGCCTTGATCCGCCCTTCGCCGATAGCGCGGAACAGGTCCACCGCCTTCAACCCCGGCTTGGTCGCCATCGTCGGCGCGGCCCAAAAACGGCCGACGCGCGCGACATTGTCGGCCGCGAAATCCATATGCGCCGCCAATGTGGACGCCAGCCCGCCGACCTCGCGCCCACCCATGGCGTTGGGCTGGCCGGTGATGGAGAAGGGCGCTGCGCCCGGCTTGCCGATGCGGCCAGTGGCCAGATGGACGTTGATGATCGCATTGACCTGGTCGGTGCCACGGATCGACTGGTTGATGCCCTGGCTGAACAGGGTAACCGTGCGGGGCGTCGCGGCGAACAGCCGGAAAAACTGCTCCAGCAGCGCGGGCGCAATGTCGCAGGTTTTCGCCGTCGTCCACAGGTCGTGGCCGGTGCCGATATGATCCCAGAAGCCGTCGGGCGCGGTCACGCTATCGCCCAGAAACGCCGGATCGGTCATCCCCTCGGCCACGCACCAGGCGAGCAGGCCGTTCATCAGCGCGACGTCGGTGCCCGGCTTCACCGCCAGATGCAGGTCCGCGTCCTCGCAGGTTTCGGTGCGTCGCGGATCGATCACGACCAGCTTGGTGCCACGCGCCGCGCGCGCCGCCTGGATGCGCTGATACACGATCGGATGGCACCAGGCGGTGTTGGACCCGACCAGCACGATCAGATCGGCTTCGTCCAGATCGTCATAGCTGGCGGGCACGATGTCTTCGCCAAATGCCCGGTTATGCCCCGCCACCGCGCTCGACATGCAAAGGCGGCTGTTGGTGTCGATGTTGGCCGAACCGATGAAGCCTTTCATCAGCTTGTTGGCGACATAATAATCCTCGGTCAGCAATTGGCCGGAGACATAGAAGGCGACGCTGTCCGGCCCATGCCGCGCGATCGTCTCGCGAAACTTCTTCGCGACCAGGTCCAGCGCCTTGTCCCAACTCGCCCGCCTGCTGCCCACCATTGGATGCAGCAGGCGCCCGGTCAGCCCCACCGTCTCGCCCAGATGCGTGCCCTTGGAGCAGAGCCGCCCGGCATTGGCCGGATGCGCCGCATCCCCGTTGATGACGACCGATCGCGGCCCGGTCGGCATGGCCGATATGCCGCAGCCGACACCGCAATAGGCGCAGGTGGTGCGGATCGGCTCCGCCATCAGGCCGCCGCCTGCATCGCGACAGGCCGCGCGATCCATATCCGCCCGCCTTCTTCCTTGACCGCGATGGTCGGCGTGCAGCCCTCGTCCGCGCCCTGCGCCTCGCCGGTCTGGAGCGCGATATTCCAGTTATGCAGCGGGCAGGCGACGCTATGGCCATGGACGATGCCCTGGCTCAGTGGCCCCTTTTTGTGCGGACATTCATTGACCAGCGCGAACACCTGGTCGTCGCCGGTGCGAAACACCGCGATCTCCTTTTCGCCGCCGATCTGCACCGTCCGCGCGCCGCGCTGGGGAATGTCGGCCAGGGTGCCGATGTCGATCCAATCCGTCATATGATTCACTCCGCCGCGATGGAGATGGGGTCGAGATGCTGGTGCAGGTCGCTATTGGCGCCCGCGGCGCGCTGCGCCCAGGGATCATCCTGCATGAACTGCTGCGAAAACAGGAACCGCGCGCGCAGCGCCTCGCGACCGGCTTCATCCTCCACGATCCGCTGCTTGACATACTCCACGCCGACCCGCTCGATCCACGGCGCGGTCCGCTCCAGATAGCGGGCCTCTTCGCGGTAAAGCTGGGTGAAGGCGGCGCAATAATCGAGCGCCTCCTGCTCGGTCGGCACCTTGCACAGCAGGTCGGTGACGCGGACATGGATGCCGCCATTGCCGCCGACATGCAGCTCATAGCCGCTATCCACGCACACGATGCCGAAATCCTTGATCGTGGCTTCCGCGCAATTGCGGGGGCAGCCCGACACCGCGATCTTGAACTTGTGCGGCATCCACGACCCCCAGGTCATCCGCTCGGTCTTGACGCCAAGGCCGGTCGAATCCTGCGTGCCGAAACGACACCATTCGCTCCCCACGCAGGTCTTCACCGTGCGCAGCGACTTGCCATAGGCATGGCCCGACACCATCCCCGCCGCGTTCAGGTCCGCCCAGACGGCGGGCAAATCCTCCTTCTTGATCCCGAATATGTCGAGCCGCTGCCCGCCAGTGACCTTGACCATCGGCGCGTCATATTTCTCGACCACATCGGCGATCGCGCGCAATTCGCGTGGGTTGGTCAGGCCGCCCCACATGCGCGGCACGACCGAATAGGTGCCGTCCTTCTGGATATTGGCGTGCATCCGCTCATTGACGAAGCGGCTCTGCTGGTCGTCGACATAGACGCCCGGCAACGCGCAAAGCAGATAGTAATTCAGCGCCGGGCGACAGGACGAACAGCCGTCGGGCGTGGACCAATGCAGTTTCTGCATCACTTCGGGGATCGACCGCATATCCTGCGCCACGATCTCCCGCCGCACATCATCATGGCCAAAGCTGGTGCATTTGCACATCGTCTTGGGGCCGGACTGGACGTCATCGCCCAGCACCACCGCCAGCAGATTTTCGACCAAGCCGGTGCAACTGCCGCAGCTCGCCGACGCCTTGCACCCCGTCCGCACCGCGTCCAGGCTGCATGCGCCCTGTTCGATGCAGGCGACGACCTGGCCCTTGGAAACGCCGTTGCAGCCGCAAATCTCGGCATCGTCCGAGAGCGCCGCAACGGCCGACTTAGGGTCCAGCGCGCCCCCTCCCTGGGCGAAAGCCTGACCGAAGATCAGCAGGTCGCGCATCTCGGCGACATTTTCGCCGCGCTTCAGCAGGTCGAAATACCAGCCGCCATCGGCCGTATCGCCATAGAGGACCGCGCCGATGACCTTGTCATCCTTCACCACGACCCGCTTATACACCCCGCGCGATGCATCGCGCAGGACGATATCCTCGCACCCCTCGCCGCCCGAAAAATCACCGGCGGAAAAGACATCCAGCCCCGCGACCTTCAGCTTGGTCGATGTGACCGAACCCTTATAGCCTGTATGCTGGTCGGTCAGCCCGTCGGCCAGGCTGCGGCACATGTCCCACAGCGGCGCGACCAGGCCATAGACATTGCCGTCATGTTCGACGCACTCGCCAACCGCCAGCACGTCCGCATCGCTGGTGACCATATGGTCATCGACCTTGATGCCGCGATTGACCTCCAGCCCCGCTTCGCGCGCCAGCGCGGTCGCGGGACGGATGCCCACCGCCATGACGACCAGACTGGCGGGAATTTCGCGGCCATCCTTCAACCGGACGCCCTCGACCTTGTCTTCACCATAAATTTCGGCGGTATTGGCCCCGGTCAGGATGGTCTGGCCCCGCCCTTCCAGCGCGCTCTTGAGCAGCCAGCCGGCCGCTTCATCCAGCTGTCGCTCCATCAGCGTGTCCATCAGGTGGATGACCGTCACCTTCATCCCGCGCAGCGTCAGGCCATGCGCCGCCTCCAGCCCCAGCAACCCGCCGCCGATCACCACCGCGTTCCCGCCCTTCCCGGCGGCTGCGACCATGGTGTCGACGTCCTTCATGTCGCGGAAGCTGATGACGCCTGGCAGATCCTTGCCCGGCACCGGGATGATGAACGGATCGGAACCGGTCGCGATCAACAGCTTGTCATAATGCACCGTCCGGCCGCTTTGCGCGGTCACGCTCTTGGTCGCCCGGTCGATCGCCGTCACCGGATCGCCCGCGATCAGCGCGATGTCGTTATCGTCATACCAGGCGCGATCGTTGATGACGATGTCGTCGAACGTCTTCTCGCCCGCCAGCACGGGCGACAGCATGATGCGATTATAATTCACATAAGGCTCTGCGCCGAAGATGGTGACGCGATAGCGCGCGCCGTCCCGCGCCAGCAGTTCCTCGACCGCGCGGCACCCGGCCATGCCGTTGCCGACCACGACCAGATGTTCGCGCACATCGTCCATCGGCACCAGCATCTGGTCATCGCCGCCCGCCACCGGCGCCATTGCGGCCTGCGTCTCGATCTGAAATTCCATCCCCGTCGCTCCAGAAAAACAAAAAGCCGCCATCCTGACCCCCGGTAAGAACCGAAAGTCAGGATGGCGGCTTTGCCATCATATGGGCCTTGTCGATCCGTCCCTGGACCGCCGCGGCTATGTGAGAAGGACATCCTTGTCCCTTGCAGTGCAGCATATGGGGAATCGCTCGATCACTCAAGCGATTCCTCTCATGGATTTTCAATCAGATGGCCCAATCGGCCTGCAACCACAGCTTGTCGGTGTCCGTCGCCATCGCCTTCGCGTCATAATGGGCATAGCGCAGCGACAGGGCGGTCTTCTTCACCTTCGCGGATGCGATGAGGTTCCACTCATTGCCATAATGCAGGTCCAGCCGGTCGCTGTCGAACCGGTGCCATGTCGCCGCCAGCGCCACGCCCGTCATCGGCCCCACCTGTTTCCAGCCATAGCCGCCACCGACATACAGGTCGCGCACGCCATTGGCGGGCGTGACCAGGAACTTGTCGGCCCAGCCCTGGAATTTGAAATTGGTGCCCAGCGGCGTCTGGAAACTGGTCAAAGCCGCGCCGCTGCTGGCGCCCAGCACTTCATAACCAGCGTTCAGCTTCCATCCCCTGACGTCGAGCGTGGCGTCCGCCAGCCAGTAATCCGCGCTATAATTGTTGGGATTGCGATGATGGTCGGACTGGCGCGCATAACTGAACTGATAGCTCAGCTTGGCGACCTTGGAGAGCGGCCGCGATCCCGCCAGCCGCACGCCATAGGTCTGACTGGACATGCGAAACCCCTGCATCGCGGCTTCATCCTGATCCACCATATAGCCAAAGCCGGTCAGCGTGCCGACGGGCGTTACATAGGACAGGTTGGCCAGGATATTGTCCCCGCTCACCGCCTGCTGCCGCGCGCCCTTGCCCTGGAAACCCCATATCGTGCGCACGCTCCACGCATAGGCGACGTCCAGCTTCAACCCCTTGGCCGGCGCCCATTCGGCGCGCACCGCGTCGAACGTCTGCGCATTGTCGCGAAAGGCGACATTGCCCACGAACCGTTCGTCATCCAATGCGATCTTCTGTCGTCCGCCAGTCAGCGTCACCGCCTTGGTCTTGTACTGCAACTGCGCGATATAGAGCGCGATATTCTCCGGATCGGCCACGATCGGCCGGGTCGCCGCGCCATTCACCCCGTCATAATAGCGGTCGATGAGCGCCAGCGTCCCCTGCCCCACAACGCTCGCGGACAGCGCGCCGCTAGTGGCGATCAACCCGGCGCGGGCGCGCATGGTCAGGGCGTCGGCGTCTTGTGGCAGGCCATCCTGATCGACATGCTCATAGCGCAACCGCGCTTCGGCGACGGGTTTCAAACTAATCTCTTGGGCGTAAGTTGGCCCTGCGACGGCCAGCACGGCCGCCGATGCGATGATCTTTTTCATGGGAAATCGTCCCCCCTCGGACGAAGATACGGATCTAATCCCGTTCGCCCGAGCGATGTCGAAGGACTCTGCTGAGCGGAGGCGAAGCTGCTTCGCTGCGCTCAGTGAGAGACTTCGACTTCGCTCGGCCCGAACGATGTTAACTTTGGGGCGGCAGCCTTTCATCGTCGCATCGCTGGTGCGGAAAACCGGGTCCCACTTTTCCGCGCGATGCTTGACGATGGGCCGCCGCCTCTCCTACTCTTTTAGATGCGGGCGCCCGTGGTCCAGGTCGCGCGCCACTTGGCCTTGACCAGCATCAGGCCCAGCAAGGCCACCACCGCCAGCCCGGCGAAGATCAGAAAGCCCGATGCGAAGCTGCCGGTGAACTGCTTGGCGATCCCCAGCGAACTGGCGAGGTAGAAGCCGCCGATACCGCCGGCCATGCCGACCAGGCCGGTCATCACGCCGATTTCCGCCTGGAACCGCTGCGGCACTAGCTGGAAGACCGATCCGTTGCCGGTGCCCAGCGCCAGCATGGCGAGGACGAACAGGCCCAGCGCGCCAACCAATGTGGTGGCAAAGGCCACCCCGGCCAGCGCCAGCGCCGCGACGATCAACACCATGGTCAGCGTCTTCACGCCGCCGATCTTGTCGGCCAGCGCGCCGCCCATCGGCCGCACCAGCGATCCGGCGAACACGCATCCCGCGGTGCAATAGCCCGCGATGATCGGGGTCAGGCCGAACTGGTCGGTGAAGTAGATCGGCAGGCTCGCGGCCAGGCCGACGAAACCGCCGAACGTCACCGAATAAAAGCCCATCAGCCACCAGGCGTCAGCCTGCTTCAATGGCTCGAAATAGTCGACCAGCTTCTTGGCCGGGGGCGCGTTGGGCGCGTCCTTCGCCATCAGCATATAGGCCACGAACACGATCGTCAGCGGAATGCAGGCCAGGCCCAGCACCGCGTTCCAGCCGAAAATCTTGGCCAGCATCGGCGCGAACAGCGACGCCAGCACCGTGCCCGAATTGCCCATGCCAGCCAGGCCCATGGCCTTGCCCTGATGCTCCGGCGGATACCAGCGGCTCGCCAGCGGCAGCGCGATCGCGAAACTCGCGCCCGCAAAGCCCAGGATGACGCCCAGCGCCAATGTGCCGCCAAAGCTGTTCACGCCCATCATCCAGGCGGTGAACAAGCCAAGGATCACAATGATCTGGCTGATCGCGCCCGACAGTTTCGGGCCTATCCGATCGACCAGCAGGCCGTTGACCACGCGCAGCAGCGCGCCGGCCAGCGTCGGCACCGCGACCATCAGGCCCTTTTCGGCCGGGGTCAGCATCAGCGTCTTGGAAATCATGGGCGCAAGCGGCCCCAACAACACCCACACCATGAAGGCGAGGTCGAAATACAGGAATGCGGCGATCAAGGTCGGCGTGTGGCCGGCCTTCCAGAAACTTGTCGCGGGTGCGGCCGGTGCGGCCTCTCCATCACGATCCCAATAAGCGGTTGCCATGCTACGTCCCCCAATAAACGGAAATGGACACGAAAAAAGCCGCAGGCCGGACGTTACCTTGGCGGTAAATCCGGTCAGCGGCTTTGCTGCGAATATGGATGAGGATGGCGATCCCACCCTTGGGACGGCGCATCCTTGTCAGCGCACTTCGTCGTGCGACCCTTATGGTATCTCGCGATTCGCATCATGTTGCAAGGCACAAAATGGGAGGACGAACCGCCCCCCTATTGCCGTTCGCCCTGAGCCTGTGGAAGGGCCGCTCTTTCTTCTTGTCTTATAAAGAGAAAGTGCAGGATTCGACAGGCGCAGCCCGACCGGATTATTTTTTACCGGATCGATTTTGCGCGATCCGCCCGCCTCATCGCCCCGGCGCAAATCCCGCCAGATAATCCTCGATCTTCTCCGGGTCGAACACCCGCCCGTCGAAGAATCGGTCCGGCCCCAGCGTCAATTCGCCCCGGCGCGATCCCACCGCAAGCGGCAGGTCGACCGCGCCTTCCAGTTTCATGCTGGCGCCCGGCATGGCGACGTCGCTGTTGGCCAGCGCCCGGCGATAGACGTCCGGCCGGAACACCGCGCCCGCCTTGGCCGCCGCAGCGGCGTCGTGCTCGACCATGTTCCACCGCACCAGCTGCGAATAGATCCACAACGCCTGGCTGCGCCAGGGAAAGGGCGTGGCTTCCCGGCTGAACAGCATGAAGTCGGAATTGGCCACCGGCGCTTCGCCCGCCCGCGCCACCATCTGCCCGGAAAGCGCCCGCGCGATCAGGTCCGCCGGCTGATCGACATAGCGCGGCCGCGCCAGCAGTTCCGCCAACGTGGCATGATTGCCGCTATCGTCGCACCAGGCCGCCGCCCGCGCCAGTGCGCGCAGCAGCCGGTCGACGATGTCGGGATTCTCCTCCAGCCACGGCTCGCGGAAGGCCAGAACCTTCTCCACGCCGCGCCGCCAGATGCGCTCGCCCACCGCCACCGTCTCGGCCAGCCCCGCCTCCACCGCGGCGCTGCCCCAGGGTTCGCCCGCGATGAAGCCGTCAATCTCGCCCGCGCGCATCGCCTCCACCGTCAGCGACGGCGGCAGCACGCGCAACACCACATCTTTGTCGGGGTCGATCCCCGCGCTCGCCAGCCAGTAACGCAGCATCAGGCTATGGCTGGAAAAGCGATGCACGACACCGATCATCGGCTTGCGCCGCCACAGGCCGATCGCCGCGGCGAAATCATGCGCGGTGCCCAGCGGATCGGCGACCCGCCGCGCCACGTCCGGCTCCAGCGCGGCGGCGAAATCGCGGGCCATCACCAGCATATTGCCGTTGACGTTCAGCTTGTAGGGCGCGGCCAGCGCGGCGGGCTGCTGGCTCAGGCCCAGCGTCACCGCCACGGCCAGCGGCGCGAGCATCTGCGCGGCATGGACCTGGCCATAGACCAGCCGGTCGCGCAGCGTCGCCCAGCTGGTCGATCGCACCAGCTCCAGCGCGATCCCCTCTTCTTCCGCAAAGCCCTGCTCGCACGCGGCCACCAGCACGGCGGCGTCGGTCAACGGCAGAAAGGCGATTTTCAGGTCCGTCGTCATAATCCCCCTCCGCCCAACAGCTCGCTCGCGGTGATCAGCGCCTGCGCCACCTCCACGATCTTCTTGCCCTGGTTCATCGCCGCGGACCGCAACAGCGCATAGGCGTCCTGCTCGCTCAGCGATCGCTGGTTCATCAGGATCGACTTGGCCCGGTCGATGATCTTGCGTTCGGACAGCGCGGTGCGCGCCTCGTCCAGTTCGCCCTGGATCTTGGCGAAGGCGTTGAAGCGCCGCACCGCCAGTTCCAGCACCGGCTTCACCCGCTCCTTGCGTAGTCCATCCACGACATAGGCGGACACGCCCGCATCGATCGCCGCGCCGATCATCGCCTCGTCCGACTGGTCCACGAACATTGCGATCGGCCGGGCGAGCGCGCGGCTGACGGTCAGCATTTCCTCCAGCGTGTCGCGGCTGGGGCTGCCCAGGTCCATCAGCACGACATCGGGCGCCATCCGCTCCAGTCGCGCGACGAACGCGCCGCGCGGGGGGACGATATGGATATCGTCATAACCCGCCTCGCGCAGTCCCTCCTCCAGGACGGTCGCGCGCAGCCCGCTGTCATCGATGATGACGATTCGCATCTACCCTTGCCTCTTTTCGCCCCTTCACTGGCCGCGATGCTGCGCCGCGTCAATCGGGCGGCGGATCGCGCTGCGGCCATCCTGACGCTTAGTGTGCGGCGGACGTATCCACATTGCCCCGCGGCTTGGGCGCGATCCACACGATCACCGCCGCTGCGAACAGGATCATAGCCGACATGAAGAAAACATGATCGACCGCCATGACGATCGCCTCCTGCTCGACCAGGTTGGAAATGGTCTGGCGCGCCTGTTCGGGGGAAAAGCCCAGGCTGGACAGCAGGGATTGCGTCTGTTCGGGTTGCAGGACGTCGGCCATATCGTTGCGCGACACGCGCTGGCTGTCGCCCCAACTGGTCAGAACCAGCGACGTCGCGATCGCCGTCGCCATGGTGCGCACGAAATTCTGCAAACCCGCGGCGGATGCGGTTTCGCTGGGCAGCACCGAACCCAGCGTCAGCGTGGTCAGTGGAATGAAGAAAAAGGGCAGAGCGAAGCCCTGGACGAACTGCGGAATGATCATCGTGCCGAAATCGACGCCGCTGGTCCAATGGGCGCGCACCAGCGACATGATGCCGATCCAGGCGACCGCGCCCGAAATCATCAACCGCACATCGACCCGCGATATCATATATCCCGCAATCGGCGCTGTGAACAACGCCGCCATCGCCGTCATCGCGGTAACGATGCCCGCCAGGGTCGCGGTATAGCCCATCGACATCTGCAACCATTGCGGAATGACGACGATGCTCGCGAAATAGGCGCCAAAGCATAGCGCCATGGTGAACAGGCCGGAACTGAAGCCGACATGCCGGAATACCCGCAGGTCGACCACCGGATGCTCCTCGGTCAACTCCCATATGACGAAGGCGACGAAGCCGATGACCGCCAACAGCGCCAGCGCCACGATTATCGGATCGGCGAACCAGTCATGGTCGCGGCCGATGTCCAGCATGATCTGCAAACAGCCGATCCAGAACACCAGCAGGAACAGGCCCATCTTGTCGATCGGCACATTGGCCGTCTCCGTCTCCACCGGCTTCAGCAGCGCCTGCGCCGCGAAAATGCACAGCACCGCGATCGGCAGGTTGATGAAGAAGATCCAGTGCCAGCTCCAATTGTCGCTGATATAACCGCCCACGATCGGTCCCAACGCCGGTCCCATCAGCGTGGTCATCGCCCACATGCCCATCGCTCTCCCGCGCATTTCCGGTGGAAAAATGCGCATCAGCAGCGTCTGCGACATCGGCATGATCGGCCCGCCGCAAATGCCCTGTCCAATGCGGCAGGCGACCAACATGCCGAGCGTCGATGACAGGCCGCACAGGACGGAAAACAGGCCAAAGCCGATCATCGCCATGGTGAACATGCGCACCACGCCGAAACGCTGCGCCAGCCATCCGGTCAGAGGTACGCAGATCGCCTCCGCAACCGCATAGGATGTGATGATCCAGGTGCCCTGATCCGGCGAAATGCCCAGATTCCCCGCGATATGCGGCACGGAAACATTGGCGATCGTCAGGTCGAGCACGACCATCAAATTGCTCATCGCCAGCACCAGCCCGGCCAGCGTCCGGCTGCGCGGCGAGAGTCGCGAGAAGATATCGTCGTCGCTGCTCATCGCCCGGACATTCCTTTGGTGTTACTTTTCGGACAGGTCGATCTCGACATCCATGGACAGGCCCACGCGCAACGGATGCGCCGCCAGTTCCTTGGGGTCGAGCGCGATGCGCAGCGGCAGGCGCTGCACCACCTTGATCCAGTTGCCCGTCGCGTTCTGCGCCGGGATCAGCGACATGGACGCGCCCGTGCCGCCGGAAAAGCCGACGACCTTGCCATGATAGACGACGTCGCCGCCATACAGGTCCGACGTCACCCTGGCCGGCATCCCGACGGTCACGCCGCGCAGCTGCCGCTCCTTGAAATTGGCGTCGACATAGACCTGGGCGAGCGGCACGATGCTCATGATCGGGCTGCCCTGCGCCACGCGCTGTCCCACCTGCACCTGCCGCTTGGTGACGACGCCGTCGATCGGCGCGCGGATGATCGCCCGGTCCAGGTTCAGCTTCGCCGAATCCAGCTTGGCCTGCGCCGCCATCACCGCCGGGTCGGTATCGACCGTCGATCCGCGCACCAGCGCATCGTTGGCCGCCAATTGCCCGCTGGCCGCGCTGCGCGTCGCCTGTGCGGTCTGCACTCCCGCGCGGGCCAACTCCAATGCCGCGCGAGCGGCGGCATAAGCCTTGCGCGCGCTCGTCACTTCGTCACCCGACACCGCGCCATCGCTCACCAACGCCTCGCGCCGTCGCAGGTCGATCCGCGCCTTGTCGAAATCGGCCTGCGCGCTCGCCAACTGGGCGCGCGCCTGCACGATATCCGCTCCGCGCGCATCCACTTGCGCCGCCAGCGACGTGCTGGTCGCCGCGGTCTGGCGGAACCGCCGCTTGGCTTCGGCCAGGTCGGCCTCCGCCTGCGCCACCGCGATCTGCGCATCGGTCGGGTCCAGCTTCACCAATATGTCGCCGCGCTTGACCTGCTGGGTATCGCTGACCAGCACGTCGATCGCCTGCGCCGACATAAGCGGCGTCACTTGCGCCATTTCGGCGTTCACATAGGCATTGTCGGTGCTGACATGCGTGCGACCGATCAGCAGGTACCAGGCGCCCCACAACAGCCCGCCGACGATGACGACCAGGGCCAGCCGGATCAGCCAGGTCTTGCGCGCCGATTGGCGGCCTTCCTGCTGCATATCATCGCTGTCGGACGCGGAAGCTTGCGGATTGGCGTCAGCCATGGGGTTGGTCCTTGGACTGGAAGTCGCTGGCGGCGAAACCGCCGCCCAGCGCACGGATGAGGGCGATATCGGTGGAGAAGGCGCTGGCCTCCAGCCCCGCAAGGGACTGGCGCGCGCCAAGCAGCTGGTCCTCGACATTCAGCACGTCGAGATAGGTGGACAGGCCGCCTTTGTAGCGTTTCTGGGCGATGCCATAGGCGTCCTCCGACGCCGCCACCGCCGCGCGGGCGTCAACCAGCCGCTGGTCCAGCGTCTTGCGCATGGTGACGGCGTCGGCGACCTCTTGATAGGCGGCCAGCACGGTCTTGTCATAGGACGCCACCGCCTCGTCATAGGTGGCGCGCGCGCCGCGATACTGGCCCTGCAACGCCCCGCCATGAAAAATCGGCAGGCTGATCGCCGGGCCGACGGTGCCGAACAGCGATCCCTTGTCGAACAGGCTGTTGATGAACGGCTTGGGCGTGCCCGTGGCCGACGTGCCGCTGAAGACCGTATCATAGCCCAGCGATTGGACACCGATCAGGGCGCTCAGCCGCAGCGCCGGAAAGAAGTCGGCATGGGCCACCTTGATCCGCTTGGCCGCCGCTTGCGCGCGCGCCAGCGCGGCGGCGATGTCGGGACGGCGGGCGACCAGATTGGTGGTGACGTCGGCGGGCAGGCCCAGCGGCGCCAGCGCGCCGATCTTGGGCCGGCCAATCGAAAGCCCCCGGTCCGGTCCGGCGCCGATCAGCGCGGCGATCTGATGCTGGCGCAATTCGATCGCCATGGTCGCGGCGGCCAGCTGCGCGCGGGCGGACGATACGGTGGCGTCCGCCTGCCGCACGCTGCCGCGCGTTTCCAGTCCATTGTCGCGCCGGTCCGCCACCAGCTTCTGGCTCGCCATCCGAATGTCGAGCGTGCGCTGCGCGATATCCGCCTCGTCATGCAGCCGCGCCAGGTCGGCATAGGCGTCGGCGATACCCGTCGTCAGCGCCAGCCGCGCCTGCTGCGCGTCGATCCGCGCCGCGCGCGTTTCGGACGTGGCGGCCGCCAGCGCCGCCTTGTTTCGGCCCCACAGGTCGAGGTCGAAACCCATGTCCAGCGCCACGCGCCCGGTGCCCAGCCAACCTTGCGGCACGAAATTCTGGGGCAGTCCCATATTATAGCTTTGCTTGGTCGCGCCGCCGCTCGCATCCAGGTCGACCGACGGCAGCAACGCCGCGCCCGCCTGCTGCGCCATGCCCGCCGCCTTGCGGAAACGGGCGCTGGCGGCGGCGACGTCGGGCGATGCGCGCAGTCCTTCGGCGATCAGCGCGTCAAGCTGCGGATCGCCATAGGCGCTCCACCAGCCATCACCCGGCCAGGCCAAGGGCGCAGCCGCCAGACTGCGGTCCGCCGCGATGGTGGCGGGCGTGCGCAACTCAGGTTTCGCGCCCAGATCGGGGACTGCGGCGCAGGCGGCCAGCAGCAGGATGGAAGAGGCCATGCCGCCCGTTCTGGCGGCCAGGGCAATGCGACTCACGGACATATCAAACCGTACCACCTAGTATGAAAATTGCCATTGCCGCCCCTGCAAAGCCTTGTCAACCGAAATAGCGTACTCTATGGTACGATTTTATGACAGCGCCTGACACGCCCCCGATTCCCTCGCGAAGGGAGGCCCGCCGCCAGGATCGACGCGATGCGATCCTAACGGTGGCGCAGACCTATTTCCTCGAACATGGCTTCGCAGGCACCACCATGTCGGGCATTGCGGCGGAACTGGGCGGGTCGAAGGGCACTTTGTGGAGTCATTTCCCCTCGAAGGAAGCCTTGTTCGCCGCCGTGGTCGAACGCGCGGCCAAGGCCTATCAGGCCCAGTTATCGCAGATTCTGAACGTCGATGAGGCGTTGGAACTGACTTTGCAGCGCGCCTGCCGCAGCCTGATCGAAAAAGTGACCTCGCCCGACGGTAGCGCCCTGCATCGACTGATCGTCGCCCAGGGACGGCGTTTCCCGGAACTCAGCCAGATTTTCTTCGACCTTGCGCCGCAAAATACCCGCCTTTTGCTGGCCGATTTCCTGCATGGCGCGATGATGCGTGGACAGTTGCGACCGGCCGATCCGGTCGACGCCGCACGCGCGCTGCTGTCGCTATCGCTGTCCGGCTGCCACCAACAAATGCTGATCGGCCGGATCGACCGTCCCGCCCCCAATGAAATCGCCGCCGACGCGACCTTCGCCGTTGATATCTTCCTGCGCGCCTATGCGCCCTAGCCGCCCCCCCCGGCCTGATGCCATCGCATTGATCGCATATCGGCACGTTAACCATTTCTTCGGCGGCGCTTCTTATCCTTCCGTCAGGCCAGAATCGGGAAAAGTGGGACGACATGCCGATCTTCAAGCGCAACCGTATCCGCCATGGCGAACTGGAGGGCGCGCCCGAAACCGCGCGATCCCTGCGCCGCCTGCGTCTGCTGTTGGTCGATGAAAATCCCACCGCGCGCGCCGTCGTCGCCCGCCGCCTGTCGCATCTCAATTATGACGTGGCGCTGGCCGAAAACGGCTTCATCGCGCTTAATCTGCTTGTCACTCGGCCGGTCGACATCATCCTGATCGACATGGGCCTGACGATGCTGCCTGCCGTCGCCACGATGCAAAAGATACGCGCCGCCAATCTGGCCGGCAACGCCTGTTTCGTCATGATCGCCGGGCGGCTCGACAGCCAGTCCACGGTGGAGGCGCTGGCCGCCGGAGCCGACGACCATGTCGTCAAACCCTTCGATTTCGATGTGCTCGACGCCCGCCTGCGCCATCTGTGCCAGCGCGCGGAACAGGTCGGCGCGCTCACCCGCCATAATGCCGACCTCGACGCCCGCATCGCCCGCCGCGCGGTGGAACTGGGCGAAACCCGCGAAGCGCTGCGCGAAATGCAGATCGACCGCGCCCGCCTCGTCTCGTCGATCCAGGCGCTGCATGACGAGGTCGAGCGCCTCCACGCCGCTCAGGGCTGATCCATCTCCAGCCACAATGACAGGCCATCCCCAGGATCGGCCGGCGGCGCATCGGCCATGATCCGCGCCGCATCCGCCCGCGCCCGGTTCAACAGGCCCGCCGGCACCGCCGGTTGATGATAGACCCGGTCCGCTTCCCCCAACAGCCGCGCCGACCGCAATGTCAGCTCGTCGGGATCGCCCGACAGCAGCCGGATCACCTCCAGCCGCGATGGCGTTTCGGCACCCTCCGCCGCCAGCCAGCCCGGCACGCCATCGGCCGCCCCGTCGCGCAGCGGATCGATCGGCCCGCCAGGGACCAGCCCCGCATCGATCGCCCGCCGCCGCGCACCCGCGTCCGGCCAGCGCGCCCGGATCGCCGCCCGCCCAGCAAACAGCGCCGTCGCCAGGTCGCCCAGCCGCGCCGGCAGCATCGCCTCCAGCCGTTGCCGCAACGCCTTGGCCAGCCCCGCCGACGCCCCGCCCGTGCCGATCGCGATCAACACCGGATCGCGATCCACGATCGCGGGCAGGGTAAAATCGCACAAATCCGGCATGTCGGTCGCATTGACCAGCACGCCCCGCGCCCGCAGCCGCGCCACGGTCGCCCCGTCGCCATCCGCCACGATCGCGATCCGCGCCGCTACATTATCCTCGCCGACGACGATCGCGCCCGCCCGCTCCAGCAGCCGGCGCTTGGCGTCCGCCGCTTCGCCCTCGCCCGTCAGGATCACTGGCCGGCCCGTCAGCCGCAGAAAGACGGGCAGGCTCTGCATCAGTTGCCGACCCAGTTCGGGATGATATCCGCTTCGATCAGCGCCTCGATCGGCGGCCGCGCCCGCACCACCCCCCATTGGTCGCCCGACACCAGCACTTCGGGCGTCAGCGGACGGCTGTTATAGGTGCCCGCCATCGTCGCGCCATAGGCGCCCGCGGTCATGAACGCGACCAGGTCGCCCGCCTGCACCACATCCATGTCGCGATGCATGGCGAAGGTATCGCCCGTCTCGCACACCGGCCCCACCACATTGGCGGTTTCGCGCGTCCCCGCAGGCTTCACCGCGCGGATATCATGCCAGGCGTCATACAGGCTCGGCCGCATCAGGTCGTTCATCGCCGCATCGACGATCACGAACGGCGCCTGCGCGCCCTGCTTCACCCGCACCACGCGCGACAGCAACGCTCCGGCATTGCCCACGATCACCCGGCCCGGCTCGAACATCAGCCGCACCGGCCAGCCCTGCGTCACCCGGCACACCATCGCGCCATAGGCGGCGGGGCTGGGCGGCAAAGGCTGGGACGGATCATAGGGTACGCCCAGTCCCCCGCCCAGATCGGCGGTGCGAATGTCATGTCCCGCCGCCCGCAGCTTCTCGATCAGCGCGCCAACCTTGGTGAAGGCCGCCTCCAGCGGGGCCAGGTCGGTCAGTTGGCTACCGATATGCACGGCCACGCCCTGCACATCCAGGCCGGGCAGATCTAGCGCCGCCGCATAGGATTCAATCGCCCGGTCATAGGGAATACCGAACTTGTTTTCGGATTTTCCGGTCGAAATCTTGGCATGGGTGCCCGCGTCCACATCGGGATTGATGCGATAGGCTACGGCCGCGCGCGTCCCCATCGACAGCGCGACCTCCGACAGCATCTCGGCTTCCGGTTCGCTTTCCAGATTGAACTGGTAGATGCCCTTTTCCAGCGCCAGCCGCATTTCCTGCGCGGTCTTGCCCACGCCCGAAAAAACGATGCGGTCGGCCGGGATACCCGCCGCGATCGCGCGCAGCAACTCGCCGCCCGACACCACATCCGCGCCCAGGCCCAGCCTTCCCAGCGTCGCCAGCACGGCGGCATTGGGATTGGCCTTCACCGCAAAGGCGATCAGCGGGTTGTCGAGCGCGTTCAGCCCTTCGCGGAACACGCTGACATGGCGCTCCAGCGTCGCGGTGGAATAGACATAGACGGGCGTGCCGACCGCATCGGCGATCACGTCCAGCGGCACCTGCTCCACCTGCATGGCGCCGTTCACATAGTCAAAATGGTCCAACTTCGCGTCCTTAAAAGCTTATTGCGGCCGCTTTTCGGGCGGCAGGTCGAACGGATCGTCGGCCCGCTGCCGCGATTGCGTCAGCAATTCCACATTGCGCTGCGGCCGCGCCTGGATGGATGGCGTCATCAACTCCGTCGATGTCGGCGCCGTCGCCGCTCCCACCGGCACGGCGGCCACATTCTGCCCGGTGACGGGTTTCAACGGCTGCCGCCCTCCGCACCCGGCCAGCACCAGCGCGATCATGGACAGGCCAGCCAGCGTCCGTGTCTTCATCATCCCAGCACCTCTTTGGCTTCGGCGATCCGCGCCCTTACCTGCGACGGCGCGGTGCCGCCATGGCTCTGGCGGCTGGCGACCGACGCATCGACCGTCAACACCGCATAGACCCGCTCGTCGATCCGCGCATCAATGTCTTTGAGCGTCGCGATCGGCAACTGATCCATCGGCACGCCCGCGCTTTCCGCCGCCGCGACCGCGCGCCCGGTGATATGATGCGCCTCGCGGAACGGGATGCCCCCTTCACGCACCAGCCAGTCGGCCAGGTCCGTCGCGGTCGCAAAGCCGCTTTCGGCCAGCCCGCGCATCCGGTCGGTGCGGAACGTCACCGTCCCGACCATGCCGGTCATCGCCGCGATCGACAGCGCCAGCAGGTCATGCGCCTCGAACACCGGCGGCTTGTCGTCCTGCATATCCTTCGAATAGGCGAGCGGCAGCCCCTTCATCGTCACGCACAAAGCGGTCATGCATCCCATGATTCGCCCGGCATGACCGCGCACCAGTTCGGCCGCGTCGGGGTTGCGCTTCTGCGGCATGATCGAACTGCCGGTCGAATAGGCGTCGGGCAATTTCACGAAGCCGAAAGGCTGGCTTGCCCAGATGATGAACTCCTCGGCCAGCCGCGACAGGTGCAGCGACGCCTGCGTCGCCGCCATCAGATAGTCGAGCGCGAAGTCGCGGTCGGATACGCTGTCCAGGCTGTTGTCGGTCGGCTTGGCGAAACCCAGCGCCGTCGCCGTCATATGGCGATTGGTCGGGAAGCCGGTGCCCGCCAGCGCCGCCGCGCCCAGCGGACATTCGTTCAGCCGCGCGCGCGCGTCAGCGAAGCGGCTGCGGTCGCGCCGCACCATCTCATAATAGGCCATAAGATGATGCCCCAGCGTCACCGGCTGCGCCGATTGCAAATGGGTGAAGCCCGGCATCACCGCGTCGGCCTGCTCCTCCGCCCGCGCCACCAGCGCGCGCTGGAGGCCGAGCAAGCCCGCCTCGACCTCGTCGATCGCGTCGCGCACCCACAGGCGGAAATCGGTCGCCACCTGGTCGTTGCGGCTGCGCGCCGTATGCAGCCGCCCCGCGACCGGACCGATCAGGTCGGCCAGCCGCGACTCGGTGACCATATGGATGTCTTCCAGGTCCAGATTGACCGGCACGCCGTTCGCTTCATATTCGGCGGCGATGGTGTCGAGTCCCGCTGCAATCGCGTCCGCATCGGCCTGCGCAACGATGCCCTGTGTGGCGAGCATCGCGACATGCGCCTTGGACCCGGCGATATCCTGTTTCCACAATCGCTTGTCGAAGGGGATGGAGGCATTTATCTCACGCATGATCGATGCCGGGCCGGCGGCGAACCGGCCGCCCCACATGCTGTTGGAGCCTGCTTCCGTGATATCGTCATTCCGCGCGCTAATGATACTGCTCCTGCCTGCCGCTCTGGCGGCTTGCGATAGGCAATCGCCGCCGAAGGAGCAAGCCAATGCCGCCCTCCCCGGTGAGGTTCCCGCCACGTCGGGAGAGGCGACAGGCGGCGCGACGAAGAAGGAGGGCGCCTTCGACTATCGGCTCGACCGCAGCAAGGCGGGCGCCCCCGCCCCCGACTTCGCCTTCCAGAATCCGGACGGCGGCGAAAGGACGCTACAGGATTTCGCCGGCAAGCCGATCCTCGTCAATCTCTGGGCGACCTGGTGCGCGCCCTGCATCGCGGAAATGCCCACGCTCGACCGGATCGCGGCGACATACGGTCCCAAGGGCCTCGCCGTCCTCACCATCTCGCAGGACAATCAGGGACTGAAGGCGGCCAAGCCCTTTTTCGCCAAACATGACCTGCCGCATTTAAAGGGCTGGGCAGACCCGGAAAACCAGCTGGGCTTCCACTATGCCACCGGCCTGCTGCCCACCACCGTCATCTACGATCGACAGGGGAAGGAAATGGTGCGGGTGATCGGCGCGATGGACTGGGAAGGACCGGAGGCGAAGGCCCTGATCGACGCGGCCATGGCGTCCTAACCGGCTGAATGAAACCATAACGAAGCAGAATCAAAAATCCGCCATGCCAATTGATTGCAAAATGGCGTGGCGGCGATGCACAGTTGTCACTTGCCGATTCGCTGATCCCCGCAATATCCTCGATCGCTTTTGCCATGGAAACAATTGAGAAATATTACGTTTTAGTGCATTTTTTTGCACTGCAATAGAGGATTGCCACAGCCCGTCCGTCATCCCCCTTGTCATCATAATGCAAAAACAGGGGGCATGAATGACGCGACTGTCCGCGCTCAAACTTTCACTTATTCTGGCTTCGTCCTGGTCCGTCTGCGCCATCGCGCAGGACGCGCCGCAGGAACCGCAGACCGATGACGGCGCCGCCATCATCGTCACCGGCACCCGCGCCGTCGGCATGCAGGCGGCCGACAGCGCCGCGCCGGTGCAGGTTTTCAGCCAAGAGGCGCTGAGCCATGTCGGCCAGCCGAACCTCAATCAGGCGCTGACCCAGATGGTCCCGTCCTTCACCGCCCAGACGCAGGGCACCGACATGTCGAATTTTTCGCTGTCGGCTCGCCTGCGCGGCCTCAGCCCCAACCACACGCTGGTCATGGTCAATGGCAAGCGTCGCCACGGTTCGGCCATCCTTCAGGTGATCGCAGGCCCGTTCCAGGGTTCGGCCGCGCCCTCCATCGACCTCATTCCGCCCGACGCCGTGTCGCGCATCGAAGTGCTGCAGGACGGCGCGGCCGCCGTGTACGGCACGGACGCGATTGCGGGCGCCATCAACCTGATCCTGAAAGACCAGTCCGAAGGCGGCACTTTCAAGGTCACCGGCGGCCAATATTATAACAGCGAAGGCGAACTCTTCTCCGCTTCGGGCAATGTCGGCTTCAAACTGGGCGAGGACGGCTATTTCAACCTTACCGCCTTCCATCGCCGCCAAAGCTACACCTCGACCGGCACCGGTCAGGTCACCATGGCCGACATTGACGGCAATCCTTATGTCAATATGGCGGGCACCTATCCCGGACAGTTCGGGTCGACCAACAACTATTATGATCCGGCCTGGGCTGGCCTCGACCTCAACGGCATCAACGGCGGCCAGGCCAAGTCGCAGTTGAACTTGCTCTTCTACAATATGGGCTATGATTTCGGCGGGGTCGAACTCTACAGCTTCGGCGACGTGTCCCGTCGCGTTGGCTATGCCAAACAGGGCTATCGCCCACCCAACCGCATCTGCGCCAGCGCAACGGACCTGTCGACCTGCTTTGGCGACACCGGCACGTTCGGCATGGTGCCGCAGCAGAAGGTGGAACAGAAGGAATATAGTTTCACCGTTGGCGCCAAGGGCGAATTTGGCGAAGGCTGGAACTATGATCTCAGCACCACATACGGCTATGATCAGAACAAAATCTGGACGATCGAATCGGCGCATCGCGCCCTCTGGATCGAATCCTATCAATCCTCTCTGCTGCCGGGTTCGACCGTCACCCCCAACACGGTGACCGACGCCTATGACGGCGGATTCAAGCTGAGCCAGCTGACCAACACGCTCGACATCCGCAAGGAATTCGACGTCGGCATGGCCGCGCCGCTGACCCTCGCCTTTGGCGGCGAATATCGGCGCGACACCTATGAAATCGTGGCCGGCGACTTCGCCGCGACTTACAAGGAAGGCGTCCAGTCCTTCCCCGGCTACAAGGATGTCGATGCGGGCAAGCATAGCCGCAGTTCGAAGGCCGGCTATATCAATCTGATCGCCACCCCAGTCGATGGCTGGACCGTCGATCTGGCGGGCCGCTACGAAGATTATAGCGACTTTGGCGATACCAAGATCGGCAAGATCACGACGCGCTACGACTTCTCGGACGCATTCGCGATCCGCGGCACGGCCAGCACTGGCTTCCGTGCGCCCACGCTCGCCGAATCCTTCTACTCGACCGTCAATGTTGGCCCGACCAGCGCGGTTCTTCAGCTTCCGGCCGGTTCGCCCGCCGCGATGCTGCTGGGCTTCAACGCGCTCAAGCCCGAAAAATCGACCAACTTCTCGGCCGGTATCGTACTGCGGCCGATCCCTCGTCTGGCGATCACCATCGACGGCTATTATATCAAGATCAAGAACCGCATTTCGGCCACCGCGTCGCTGCCGGCCATTCAGGGCGGCCTGCCAGTGGCGGGTGCGGAAGATATATTGGCGGCGATCGCCTCGACCGGCCTTGTGCTGGATACCGGACTGCAAACGCTGGGCGTAGCCAGCTTCACCAACCTGATCGACACCGAAACCTATGGCATCGATTTCGCGGCCCGTTACCCGATCGCACTCGATTTCGGCAAGCTCGACCTGTCGCTGACCGCCAACTACAACAAGACGAAGATCACCGACAACAAGAACCCGACCTTGTTCAGCACCGTTTCGGAAAGCTATATCGAGGATGCGTCGCCTGAATATAAGGTCGTCGCTGGCGTTAACTTCTCCAGCGGTCCCTTCTCTGCCAACCTACGTCAAACCTTCTACGGCAAGACCAGCGTGCTTGTCCGCTCCGCCCTGTCGGCGGCCGCGCTCAATGGCCAGTCGCAGGAACGGGATGGCGTGGTCAAGGCGACCGGGATCACCGATCTGGAAATGGGCTATGATTTCACCGACAATGTGACCTTCTCGATCGGCGCTAACAACCTGTTCGACAAGCGACCTGAAAAGCCCAAACTGCTGACCGGCGTGACCGTACTTCCTGGCCAGTCGCCCTATGAAAATGGGACAACGACCTGGAACTCCTATTACGGCCACGGGGCCTATGGATCGGCGGGCGGCTATTATTACGCGCGCATCGAGTTCAAATTCTGATCGAAGTCACGAAGGCAAGGGCCGGTTCGCCAAGGACCGGCCCTTTTCCTTGCCATCTTCATATGGGAGATTGTCCATGACAGCGCGTTTCGCCTTCCTGCTGGCCGCCATGGCCGTACCTTCCGCTCAAGCCGCTACCGTCGAACATAAGCAGGCGCCCGGCGCCATGATCGCAAGCGCCGCGATCATCCCGCCCGGCAGCACCCTCTATTATCTCTCCGGCGCCACCGGCGCGCCGATCGATCCCAAGGACATGGAAAGCCCGGACGCCTTCGGCGATACCGAAGCGCAGACCCTGTCCATCTTCACCAGGATGAAGGCGCAGTTGGCCGACATGGGCCTCACCATGGGCGACGTCGTCAAACTCACCGTCTTTCTGGTCGGCGACCCCAGGCTGGGCGGCAAGATGGACCGCGACGGCATGACCCGCGCGTACAAGAAATTCTTCGGCACGGCCGACCAGCCGAACCTGCCGACGCGCTCCGCCTTCCAGATCGCCGGCCTCGCCCGGCCGCAACAACTGGTCGAGATCGAGGCGATCGCCGCCAAGGCGCCCTGAGCGCGTTCCAATAGGGGGATATCATGACCGACAGCACCGCGCCCAGCCGCCGCGACCTCCTGACCATGATCGGCAAGGTCGGCGGCGCCGCCGCCATGTATCAGGCGATGACCGCGCTCGGCCACGCCGCCGAAACCCAGTTCACCGGCCCACCCGTCCTGTCGGGCGCGAAGCCCGGCGCGTCGGTCGTCATCCTGGGCGCGGGGCTGGCGGGCATGGCCGCCGCCTATGAGCTGCAAAAGGCCGGATACAGCGTCAAGATACTGGAGTTTCAGGATCGCCCCGGCGGCCGTAACTATTCGCTGCGCGGCGGCGATACGTTCACCGAAAGCGACGGCACGGTGCAGAAGGTGCAGTTCGCGGCGGGCAATTACCTCAATCCCGGCCCCTGGCGCATCCCGCACCATCACAAGGCGCTGCTCCATTATTGCCGCCAGTTCGGCGTCGCGCTGGAGCCCTTCATCCAGCTCAACCACAACGGCTTCATCCATTCGACCGAAGCCTTTGGCGGCAAGCCGATGCGCTACAAGGAAGTCGCGACCGACTTCAAGGGCCACACCTCCGAACTGCTGGCCAAGGCGATCAGCGCCAAGGCGCTGGACGACAAGCTGTCCGCCGAGGATCAGGAAAAGCTGATGGAGGCGCTGCGCGGCTGGGGCGTGCTCGACAAGAATCTGGCCTATACCAGCAGCCTCAAGGTCTCCGCCCAGCGCGGCTACGCCCAGGCGCCCGGCGGCGGTCGCAACGGCGCCCCCACCCCGTCGCAGATCGCCAAGCTCCAGGACGTGCTCGACCCGCAGGTCTGGACCGCCATGTCCTTCTATTTCAGCTATGTGATGCAGACGACGATGTTCCAACCTGTCGGCGGCATGGACATGATCGGCAAGGCGTTCGCGAAGCAGATCGGCAAGATCGTCACCTACAACGCCAAGGCGGTGAAGGTCGCCCAATCCGACAAGGGCGTGACCGTCAGCTACAAGGATGTCGCCACCGGCCAGATGCACGATGTCAGCGCCGATTATTGCGTCTGCACCATCCCGCTCTCGATCATCAGCCAGGTCGACATGCAGGTGTCCCCGGCGCTCAAGGCCGCGATGAAGGCGGTGCCCTATGGCGGCCACGTCAAGATCGGCCTCGAATTCAAGCGCCGCTTCTGGGAGGAGGACGACAATATCTATGGCGGCCACAGCTTCACCGACCAGTCGATCACCCAGCTCTCCTATCCCAATGACAGGATGTTCGGGTCCGGCCCTGCCGTGCTGCTCGGCGCTTTCGCCCGCGATCTCGCAGGCTTCCAGCTCGCCGGCATGACGCCGCAGCAGCGGATCGAAACCGCGCTGAAACAGGGCGAGGTCTTCCACCCGCAATATCGCAAGGAATATATGAACGGCGTATCCGTGCCCTGGAGCCGGGTGCCGTGGATATTGGGCTGCACCTCCGCCTGGAGCGAGGACAACCGCAAGGCGCATTACAAGGCTCTCGTCACGCTCGACAATCGCGTGGTGATGGCGGGCGAACATGCCAGTTACTATGGCGGCTGGATGGAAGGCTCCATCCTGTCGGGCATGGACGCAATCGCCCAGATCCACGACCATGCGCAGGCGGCCTGAGATGCAGCGCGGACTCCTCCGTCTCGCCGCGCTGGCGGTGCTGGCCGCCGCGCCCGCGCTCGCGGACTCCCCCGGTGGCCGCCCGGTCAAGCTGGCGCTGCCCGATGGCGAGCAGGTCTATAAGCAGGTCTGCGCCGCCTGCCATCTCGACCATGCGCAGGGGTCGCCCGACGGCACCGTCCCGGCGCTGGCCCATAATGCCAAGCTGGCCTCGGCGGACTATCCGATCACCGTCGTGATGAAGGGCCAGGGCGGGATGCCCTGGTTCTCCGAAATGCTCACCCCCGGCCAGGTCGCCGCCGTGGTCGGCTATGTCCGCACCCATTTCGACAACAGCTATGCCGATCCGGTCAGCGAAGCCGATGTGAAGCGCATCGCCGCCGCCATCCGGACAAGCGAAGAATGACCGACGCCGCCCCCCTATCCCGCCGAATGCTGATGCGCGGCGCGATCGGCGCCGCTACCATCGCGGGCGCAGCCCCAGCGCTCGCCCAGCGCGGGCGCAAGGTCGACCTGCCCGACGATCCAGCCGGCATGGCTGCCAGCCTGACCGACGCTGTCTATATCAACAGCAACGAACATCCGGTCGGCCCCTGCCCCGCGGCGCTCGCCGCGCTGGCGAAGCTGCCGCCGCTGTCGGGCCGCTACGGCATGGCCTTTGCGGGCAAGCTCGAAAGCCTGTTCGCACGCCAGAACGGGCTGGCTCCAGAACAGGTTCAGGTCCACCCCGGCTCCTTCATGCCGCTGCGCTCGGTGGCGCTCAGCTATTCCAGCGCTGATCGTCCGATCGCCTATTTCGAACCGACTTTCGACCAGGGTTTTCTCGGCCTCGACAATGCCAGCATCACCCGCTCGGTCGCGGTCCCGCTGTCGGGCGATTTCGCCGCCGACCCGCGCAAGCTGCTGGCCGCTGCGCCCGACGCCGGCGTCTATTATCTCTGCAATCCCAACAACCCGACCGGCCTCACCACCACCCGCGCCGATATCGACTGGCTGCTGACCAATAAGCCCAGGGGCAGCATCCTGCTGGTGGACGAAGCCTATATTCATTTCAGCGATGCGCAAAGCTGCCTCGATCTGGTCGCGAGGCAAGCTGACCTGCTGGTGACCCGCACCTTCTCGAAAATCTACGGCCTGGCCGGCCTGCGCTGCGGCCTGATCGCCGGGCGCAAGGATCTGCTCGACGGCATGGCGCGCTACGGCACCAACATCACGCCCATGCCGGCCGTGCTGGCGGCAGAGGCCAGCCTGCTCGATCCGACCCTGCTCCCGACCCGCAAGGCGGAAAACAAGGCGGTGCGCGACGATCTGTTCGCCTGGCTCGACGCCAGGGGGCTGCGCTACCTGCCCAGCCAGGCCAGTTTCGCCATGATCCATGTCGGCCGCCCCGGCGCCGCCGTCACCGCCGCGCTGGCCCAGGCGGGCATATTCATCGGCGGCCCGCGCAAACATATGGACGACTGGATCCGCGTCTCCTTTGGCAGCCCGGCCGAAATGCAGGCGTTCAAGGCGGCCTTCCTCAAGGTCATGGCATGACGATCAGCCGCCGTCAGGCGCTGGGCGCGGCGATCGCCGTCCCACTGGCGGCGCAAGCGGCGCAGGCGGGCCGCGCCAGCAAGCCCAGCCTGCCGGACAGATCCAGCTTCGCCGCCACCCCCATCGCCTATCTCGACAGCGCCTCTACCCACCCGATCAGCCTGGGCGCGCGCGCAGCGATGGACGCCTATGTCGCCGCCCGCACGCTCGATCCCGCCGCCGCGGCGCTGAGGCCTGTGGACCGCGCCGCCACCATCGCCAAATTCGCGCGACTGGTGAACGCCGACCCGGACGAACTTTGCTGGGTCCAGTCCACCACCATGGGCGAACAGGCCGTGCTCCGCGCGCTCGGCTTCCCGCACAAGGGCGGCCGGGTCGTCACCGACACGCTGCATTTCTACGCCGGCTTCCCCATGTATCGGGAACTGGCGAAACAGGGCGTCGATGTCGCCTGGGTGCAGGCGCGCGACGGCCGCATCGCGATGGACGACATGGCCAAAGCCATCACCCCCGGCACGACGCTGGTCAGCCTCTCGCTCGTTTCCACCTATAATGGCTTCCAGCATGACCTGAAGGCCGTCTGCGACCTCGCCCATGCCGCCGGCGCGCTGGTCTATGCCGACATCATCCACGCGGCCGGCGCAGTCCCGGTCGATCTCCACGCCAGCAGCGTCGATTTCGCCGCCTGCGCCACCTATAAATGGCTGATGGGCGATTTCGGCCTCGGCTTCCTCTATGCCCGGCGGGGCGTGCTGGATGCCCTGCCGCTGGCCGATTTCGGCTATTATGGCTTCGCCGCGCCCGGCGCCCCGCCCGGCATCGGCCTGTCCCCGCCGCAAACCCATGTCTATCCAATGGACGCTCCGGGCAATGAACCCGTCAGCTACGCCATCCGTCCCGGCGCGCTCGGCCATTTCGGCACCGGCACCTATGCGCAGGCGGTGGTCGCCGCGATCGACCATGGCCTTGACCATATCGCTACCCTCACCGTCCCCGCGATCCAGGCTCATGCCCAAAGCCTGATCGCCCCGCTCCGCGACGGCCTGACCGCCAAGGGCTACCGCCTCATCACCCCGCCCGGCACGCGAACGCCGCTGCTGACCGCCCTGCTGCCCGACGCGAAAACCCGCCTCGCCGACCCACTGGCCAAGGCGCAGGTGCGTATTTCGCTGCACGACCATCATTTCCGCATCGCGCCGTCGATCTTCAACGACAGGGCGGATGTCGACCGCCTGCTTGCCGCGCTACCCCGCGCCTGACATCTTAGGGAGAGACTTATGAAGCACCTTCTCGCCACCGCCCTGCTGCTGGCCGCCGCACCCGCCTTCGCCCAACCCGCGCTGGCCCAGCCCGCCGCCGCGCCGCAAGCCCTGCCCGCCAAGCTCCCCTTTTCGCCGTCGATCCGGGTCGGCGACCTTCTCTTCATGTCCGGCCAGATCGGTCAGGCGCCCGAAGGCATGGACAAGCATAAGGAAGGCTTCGACGCCGCGGTGAAGGGGGCGATGGATTCGATCGGCAAGATATTGGCGAGCAATGGCCTGGATTTCGGCCATGTCGTCAAATGCACGGTCATGCTGGACGACATGGCCGACTGGCCGCGCTTCAACGCCGCCTATCTCCCCTATTTCGAAGGCAAACGCCTTCCCACCCGCAGCGCCTTCGGCGCCGACGGCCTGGCGCTGGGCGCGCCGCTAGAGGTGGAATGCATCGCCGCGTTCAAATCTTAAATCCCTCCCCTTCAGGGGAGGGGTTGGGGTGGGGGCTTTCGATAACACCCGACCTTGAGACAGGTGGCCTCTACCTCTCCAAGAGGTCTAGCGGGAAAAGGGTGAGACGGTCAAAGTGCCACAGCCTCCCGCACCACCAGCACCGGCACGCCATCGCGCACCGGAAAGGCCAGTCCCGCCGCGTCCGACACCAGCGCGCTGCGCGCCCCATCCCACCGCAACGGCGTCCGCGTCACCGGGCAGACCAGCTTCTCCAGCAACCAGGGATTAATCGGCGCAATTTCGCTCACAGCCCGCTCACTGCATCGTCGCCCCGCCATCGCGCTCGATCCGGCCGACGATCTGCATCAGCTGGATGATCCGCTCCGACCGTTCGGACAGCGTATCCGCCTCCAGCAATGTCTGCTTGGCCGCCGGGTCGAACGGCACGATCTGCGCGATGCCATTGACCAGCGCGGTATCGTCCAGTTGCGACACCGCGGTCCAGTCCACCACATAGCCCAGCGCATCGGCGAAGCGCCGCGATTCCTGCTCCAGCGCCGCCCGCTCCGCCATGTGCAGCACCTCATCTTCCTGCGGCGCCTGCTCGACATCGGCCTCGATCTGTCGAAATTGCGTCGGCACCTGCAATTCGCGCACCAGCCGGAACCGCGCCAGGCCGGTCAGCACGATATTGAACCGCCCATCCTCCAAAGCTTCGATCTGACTGACATGACCCAAACAGCCCATATCGAACAATGGCGGTACGGTGCCGGTTCCGCGCGGCTGTATCATGCCGATCCGCCGGTCGCGCGCCATCGCGTCATGGATCAGCGCGCGGTATCGCGGCTCGAAAATATGCAGCGGCAGGTCCATCCCCGGCAACAGCAGCGCGCCGGACAATGGAAAGATTGAGACGCGCGCCAGTGGCATGGCGGTTACGAAAACAGGATCTGGGAGAGTTTGCGCCGCTGCGCCGACACCCACGGATCTTCCAGCCCCACCGCGTCGAATATGGTCAGCAACTGCGCCCGCGCCGCGCCGTCGTTCCAGGCCCGGTCGCGCCGCACGATCTCCAGCAGCGCGTCGGCCGCACCATCGCGGTCGCCATTGGCCATCAGCCCGCCGGCCAGTTCGAACCGCGCCTCATGATCGTCGGGATCGGCCTCCACCTTCGCCTGCACGCTCGACAGGTCGGCGACCGGCTTCACGTCCCGCGCCAGCGCGATCGCCGCGCGCGCCTGATCGATCGCGACATTTCTGGCGACATCGGCCGGCAGCGCATCCAGCACCGCTTCCGCCTCGTCCAGCCGCCCCAGCGCCACCAGCGCCCGCGCCAGACCGGACGCCACCTCGACATTGTCGGGCACCATCTCGGCGATCTGGCCGAACACCGACAAAGCGCGCTCCGCATCGCCCGCCGCCAGCACCTCCTCGCCCATGGCGATCAGCGGCGCGATTTCCTGCAACTGCGCCTTCTCATCCGATTCGATCGGCAATTGCGACAGCAACTGATCGAGATATTGCTTGAGTTGCCCTTCGGTCCGCGCCTGCGTCAGGTCAGCGACCGGCTGGCCCTGGAAAACGGCATAGACGGTCGGGATCGACTGCACGCGAAACTGGCTCGCGATGAAGCCATTCTCATCGACATTGACCTTGACCAGCTTGACGCCCTTGGCCGCATAGTCGGCGCAGACCTTCTCGATCACCGGGGCCAGTTGCTTGCACGGGCCGCACCATTCGGCCCAGAAATCGACGATCACCAACTGCGTGCGCGAAGGCTCCACCACATCCTGGCGAAACGCCTCCACGGCCGCCTTGTCGGCCTCGCTCAATCCCAGGGTCGCCACGCTTCATTTCTCCTGTCCATGCGGTCATGCGCCGCCGTCATACCGCGCCTTATGTGGGGCGTCACCCCTTTGGGACAAGACGGATGCGGGAAAGGATCAGAAGGTGTAGCCCACGCCGATCGCGCCGACCCACTGGTTGCGCGACCCCACGTCCGCCACGATGGGCGAATTCGCATATTTGCCTAGCACCCGCGCATAGCCCGCAACACCGAACACGGCCCAGCCCTTGCGCAGGTCGCCCGACAACGACTTGCCGGCCGAAAGGTTGACGTTCAACCGCTTGAAGCCCGATCCGCGCCCGGCCCGGTCATAGACCGCCAGCCCGCTCGCCAGGCTCTCCTGCGGCGTGATGTCGAAATAAGTGCGGCCATATTTTTTGCCGACATAATCCGCCGACACCGACGCGCCGACAAAACTCGTCATCGACAGCGGCGTGTAATATTCGATCGTGGGCGTGATGACGGCGCCGCCATGCGCGCCCGCGACATCCTTGGTCACCGCGACCCGCGCGGCGAGATTGTCATAATCGCTGGTGATGACCCCGGTCTTGCCGATGCCGACGAAGCCGCCGACCTCCACCGCTATGTCGCGCTTGCCCAGCAACCGCACGGCGTCGTCCTTGATCCCCTTGCGGCTGGTGCGGTCCAACCGGACATTGACCACCGGGCCAAGTTCGAAGTCAAAGCCTGTGCCGGTCGGATCGGGGATAGCATCGACATAGAGCGCCGTGCCACGGGTCCAGAAAGCGAAGTCACGCACCTTGCCGCGCGCCTGCACGATCGGCATCACGCGATATTCATCGGCCCCTTCATAGCTGGGGATGACCGCCGCCCCCGCGCCGATGGTCAACATGCTGTGCTGTTCCTCCTCCTGCGCCATGGCGGGGCCGCAAAGGGGCAGGGCCGCGACGATCGTCGCGGCCAGTCGGCTGCGGAAAAAATGCATGATGGCCCTATTCGTAAAACTGCGTTTGGACCTAAGAATGTTTTGAGGGGGTTACAGGTTCCCGCCCTCTGTTTCAGAGGAAATATTTGAGCCTGATCGCCTGCTCCACCGGCGCGCCCGCGACCGGAAAACTGGCCGAACCAAAGCTCGGCGCGCCGAAACGCAGCACCGGATTGCGCGAAAAGCCCACACCCTCGCGCGGGATGCCCATGAATGTGTCCAGCTTGCCATTGCCATTTTCGTCATGGACGATGGCGATCGCATAATCGCCCGGCGCGACCGTGCCAAGCGGGATCGGCCCGCTCTTCACCGGCACCGCGAAATGCCGCTTGTCAGGGTCTTTGGCGCAATCTGGGAAATACGCGGCCGATCGGGTGACGCACACCAATATCTGCCCTCTGGTCGATCGCAGCCCCTCCAACGTCATGCTGAGCGCCTGGGGCTGCCCCGCTGCCCCTGCACCCGATCCTGCAATGGCCATGAACAATAGCGCTCCCAACCGCCTCACGCACCCACCTTCTTGAAATCGCCCAGCCCCTTATCGGTGCCGCACAGGCGGTCCCAAACGCGGAAATATAGCCCGTAATTACAATTATACTGGTCATGATGCCGCTGATGATGGGTGGCGGTTATCAACCACCCGCCCATCGGCCCGCGCACCATCCACCGGGGGAACATCTCCCATCCCATATGGTTGCTCACCCCCATGATCGTCATGATTGTCAGCACGCATCCCAGCGCGCCGACATGGATGGGAATCAGGAACACCAGAGCCGGGATCACCACCGCCCCGGTCAGCGCCTCCCAGGGATGGAAACTCATCGCCGCCCAGGCGGTCGGCGGTCGGCTGGCATGATGCACCGCATGGGCGATGCGGAATAGCTTGGGCCGGTGCATCCAGCGATGCGTCCAGTAAAACCATGTGTCGTGCGCGGCCAGATATAGCAGCACCGACAGCGGCAGCCACCACAGCGGAAAATCCCGCACGTCGCTGTAGATGCGCGTCCAGCCTCGCTCCTGCCAGCCCCAGGCCACCACGCCGGCGGGCGCGCCATAGATCAGCGCGGACGCCAGCGACCAGCCGATCTCCCGCCCCATCTGCTTTTCCAGCCCGCGATACAGCCCCGGCTGGCGAATCCGCGTCGCCAGCGCAAACCCGCCGCTCGCCAGCAGATAGCGGACGCCGACAATGACGCTCATCGCCAGGGCGGACAGAAGGATGGCTGCGACCATGGGGAGCGCTATACAGACTTCTTGATAGGTGACGAATAGGGTTGGTCGAGATTTCGTCCAGATGGAGCCGAAAAGCGTGACTTTCGAGTAGCTCGGAACGAGTCACGCGCCTCGTTCCGACGCAGCATACTTAAAGTACGTGAGCGCCGGAGCGCAGAAAAGCGCGCCTTGCAGGCCCATATGGGCGGAATATCGGCCAACCCTAAGTCCGCGGCCGCGCCTGCCGATAGCTGCCCAACTGCCGCACCCACTTGGTGTGGAACTCCAGCTCCGCCAAAGCCCGGTCCACCGCCGGATCGCCCGGCATCCCCTCGATATCGCAGAAAAACTCCGTCGCGGCGAAACTGGCTCCGCGCTGGTAGCTTTCCAGCTTGGTCATATTGACCCCGTTGGTCGCAAAGCCGCCCATCGCCTTGTAGAGTGCGGCGGGCACATTCTTCACCTCGAACAGGAATGTCGTCATCACCGGCCCGACATGGGCGACCGGCATCCTGCCCTCCTGCGCCAGCACCAGGAAGCGGGTCATATTGTCGTCGCTATCCTCGATATTCTCGGCAATCAGGCGCAGCCCATAGAGTTCCGCCGCCAGATAGGGCGCAATCGCCCCTTCGCCCGGCGTGCGCGTCTCCGCCACCAGCGCCGCCGCGCCCGCCGTATCGGCATAGGCGACCGGCTGGATACCGCGCTCGCGCAGATAATGGCGGCACTGGCCCAGCGCCTGCGGATGGCTGATCGCGCTCTTTACCGGGCTGTCGTCGGGCGCCATCAGGCAATGCCGGATACGCAGGAAATATTCGTCGACGATGCTCAGCCCCGATTCGGGCAGCAGGAAATGCATGTCCGCCACTCGCCCGTGCAGGCTGTTTTCAATCGGAATAATCGCCCGCGCCGCCAGCCCGTTCCGCACCGCGTCGATCGCATCCTCGAACGCGAAGCAGGGCAGCGGCACGCAATCGGGCGCATAGCCCAATGCGGCCAGATGCGAATTGGCGCCGGGCGCGCCCTGATAGGCGACGGCGCGCGCCGGGTCGGCGGCGGCCTTTTGCGCGAGTTGGGCGACGATCGCGCGGGCGGGGGCGGGATAATTTTCCATGACTGGCTGCGCGCTTAGGGTTTCACCTGCCCCCACGCAAGCATCGCCGCGGCGTCCGCGCACGCAAAGGGCGATTTACCGTGCCAACCCGGCTTGCATGGTGGCGTGTCCGCCATTATGGCAGCGCACAAGAGGGGGCGCGGAAGACAGCCGCCAGAACAGAAGCGCAAGGGAAATCGAGCGAAATGGGCGATCGTTTCAACACCGTGGCGGGCTGGGCTTTGTTTGCGGGGATCATCGCGCTGGGTGGCGCGATCGTCAGTTCCAAATATTTCCATGACGAACGCCCCGAAAAGATGGGCTACGCGATCGAAGGCGTCGAAGCCGAGGGCGAGGGCGGCGACACCGGCCCCGGCCTCAACACCCTGCTGGCCAGCGCGGACGTCGCGGCCGGTGAGAAGGTGTTCGCCAAATGCGCCGCCTGCCACACCGTGAACCAGGGCGGCGCCAACGGCATCGGTCCCAATCTCTACGCCACGGTCGGCGAATCGATCGGCCAGGGCAAGGGCGGCTTCGCCTTCTCCGACGCGCTCAAGAGCAAAGGCGGCGAATGGAGCTTCGACAATCTCGATCACTGGCTGAAAAGCCCGCGTGAATTCGCGCCCGGCACCAAGATGACCTTTGCAGGGCTCGGCAATCCGGCCGATCGCGCCAACCTGATCGCCTGGCTCAACACGCAGGGGTCCAACCTGCCGCTGCCCGCAGCCGACGCCGCGCCTGCCGCAGCGGAAGGCGCCAACGCCGCCGAAGCCGGCAATGCCGCCAATGCGACGGAAGCCCCCGCAGCGAACGCGGCCAACGCCAGCGAATAAGCGGCGTCACAGAGCAACGAGAAAGGGCGCGGCGCTGATTGCCGCGCCCTTTCTCGTTTGGGGCTGGTTGCGTCC
This sequence comes from Sphingobium cupriresistens, assembly GCF_004152865.1. Lineage (GTDB taxonomy): Bacteria > Pseudomonadota > Alphaproteobacteria > Sphingomonadales > Sphingomonadaceae > Sphingobium > Sphingobium cupriresistens. The sequence continues at coordinate 373 of NZ_SEOO01000005.1, read as the reverse complement.
GCAGCGAAGCGACCCTGCCGCATAATGTGATGGCCGATGTGCGTAGGTTGCAGACACCCCACTCCTATGCCGTCATCTCCGCGCAAGCGGGGTGGCGGAGAGGAGCGCGACTCTTCACCGACATCCCGCCTTTGCACCGTGTCAAAGGTTGGGAGACAGGCTCCCGCCTGCGCGGGAATGACAAAAAGAGTGGGTAGCAGAGTAACCGACCGGTTGAGGCCGCCTGCCTTGCTGTGATGTGAGCGCGTGTCAACGGCGGAGCAAAAGTCGGCCATTCGGCGGCGTAAAACCAGGCCATCGTGTTACATGCCGGGGGGAGTGGCGTGAGGGCGTAGCCCGAGGGCCACTCCCCCCGGCATTGGTGTAATTTTCA
>NZ_SEOO01000059.1 GCF_004152865.1 Sphingobium cupriresistens | reverse complement strand
TACAATTGCTCCATGGAAGCCGATATCTACGAGGTCGGTGGTCAGCAACGGTCCTGGTAGAATCAATCAAGCGTTCAGTGTTCGTTCTTCAACCTGGCCAAAATCGCAGCTTCGGGCCGACTGGGCCGGACAGGAAGGTGCCGGCGCGGCGCTCGTAGAGCGCGCGGAGCTGATGTACGTCCTGCAGGATCGGCCAGAGCTGGATGCCGTAACCGGCCATCAGGCCCATAGCGCGCTCGACGGGTTCGAGGCGGCCGAGGGCGGCGAACTCATCGAGCAGAAACAGGACTGGGCGGGTGGGGGAGGTCGGGGCACGGGCAAGATCGGTCAGCCCTTGCGCGAGCATCAGGCGTAGCCAGCGAGCATAGGTGGCGAGCCGATCGGGTGGCAGCACCAGATAGATCGACGTAGGCCGCGCCTTCACATCGGCGAAGGTAAATCCGAGCGCCCCAGCACCGCCGACATGCGCGGGCTGTCGAGGAAATGGGTATGGCGCTGCGCGGCCGACAGCACGCCGGCGGCTTCGCGATCGGACTTGCCGAGGTGACGATTGGCGGCGCGGGCGGCGAGGCCGCCTTGCGCCTGCATGGCCTCCAGCATGGTCGGGAAAATGGCAGGAGCAAGGGTCAGTCGGTCTCGCAGCGTGCCAAGGGTGCGCGTCGCTGATGGCTCGCTGGTGACGATCGACAGGATGATGCCGGCGATCAGCGCTTTGGCTTCCTCGTTCCAATGCGCCTCGCCGGCTTCTCCGGGAGCGTCATAGACGAGCGCGTCGGCCAGCGTCATGCAGTCGTCGGCGAGATCGAGGCCAGCAGGGTCGATGCGATCGAGCGCATTGAACGCCGCGCTGGCAATGCCCGTCACCCCGAAAGGATCGACGACATGGACCGGGCCGAACTTCCCCCGATGGCGGGCGGTGATGCGGGCGTTCTCGCCCTTGGGGTCGATGCAGACGACCGGGCCAGGATAGTCGAGTAGATTGGGGATGATGGTGCCCACGCCCTTGCCGGTGCGCGTCGGCGCGATCGTCAGCAGATGGGCGGGGCCGGCGTAGCGCAGCGGCTTGCCCGTCTTGCGGTCGCGGCCGATCAGCAGCCCGCCGTCACCAGCATAAGCGCGGCTTTCGGCATCAGTCGCGAAACGGGCCGAGCCGTGGGTGTCGTCGGCGGCAGGGCCGCCAAAGCCGAGGATCAGGGGCTGGAAGAGTGCGCGCAGGCCGATGAGGATGACGACGAGCGCCGTCAGCATCATGACGGTCTGATAGATATGGGAGTCATGGGCCAGGCCAAGCAGTTTGCCGAGAATGAACGGCATCGCAAGGCCCAGCACGATGCCGGCGGCCAGAAACAGCATCAGAACGCTGAACAGGTGGCGGATCAGCCGGATCGGGCTGACCACCAGCGCTGTGATCGCCCATATAGGATTCTGGCCCGCGATGCGGGACAAGTTCCGGATTGCGCGGCCGAGCTGGCGGAACCACTCCATCGTCAGCTTGCCTGAAACATGGTCATGCGGATGATGCCGGGGGTAGACTCGATGTCGGCCTCTATTGCCGAAACCTCCTCCATCCTGTCGCTTGGCCAGTCGCGTGAGACGCTGACGCCGCCCTGATCGGTTTCGATTTCGATGAGCCGGGTTTGCGGCGAGAGATCGAGCAGGCGCACGAGCCGGTCACAAAGATCGGGCGAGATCCGATGCACGCCTGACCCGACCATCAGAAGCTGCCATGAACGGGGAACGCGGTCAGTCATTGATCCTCCACATTCTTGCGCGCACGAAGCGCACTCTTTCAGCGACCGGGGCGAGAGGCAGGGACACAAGCTCATAGCCAAGATCGGCATAGACCGTGACCATCGCCTCATAGGTCGCGTGCGCTTCTGCGAAGTCCTGCTTCCTCTCCGCGTCAGTCACGAAAATCTCGCGCCAGGGCGGAGCGATGAACACCCGGCGCTGGTAGCGGAACAGATCGGCGGCTTGGATGACATGGGTGATGGGGTGGACGCCCCCCGACGGCATCGATGTGCCACAGTGGAGGTGTTGAACACCACTTTGAGGGAGGCGTCCGTGTCGGAAGTTAGCATAATTGGGTTGGATATCGCCAAGCATGTTTTTCAGGCGCATGGGGTAGATGCATCAGGCCATGCGATTTTGCGCAGGAAGATTGCCCGGTCTAAACTGCTGCCATTCTTTGCCGCTCATCCGCCTTGCCTGGTTGTGTTGGAGGCATGTGGCGGAGCCCATCATTGGGCGCGCGAGTTGCTCAAGCTCGGTCATGATGTACGGTTGATAGCCCCGGCCTATGTGAAGCCGTTTGTAAAGCGCCAAAAGAACGACGCGGCCGATGCCGAGGCGATCTGCGAGGCGGCACAGCGCCCCAGCATGCGGTTCGTGCCGGTGAAAACTGAGGAACAGCAAGCAGCGGCGATGGTGTTCCGGGGTCGAGATCTACTGGTTCGCCAGCGTACTCAGATCAGCAATGCCTTGCGCGGGCACATGACAGAATATGGTTGGATCGCACCGAAGGGCTTGGCGCATCTGGAAAAGCTCAGGGCGCTGCTCTCTGATCGATCGGCGGTGCCCGAAGGGGTGCGGTCGGTATGCATGGTGTTGCTTGATAATCTGGCCATGCTCGACCGGCAGATCGCGCTACTCGACAAGGAGATCGTGCGGCGCTCTCGCGAGGATGCAGTCGCGCTCCGCCTGATGACGATCCCAGGCATCGGACCGATCACGGCAACGGCGATCACCGCGCTTGCTCCGCCGTCGGGGACGTTCTCCAAGGGGCGTGACTTCGCCGCCTGGGTCGGCCTTACGCCGCGCCAACACTCGACAGGGGGCAAACAGAAGCTGGGATCCATCTCGAAGATGGGCGAGCGCACGCTGCGAAGGCTGCTGATTATCGGCAGCAGTGCAGTAGTCCTACAGGCGAGCAAACGCGGCGCGGCGAAGGGATCGTGGCTCGAGCAGATGCTGGCCCGCAAGCCACGCATGCTGGTGACGGTTGCGCTGGCGAACAAGACGGCACGGATCGTCTGGGCGCTGCTGACGAAGGATGAAGTTTACAAAGCTCCGGTCGCAGCCACGGCGTAAGCCAAGGCGGGCCAGAGGTCGTCGGAACGTAGTCGGTCGAAGGAGGGTATGGCACAACGGTCGGCGAGACGGGATCGGAAGAACCAGAGCTTCCCACCGTGCTTCATCAGCACGCTACGGGTGATGTGGTTCCGGTCCGCGAACTCCCATACGGGCCCGCAGCTATCATCGCTGCATCAGAGGCCGGACAGATGGCAGCATCCGACTATGTGCCTACCTCCAAATACCACTTGCGTTAATCGGGGCGTCCACAGATGGGAACAGGCAAGCCGCACAGGCGCAGAAAGCCCGACACATCGGGAACGCCACCGATCTCTACCTGGTCGCGAATGATGGCGCGACCGGCTTCGGGCATGTGCTGGAAGCCCAGCGCTGCCAGTGCATCGATCAGCGTGGTCTTGCCCGAACCGGGGCCGCCGGTGATGATATGAAAATCAGGCCGGTCAGCCATCATCGAACTGCTCTTTGCCACCCTCCGCGTCCGCGTCGAACGCGCGCTTGCCGCGTCGCTTCCAGAGCGCGAGCGCATTGCCATCCTCACGCGCCTTTGCAGCAAGATCGAGCATCGCGCCGTAGAGGGTGGCGCGATCGTCGTCGGCGAGTTCGACCAGGCCGGCTTTCTGGACAAGACCGCCCAGCTCGATCAGATGACGGGTGCGCTCACGTCGGGCCATGACCCATTCCCTTGTCTCGGTGCGGCGATGGCTTGCCTCGACGCGGCGAATAGCATGATGCGTGCGCACCATCGCCTTACCGGTCTCCACGACATCAGCCGCGAGCCTTTTTCCCGCGTCGCTGAAAGAAGGTGGAGCCTTTCGCGCGCCAAGCCTCCCTTTCTTCCGCGTCGGCGGATTCCAGGGCGGCAAGCAGCGCACCGGCGAGTGTATCGAGATCGAGCGCATCGGCCCCGGTGGACGTCACCAGCTCACCCAGCTGCTGCACCTTCTTCGCCTTGAGCGCGCGGGCCTTATCGCCCAGCGCCTTCAGTTCGGCGTCATAGTCGCGGACCTTGCGCATAATCTCTCCGTCACGCTCGTAGCTACGAGCCTCAGCGTAGCACGATCATGATAGCGAGAAACCACTGAGAACAGAAAATGGGCGAAGTCAATCACGCGAACGGCAGAGAGTGTGAGTGCGCGCTTATACGTCGTTGCCGACGTGCGCTAATAAAGGCAGTATAGCGCTGTCATGGCGATCTACCATTTCTCGGCCAAGGTCATCAGTCGCGCCAACGGATCAAGCGCCGTTGCCAGCGCGGCCTATCGTGCGGCGGAACGGCTGCATGATGACCGACTCGGGCGCGACCACGATTTCTCGAACAAGGCCGGCGTCGTCCATTCCGAAATCCTGTTGCCCGAAGGTATGCCGGAGCGTTTAAACGATCGCGCGACCTTGTGGAACGAGGTTGAGGCCGGCGAGAAACGTAAGGATGCACAGCTTGCGCGCGAGGTTGAGTTCTCGATCCCGCGCGAGCTTGATCAGAAAGAGGGCGTCCGGCTCGCCCGCGAGTTCGTGGAAAAGCAGTTTGTCGAACGCGGCATGGTAGCCGACCTCAATGTGCATTGGGACATGGGGAAGGATGGTCAGCCCAAGCCTCACGCCCATGTCATGCTGTCGATGCGCGAGGTCGGGCCGGAAGGCTTCGGCCAGAAGGTGCGCGAGTGGAACAGCACGGCGCTGTTGCAGGAATGGCGCGAGGCATGGGGTATCCATGTCAACCAGCGATTGGCCGAGCTGGATATCGACGCCCGCATAGATCACCGCACGTTGGAGGCGCAGGGCATCGACCTTGAGCCGCAACACAAGATCGGGCCGGCGGCGTCGCGGATGCCCGAACAGGGGCTTGAGGCCGAGCGGGTCGAGGACCATGCCCGGATCGCGCGCGAGAATGGCGAGAAGATCATCGCCAATCCGCAAATCGCGCTCGATGCGATCACGCGCCAACAGGCGACGTTCACGCGGCGCGATCTGGCGCAGTTCGCGTTCCGGCACAGCGACGGCAAGGATCAGTTTGACCAGGTAACGAGCGCGGTGCGGACCTCGCCCGAGCTGGTGGCGCTAGGCAAGGACGGGCGCGGCGAGGATCGCTTCACGTCGCGTGATATGATCGACACCGAGCAGCGGTTGGAGAGCGCTGGCGATCGGCTTGCGGATCGGGCCGGGCATGGTCTCCCGGCGAACGCGACCTACGCCAGTCGCGCCGCCGGAAGTGGTGCCCTGTCACTGGGGGACCAGCAGCAGGAAGCGCTGGCGCATATCACCGGCAAGAACGATCTGGCAATCGTTGTCGGCTATGCCGGCACCGGCAAATCGACCATGTTGGGCGTTGCGCGCGACGAATGGGAGCGCGCCGGTTTCAATGTGCGCGGCGCGGCCCTGTCCGGCATTGCAGCCGAGGGGCTTGAGGGCGGCTCCGGCATCCAGTCGCGCACGCTCGCCAGTTTTGAATATCAGTGGGACCAAGGCCGCGAGCTGCTAAGCCCGCGTGACGTGCTGGTGATTGACGAGGCCGGCATGATCGGCACGCGCCAGATGGAGCGCGTGCTGTCTGAGGCCGAACGGGCCGGGGCGAAGGTGGTCCTTGTCGGTGACGCCGAGCAGTTGCAGGCGATCGAGGCCGGCGCGGCGTTCCGCAGCCTTGCCGAGCGCCACGGCGCGGCCGAGATCAACGAGGTTCGCCGCCAGCATGAGGACTGGCAGCGCGACGCGACGCGGGCGCTGGCGACGGGTCGCACCGGCGAAGCGATCCATGCCTATGAGCAGCACGGCATGGTCCACGCGGCCGAGACGCGCGAGCAGGCCCGCGCCGAGCTGGTGGACCAGTGGGACGCGCAGCGCCGCGCCGATCCCGACAAGAGCCGGATCATCCTCACCCACACCAATGCCGAGGTTCGGGATTTGAACCTGGCCGCGCGCGATCGGCTGCGCGACGCCGGCGAGCTGGGGGCGGACGTGCGCGTGTCGGCCGAGCGGGGCGCGCGCGAGTTCGCCAGCGGCGACCGCATCATGTTCCTGAAAAACGAGCGCGGGCTAGGGGTGAAGAACGGCACGCTGGGGAAGGTCGAGCGCGTGTCGGCCGACAGCATGGCCGTTCGCCTTGATGGTGGCCGACAGGTGGCGTTCGACCTCAAGGATTACGCCCATGTCGATCATGGCTATGCCGCGACCATCCACAAATCGCAGGGCGTGACGGTCGATCAGGGGCATGTGCTGGCGACGGCGGGGATGGACCGCCATGCGGCCTATGTGGCGCTGTCGCGGCACCGGGACGGGGTGCAGCTCCATTACGGCCGCGACGACTTCGCCGATGATCGCCGGCTTGTCCGCGCGCTGGGGCGCGAGCGGGCGAAGGATATGGCGTCGGATTATTCCCGTGATTCGGCGCAGGACGTTCGTGCTTTCGCCGACCGTCGCGGCTTGTCGGGCGAGATCCGCTTGCCGGATGCGCCCGAGTGGAAGGGCGTGGAGATCTTCGCGCCCCGCGCGGGAACCTCACGGCAGATGGGCGAGGAATCGCGCACGCGCGATATTGGCGGGGACCGCGGCGCTGGCGAGGCAAAGGCCGCGGCCGAGCGACAGCCGCGGCGCGGTATGTTCGACGGCTTGAGGTTGCCGATTGAGCCGGGGAAGGCGACCGAGCCAGTGCAGGGTGCGAAGGAAAAGCCGGCTCCCAAGCGAGGCATGTTTGATGGGCTGAAATTGCCGCTGCGCGCTCCGGCGCCAACGAGAGAAGTCCCGGCGCGGGCCGAGCAGGGCCAGGACCGGGATTACCGGCGTGCGGTCGAGCGGGCTTCGCGCTCGGCCGAGGCGGTGTTGCAGGCCCGCGCATCGGGCGGGCCGGTATTGGAGCATCAGAAAGTCGCGCTCGAGCGCGCGGGGCAAGCGCTGGACCAGATCAGGGCGGGAGCCTCGCGCGATATGGCATCGGCGATGCAGCGTGATCCTGCCTTGCTGCGCGAGGCGGCGGCGGGGCGCAGCGGTCCGATGATCGAGGCAATGGCGCAGGAGGCGCGTGTGCGCGCCGATCCCCATTTGCGCGCCGATCGGTTCGTGGAACGCTGGCAACAGCTCTCGCAGGACCGTGACCGGCTTTATCGTTCCGGCGACATGACGGGTCGGGATCGCACGGGTAAGGAGATGGCGGGCATGGCGAAAAGCCTTGAGCGCGATCCCCAAGTGGAATCGATCCTGCGTAATCGCACTCGCGAGCTGGGGCTTGAGATCGGCATGGGCCAGGGCCGCGACATGGGCGGCGGCGAACTGGGCCGGCAGTTGACGCAGGCGCTGGGAATCGGCCGCGATCGGGGCATGAGCCGCTGATAGTTTTGCGGATAAGCGCCTGTCATGCTAAGATGCTCCGCGCCGGAGAGCCGATCCCATGAACGATATGACCCGCTGAACCGTCTCTGTATCCAAAACCACCGACATTGCTGTGCGTAGCTTTCTCGCCCAGCGTGGCATGAAGAAGGGCGACCTTTCCCGTTTCATTGAGGAAGCGGTCAAATGGCGCGTTCTCGACCAGACCATCACCGAGGCGCGAAGCAAGTTCGAGGATATGGCCCCCGACGAGTTGGATGCGCTGATAGGGGAGGCGGTCGCCGCCGCGCGTCAGCCCGCAGGCTGACCCGTGCGTGTCGTTATCGATACCAATGTCCTCATAAGCGCGCTGCTTTCGGAGAAGTCGTCGCCCGCGCAGATCGTCACGCTCTGGCGGGAAGGGCGGTTCGAGCTGCTGACTTCGGCCGAGCAACTGGACGAGCTGGCGCGGGTGACGCGCTATCCCAAAATCCGCGAGCGGCTTGCCCGGCGCTTGCGTGGCGGCTTGTCAACAAGCTGCGCGATGTGGCCGTGACGGTGACCGACCTTCCGCATGTGACGGCCTGCGCCGATCCTTGGGACAATTACCTGCTGGCGATGATCGTGGCGGGCAGGGGCGACCATCTTGTGACCGACGACAAGCGGGATTTGCTGTCGATGGTCCGCTACGAGGGCGCGCGCATCATCGCCGTGCGGGACTTTCTGGCGATGTTCGGGCGGTTGCCCAGGCACGAGGGTGCATGAGCGATCAGGACGAGTGTCGCGGGGCCCATGCCGGCGACGATCCGGTGGCGGCGTTCGAGCGGTTGCGCGGCGAGGTGTCGTTGCTGCGTCATGCGGTTGAAGGGCTGACCACCGCGCGCGAGAATATCGAGATTCCCGACTATGAGCCGACGCTGGAACGCACCGAAAAGATATTGGCGGCGCTCGCCCAGCGGCTCGACCCCATCGCCAAAAGTCCACTCCTGTCGATGACGCCGGACTCTATGGCGAGCCAGATCGCGACGGCGGCTACGACCGCACGCCGCGAGAACGCGCGGCTTGTGTCCGAGGCGCGCGCGGGGACTGGGTTAGGCTACTCGTGAGATCGGTAACCGGCTTGCATCGGCGCGACGCGGTGATGAGCAAAATTGCTGGCTCTATGGGATGGTCGCGTGTGGCGTAGAGGGTCAGCGCAGCAGCTCGCTCACCAGCGATGGCTTCTTGGCCAGCATCGCAAGCAGGACCTGGGCGGGGCCGGTGGGATGGCGGCGGCCATGTTCCCAGTTGAGCAGCGTGCCCTTGGCGACGCCGATGCTGCGCGCGAACGCCCCTTGGGAGAGGCCGGTGCTGGCCCGGATCGCCGCCACGTCCACGGTAGGCACCTCGATCTGGCGGACAACTGCGCCGGTCTCCTTGCCCTGGGCATAATCCAGCGCCTCGTTCAACCCCTGCATGATGCTGTCATATACGCTCATCTGTGGTCTCCATAGGTTGCGACCAATGCCTTCGCCAGCTCGACGGCGGCGGCCTGCTCGGCCTTGGTTAGGTTGTCCTTCTCGTTCTTGGCGAACACGGTGACGAGGAAGATCGGCATAGGTGCGCCGCCTAGAACATAGATGGTCCTGTAGCCGCCGCTCTTGCCGCCGCCCTCACGGGGTATGCGGACCTTGCGCAAGCCGCCGCCCAGCGAGACGCCCGCTTCCGGGTTGGCCGCGATATAATTTACCAGCGCCGTCCGCTCATCCTCGGTCATGATGGCCTTCGCGCGCCGTAGGAACTCCGGCAACTCGACGATGGTCTGCAAGCTGGTCATGCCATCTAATTATGCGTCAATGGCACATATGTCAATGACGCATAGCCGTTCCGCTTGACCCGTGCGCGTCGATCGGGTGACATCTGCGCATGCGCCCGGACGCAAAGGCGTGGAGATATTTGGGGTTCGCGATGCCGGCGATCGCAGCGCTGGAAGGGGAAGGTCGCGCTTGAGCGCGCGACGCAGACGCTGGACCAGATCAGGGCGAGGGCGTCGCGCAGCGGCCCGATGGTCGCGGCGATGGCGCATGAGGCAGGGTGCGCGCCGATCGGTTCGTGGAACGCTGGCAACAGCTCTCCCAGGACCGCGACCGCCTCTATCGTGCCGGCGACATGACGGGGCGGGAGCGTACGTGCAAGGAAATGGCGGGCATGGCGAAAAGCCTTGAGCGCGATCCCCAAGTGGAATCGATCCTGCGAAACCGTACGCGCGAGCTGGGGTTTGAGATCGGCATGAACCGGGACCGGGACATGGGCGGCGGCGATCTTGGCCGCCAGTTGACGCACGAACTCGGGATAGGCCGTGATCGCGGCATGAGACGCTGATGCCTTTTGCCGGCTTTCTGGCGTTTCATGATCTTTCATGATAGAGTGTGCGCCAGAAAATGGAGGTATGACGTGGCGAGCCAGGCCCGCGAGAAATTCGCGACCCAAGTAAATTCGGAGATTTTGGCCCATGTCCGCAGCCTTGCACAGAGCGAGGGGCGGCAGCTTCAGGCGCTTGTCGATGAGGCGCTGGCCGATCTGATTGAGAAGCGGCGGCAGAGCAAGCCGCGCAGCGCCGTCATGGCGGTCTATCAGGCAAGCCATGAGAAGTTTGGGACGCTCTACAAAAAGCTGGCTGAATGACCGACTACCTCACGCTCACCGAGGTTCTCGCCATTCATGACGATCAGATCGCGTGCTACGGCGGCGCGGACGGTGTGCGTGATTTCGGCCTGCTGGAAGCCGCCTTATATCGCCCGCAAACGGGATATTACGCGGACCTGATCGAGGAGGCGGCGGCGCTATGGGAAAGTCTGGCGCAAAATCACCCATTCATCGACGGCAACAAGCGCACGGCCTTTGCTGTGACCTATACCTTTCTAGCCATCAATGGCGGGTGGATCACGGCGGACCCCCTTGATGCCCATGCCTTCATCATCGGGCTTCACGAGTCCCGCACGTTCACTTTCGAGCACTTGACACAATGGCTGGGAAGTAATGTCTCCCTTGAATAAGCGCCGGAACCGCTGGACTGTCTCGATAGCGAAAAGCACTAACATTGCGGTGCGAGGCTTCCTCGCGCGACGCGGCATGAAGAAGGGTGATCTATTCCCGCTTTGTCTTCATAAGCGGATTGCTTTTAGTCAGATCGCCGCCCACCCAGATCGTCACTTTCTTGCAGGAAGGACGGTTCGTCGAACTGCTGACTCTGGAAGAGCAACTGGACGGGCTAGCGCGGGTGACCTGTTACGAGGCGCACGCATCATCGCCGTGCAGACTTTTGGCGGTGTTCGGGCGGATGGCTAGGAGCGAAAGTGGATGAGCAATCAGGACGAGGATGAGAGCCAGGGCGAGGATGGTGCGGCGCGGGCGTTCATCCAGCTGGGACGCGAGGTATCGTTGTTGCGCGCCGCCGTCGAGGGATTGACCGCCGCGCGCGAGAATATCGAGATACCCGATTACGAGCCAACGTTGGCCCGCACTGAAAAGGTTTTGGAGATATTGGTACAGCAGGTCGATGCTGTGGGGAAAAGGCCTGCCATGATGCTCACTCCGGAATCTATGGGACAGCGTTTAAACGCCTCCGTCGCCGATGCGGCCCGTGAATTGCGCAATCAGGTGCAGGCGACCGATACGGTACTGAAGGGCGTGGCGCGAGACTTAGCGGGCTTGGTCGCTTCGGCGCGACGCGGCGAGGAGCAAAATCGCTGGCTATATATGTTCGGCGGAGGCGGCATGGTGCTGGGGCTCTTGCTCTACGCCTTGATGGCGGGACCGATCGCGCGGCTCGCACCGGCGAGGTGGCAATGGCCCGAGCGGGTGGCGACGCGCGTGCTAGGCGAACCTACGGAGTTCGATGCGGGGCAGCATCTGATGCGCGCCGCAAATGCGGAGGGGTGGCGCATGATCGTCGCTAGCGCCAGTCTGGCGAAGGACAATCGCGAAGCGATCGACCGATGTCGGAAACAGGCGACCAGGGCCAGGAAAGTGGTGCGCTGCACGATCGACGTAAAGGCGGCTAAATAGGCGTAGGTTCGGCTATATCAGGCACGGATCAACGCGATCCTCCGCCGCCAAATGCTCTCGTCGATCCGGCGCTAGCATATTTCTTGACTGGTGCCGCGTGACCGATGTGAACAGGCGGTGCTGTCCTATATCGCTGCATCCTTCTCTCTTTGCCCTCACTGATTCAGCGGGTGAATTAATCACGCGCCACTGATTCAGATAAGTCGTCGGACTTCGCAGGGCTGATTTTGTAGGCTTTGAGCTATGAAAGGCGCGATTCTCCCTGACCCGATCGAACTGGAGGCACTCGACGAAGGCCGCAATATTTGGCGGCGCTACAGCATCGTCGCCAGCTTCGACCTATTCGATATGATCGTCGTTGAAACCCGCTGGGGCCGGATCGGCGCACGCGGCCAAGCCCAGGTCCGTGCCTTCAACGACTGTGAGTCGGCCGAGCGCTATATCGCCGCGATCCTGCGCCGGCGCGGCACAGCCGAAAATCGGATCGGCGTCGCCTATCGGCCATTGACGGTGGCGCCATAAGCTCGCCTCTTTGCGGTTCCGACAAACATTCTAATGGTCCAACTGTTGCGCTACGGTGAGCTGTGGTCGCGATGTTTCGCGGCTTCACCATGACCCAGCTGCACCGGTATGCCTTGCCGCCGTGATGACGCACTATGCCCTGCCTCTCAAATTGATCTATAGTCGCGATGTGCCGAGCTAAAATTTTAGAATGACGTAACGTCATTCTTTTGCGGCATTTAATTTGACCATAACCATGCACCTTAACGCGACGGTCAAACCTTGCGAATGATCCTTCGCATACCCGGGGGGCACCGGGAGAAAAATAATGGAGAGGATCAGTTACCGTCCAAGGACGGAGTATCGGAAGGAGCCGCGCTATGCGGCGGATATTAAAAGCGTCCTTATTTGGGAGGGCATGCGCGAGCCTGTCACGATCAGGAATATATCGGCCTACGGCGCTCTGCTGGAAGGTTTCCATTTTCCGCCCATCAACACGCGGATCACTTTGATTACTGACAAGATGGAGGTTTGCGCCACCGTCATCTGGCGCGGGGCGGATCGCTGCGGCCTTTTGCTTACCAGTCCGATAGAACCGCTGGAAGTCTTGCGGGAGCGGCCTATTCGGACTGTTGAAAATACGCGGACGCCGCCCATCACCCTCCACCGCATCGGACGGGGTTTATATGCCTGACTGCGCAAGGAGGTTCAAATGAGAGAAAGCTCGTTGATCGTCGCAGAGGGGGCGATATGCTCGAGGTAGAGGTCTGCCATCTCCCGGATACTGGGAGGCACGTCGACATCTTCGTCGGCCATGGCCGCACGGATTTTCCTTCAGAGTAGGAACGCCTTGGGGAACACCAAGCCGAACTCGGCCAAGTGTCCTCGTAGGGCGTTGATAGTCTGTGTGCTGCGCTTCGCTAGGTCAATCGATAGCATGGGTGCATTCGCCATATGCTCTTCCTTGGGCCATGGCGCCAATAAGCATCTTACGATGCCCGAAAAAGGAGGCATCCATAGCATGATTTAAAATGGGCGTTCTCACATTGTCAGTCTGGAGTATAGTCTATCCGGACGTCAGGCGAATGGTCTGAAATATGTCAGATAAGAGCCGTGTTGAGATATTCTTGACATATGGCGACCGACATCTAAGGTCCTAACCTGACAAATTGAGCATCAGGGGTTGAAATGAAGGGGCAAAGGATCGGCTATGTCCGGGTCAGCGCCTTTGAACAGAATGTCGACCGCCAGTTGGACGGCATTGCTCTTGACCGGGTCTTCACCGATCGTGCCTCGGGCAAGGATGTTGGCCGCCCGCAGCTCGACGCGATGCTCTCCTTCATTCGCGAGGGCGACATACTGGGGTGACTACACGAAAGTGACGTATCTGCACGCTAAGGGCGAACAAATCCGGTACGATGCCAGCAGATGCTATTCGCAGGCTTTCCTGCCCCTTTTATGTGGTGCCGCCCTACGGGCGCCGATATG
>NZ_SEOO01000058.1 GCF_004152865.1 Sphingobium cupriresistens | reverse complement strand
GTTCCACGCTGTAGATCCCCACACCTCCCTGACTCGGCAGAAAGGCTTCAAGGTGGACGACTTTTACGCCGCCCGCAGCAGGACTATCCCGCCGCTACCGTGGTCGAATATTGCTCCGCCGTTCTCAGTCCTCTTGAGAACCGCTTAGCAATACTCTTCATATCGATATGCGCAAAACTTGGTTTTGTTTCTGCAGGGCAAGCAATAGCCCTGAATCAACGTATTTGTGGCTCGAAGGGCCATATCCGCGCCTCGTCCACATAGGTTCATTGAAGTAGGTAATAACATGGTCTCGGACTTGCTGGCCTATCTGCAGTACAAGCTGGGCGCGGCCTATGATGCCGCCGGGCGTGTGGTGGCTGACACGTCCTGGAGCGCACAGTTGCAGGGGTCTGAACGCCTGTGGATGCTGCTGGAAGGCACGCATGTCTTGACGCTGATGCTGTTTGCAGGATCGATATTGCTCGTAGACCTTCGCCTGCTAGGCGTCGCGTTCCGAAATATAGCGGTATCTAAGGTAGCGGATACGATTTTGCCCTATACCGTTGTCAGCTTCATCGTCATGGTCATAACGGGCAGCGCGCTATTCTTCGCCAACCCACTGGAATATTATCATAATGTCGTCTTTCGCCTGAAGCTTGTCTTTCTGGCGGCGGCGGCGATCAATATCTTTGTATTCCACTATCGGGTGCAGTCGGATCGGGCGGCGTGGGACCATCAGGCCAAGCCGCCTGCAGCGGCGCGGCGCGCAGCGGCCCTGTCGCTCGCATTGTGGATCGGCGTGATCGTAGCGGGCCGCTTCGCCGCCTATGACTGGCTTTCCTGCGACACAGCCAAGGGTTTTGTCGCAGCGGCTGCGCAATGTTCGGATCGCGAAGTGACGCTGGCCGCAATCGAATCGGAGCTTGTGCCATGAGCATCAATTTCAACGAAACCCTGCCCTGGCTTGGATCTTCCGTGGACGCTCTGGCCAGGACGCCCATTATCCAGAATGTCAATGAGACGGCCTGGATTTTTGCAGTTGTCGAGACGGGGCATCTTCTGTTCCTCGCCATATTGGGCGGCGCGGTGTTCGGCCTCAATCTGCGCGTTCTTGGTCTCATCCTGCCGGATATGTCGGCCAAGGATGTCGAACGCATGGTTCGGCCCTATTATCGCGTCGGCGTCGCTGGAAGCCTGTTGACCGGGTTGGCAATGGGCTTGACCGTCGCCCGAACCTTGCTGCCAAGCGGGGCGTTCTTCATCAAGATCCTGGCGCTGCTTGCCGCCATCGCGCTGAGTCATGTTCTGACGCAGCAGGTTCGTAACGGTCGAACCAGAATATCCGAGCAAGGCCTGCTGGCGTTTGCGACATTGTTTTGGTTGGGTTCACTGTTCCTTTTTGCCTCGACCGAAGGGCTGGACTCCGGTGCCTTACTGGTTGGCCTCGCGGGCGCAGGCCTCCTGGCCGCTGCGGTCCAGCGTCGGCTTCGTCCAGTTGTCATGGGATTCTCTACGGCAGCACTCGCTTTGTGGTTCGTGGCGCTCGATGGATCGATATGGCCCGGTCCTACCCAGTTGGCCGGCTGGTTCGACCATGCGGCTCTGGCCGTAGTAGTTGTGCCTGCGTTGGGGGCGGGGATACGCGGGCTTCAGACTGACGCATCCAGTAAGCTGCTGGCTTTGAAATTGTTGGCGTTTGCATCGACCCTGACGTGGGTGACGGTTGCAGCAGCAGGTCGTTGGATCGGTTTCAGCTAAGTAGTCATATGTCTTTTTGATATATGCTTATGGCCATTATCGAATTTACACCAAACGTTATATGATTTTTGATAATAAACTTAGTTAGAATGGTTTGTTTCCAGATTATTTAAAGCCTCCTAAGCGGAACAAGACAAAATATTATCTATAATGTCTTGATCGATAGGGGTTAATAATGATCGATGGAATTGGACGTCGTCGCATATATTCAGTGCGAATAGCTCTTTCGTTGACAGCTACTGCTTTTGCGTTGGCACCTGGTGGCGAAATTGCCTTGGCTCAAACTGTCGCGCAGCAAGCTACAGATGTAGTCAAGTCTGTGACAGTGCTGGATCGCGCGCAGGTAGATGCCCTGCTGGCCCAGCCAGACAAGGTCCTGTTCATCGATGTTCGTCGTGCCGACGAAATCAGCGCCATCGGCAGCTTGCCGGTATTCCTGAACATCCAGGCGTCCGAACTGGATCGTTTTCGTTCCGCCATTCCCCGCGATCGCCAGATCGTCACAATTTCAAACCATGCCGGGCGCGCCAAGCGTGCGGCCGCCCTGCTGGCGCAAAGCGGATTTCAGGTCGCTGGCGCGGTAGGGGTACAGGATTACGCGACCCAGGGCGGCTTCCTCTACGGCCAGAAGATAGTGACACCCGCGATTGCAGGGGTCGTGGCGGCTGACACGCGGGTGGAGGTCATCCGCGAAGGCTTTGAAGGCACTGAAGGCCCAGTGGTGCTGAAGGATGGATCAATCCTGTTCACGGAGAATCGCGCCGACCGGATCGTGCGGATCGCACCGGATGGCAGCGCGTCGACCTATCTGGAGAAAACCGGATCGGCCAACGCGCTGGCGCTCAATGCGGCGGGTGACCTGCTGGCCGTCCAGACGGCCCCATCGGGCGTTGCCGTGCTTCAGCCCAAGAGCCGCGTTCTGGCGAGCAGCTATGCCGGCAAGCCGTTCAACCGGCCCAATGATCTGGCTGCCGCGCGCAGCGGCAACATCTATTTCACCGACCCGGGCGGCCCGGCACAGGCGGGTAGCCCGCCTGCGAAAACGGCGGTATATCGGTTGGACCCCCGCGGTCGCGTTACGCCGATTGCCGACGACGTCCGTCGCCCCAACGGTATCGCGCTCAGCCCTGACGAAAAAGCGCTCTATCTGGCTAATACCGCCGGTGAATATTTGATCGCCTTCACGGTGCGCCCCGATGGCAGCGTTGCGGATCGGCGTGATTTCGCAAAGCTCGCCGGCTTCAAGGCAACGCCGAACGGCCCAAGCAGCGGCGCGGATGGCATCACGGTCGATGCAGAAGGTCGCGTCTATGTCGCTACCAGTGTTGGCGTGCAGATTTTCGCGCCCGATGGCAAGGCGCTGGGCACGATCGCCCTGGCGAAGGCACCGCAGAACCTGGCTTTTGGCGGTGCAGAACGCTCGCACCTCTATGTCGTGGGGCGCGGCTCAGTTTACCGCATCGCCACCCTGACCCGTGGGGTCGACCGTCCAGGCAAATAATTGCCCGACTATATTCTTCAAATGCGAGACCATCCATGTTGACCATCCCTGCCATTCCGGCGGCATCTTTTCTTGGCGCGGTGCGCGCGCCATCGCTGGCCCTCGTCGGCCTTCTGCTTTCAACGGCACCTATTGCCTATGCCCAGACTACAACACCGGCCCCCGACGTGGAGGTCGCGGTCGACGACGCGGCGGGCGGGGCGATTATCGTCACTGCGCGCAACCGCGCCGAAGACATTAATGACGTGCCGATCCCGATTTCCGTTATCAACGGGGAAACGATCGCCCAACAGCGTGTCTTTACCATCGCGGATCTGACTCAGCGCGCGCCTGGCCTGACCGCTACCACCCCCAACGCCCGCCGCACCGGCGTATCCCTGCGCGGGATCGGCCGGACCAGCGGTAACGACAATATGGAAGCCGCCGTCGGCGCGATCGTCGACGATGTGTTCCTGGGCCATGTCGGCATGACCTATCAGGACTTTACCGATCTGGCGCAGGTGGAAATCCTGCGCGGGCCACAGGGTACGCTGCTCGGCAAAAACACGTCGCTGGGTGTGCTGAAATATACCAGCAAGGCGCCCTCCTTCACGCCCGAAGGCGTGTTTGAGGTTGAGGGTGGCCTCTCGACCAATTCGTTCAAGGCGCGCGGTTCCTACACCAATGCCCTGGTGGATGATGTCCTGGCCTATCGCGTGTCCTTCTTCGTCGACAAGCAGCGCGGCGACATTCGCAACGTCAACACCAGCGGCGGCTATTGGCATGAGCGCAACCGCTGGGGCGGTCGCGCGCAATTGCTGTTCACGCCCAGCGAAAGCCTGTCGGTCAAGCTGAACCTGGATTCGGCCGAAACCAATGAGAACAGCAACACCAAGCCGTTTATAATCGATCCGACGACCCTGAACGACGGTTCGGTGCGCGGCACGACCTACAGCACGCGTCTGGCCCGTGACTATTTCGGCGGATATACGCCCATCATCGGGTCTTTCACCACGATTGACATGGACATGGCAGAACCGCTGGTTACCCGGAACCGGGGTGCCTCGCTCGTGGCGACCTGGGATTCCGGCCCGGTAGAGCTGAAATCTATCTCCGCTTACCGGACCTTCCATTTCGACGCGAAGAACGACAGCGAACAGACCCGCTTCGCCATCGCGCGTGGGGGCACGCTGGTGGATACCGAACAATTGTCGCAGGAATTCCGCGCATCGGGGACGCTGTTCCCATCGCTGGACTATCAGGCCGGCTTGTATTTCTTCCGCATCGAAACGGAATCGACCAGCCGCAACCTCTATGGTGCCGACGCCGGCGCTTTCTATGCAACAAATGCCCAGTATAGCGCGCTTAACACAGATGCAGGCCGTGAACTGCTGCGGGCATCGCTCGCCAACATCCTGTCCACCAGTACGCAGAAGCCGGTATCAACAAGCCAGGCGATTTTCGCGCAATTTGACTGGGGGCTAACCGATAAGCTCTCACTGACCTTCGGTGCACGCTATACGCGCGAGCAGAAGAAGAACAGCATCGACCGGAAATCAGCCACAGTCGCCGGCAGCGAGCCGGTATCGACTGGCAATGCGACGGCAGATGCCATCCGGAGCGCGCAATTGGGCACACAATTTGCGACAGTCATTGGCGACCCGATCAAGGATGACGCGATCGCCTGGCTGGTCAACCCCAGCTACAAGATCACCGACGACATTTTGCTCTATGCCTCGGCGAGCGGCGGCGGCAAGTCGGGCGCGGTCGCGTTCGAGAATAACGGGACCCGCCGCAACGTAAAGGCGGAAAAGACAACCGATTTCGAGCTGGGCTTCAAGGGCCAGTTGCTCGACAATCGCCTCACCCTGAACATCAACGCCTATTATACCAAGGTGCGCGACTATCAGAATGTCACGAGCGAACCCGATCCCAATTCATCGACCGGGTTCAGCTCGCGGCTGGGCAACATCCCCGGCGTCAAGGCCCGCGGTGTCGAGTTCGACACGACGATCCAGTTGATCCAGGGTCTGACCCTGACTTTGGGCGGCGCATACAACAGGGCAACCTATTCCGACTGGTCGACCGCCACCTGCCCGCGCTCGTTCCCGACCACGGTGGCTGTGTGCAACAATAGCGGCAAGCAGGTCGTCGGCGCGCCGCGCTGGACGGTCATCACCGGCTTCAACTATGTTGGCGATGTACCGGGCCTGGGCGTTGCGGTGCACGCTTTTGCCAATAATTCCTACCGGACGCGGCATAATCTGGAGCAACTGCTGTCCGAATATGGATGGCAGAAAGCCTATCACATCACCGATGTCGGCTTTGGCGTCATTCGCGACATCGGTGGCGCGAAAACGGAACTGAGCATCGTGGCGAAGAATGTTTTCGACACGCGCTACACGACCAGCATCAATGATTTCAGCAACACGGCACCGGTTGGCTATGACGGCATCGGTTCGCGCCGATATGTTGGTGCGCTGCTGCGCACCCAGTTTTGAGGAGGCGTCATGACATATCTTCATTCCCGCAAAATCCTGTTCGCTGCTTTGCTGCTCGGCGCTGCCGGTTCGGCAACGCAGGGCGTGGCGCACCATGCCTTTGCGGCGGAGTTTGACTCGGCCAAGCCCGTCGCGATCCAGGGCGTCGTCACAAAGGCGCGCTTCGTCAATCCGCACAGCTGGATCTATCTGGACGTCAAGAACAAGGATGGTTCGGTGACGAGCTGGGGCTTTGAATTCGGCACGCCCAGTTCCTTGCGGACCAATGGCCTGAGCAAGGAGGATGTCCGCGCCGGAACCCCGATCCGCGTCGCAGGCTATCGCGCCAAGAATGGCGGTCCGTTCGGCTATGCGGCGATCATCACGCTGGCAGACGGCCGCAAGGTACAGACCGGCAGCGCGCCCGACGCCCCAACCGCTCCAGCGAGGCGCTGACATGGCATTGGCAATCATGAAAGTTGCGCGCCGTCTGGTCGCAGCCATGGGGTTGATCGCCCTGGCATTGAGCGGCACGCTCGCAACTGGACAAACACCGGGCGAGATACCGCGCCGCGCCGATGGACATCCCGATTTTTCGGGTATCTGGCAGACACTGAACGAAGCCGATTATGATCTGGAACCCCATGCCGGGCGTCGTGATGCGCCGCCGGGGCT
The DNA here is from genome assembly GCF_004152865.1 of Sphingobium cupriresistens. Classification (GTDB taxonomy): domain Bacteria; phylum Pseudomonadota; class Alphaproteobacteria; order Sphingomonadales; family Sphingomonadaceae; genus Sphingobium; species Sphingobium cupriresistens. The sequence goes on along the minus strand of NZ_SEOO01000058.1, from coordinate 9,484 downwards.
TGGGGTGGTGGAGGGCGGCACGATCCCGTATCGACCCGATGCCCTGGAGCAGAAGCGTCGCAATTTCGCAGCGCGCGAAAAAGATGATCCACGCCTGAAATGCTGGGTCCATGGCACGCCGCGGGCCGTCTATTATCCTGCCCCGTTCCAGATTTTCCAGCGCGACGGCGATCTGACCCTGGTTCACCAGTTTGGCCATCAGGTGCGAACGATCTTTACCAATGGCACGGGGCACCAGGCCGACACCGAAGATGGCTATTATCTGGGCGATTCCCGCGCGCGGTGGGAAGGCGATACGCTCGTTGTCGATGTGACCAGTTTCAACGAAGAAACCTGGCTCGATCGGGCGGGCAATTATCACAGCGATGCGCTACATGTCACAGAGCGCTGGAACTTCGTGGACAAGGACACGATCTCCTATCGCGCGACGATCGAGGATCCAAAGATATTTTCCCGTCCCTGGACGATCGAGGTGCTGCTCAATCGGCGCCGCGACAAGAATTTCCAGCTGATCGAGGACTATTGTTACACCCTGCCCTATGAGCAGGCTTATCCCCACAAGGACGTCCCATGACCTATCGCAGGATCGCACTTGGCGCGCTGCTGGCCGCTGGCTCGGCCACGCTGACACCCGCCCATTCCCAGACCCAAGCGCCAGTGGCGGCCCAAGCGCCGGGCAATGGCGGCGGCATCCGCTGGAAAAAGGAGGTGCCGGTGATCCCGGCGGGTGCCTGGACCGGCAAGACACTGTCCGATGGCCAGCCCGATGTGCAGGGTTTCTTTTCCAACACGATCTCTAACCACAGCAACTTCACCGACCCGCAGGCTGGACCACCCGGCGAACCATCGGCCACCGCCAAATTGCCGCGTGACCAGCGGGCACCTAGTCGCGTGACCGATCCGGCTGATGGGCAGATCCCCTATCTGCCGGCGGCAAGGGCATTGCAGGAGGATTTTGCCAAGAACTTCCCCAACCCGGACAAGGCGCGATATATCGAGCCGTTGGCCCGATGCGCACCAGCCGGAGTGCCCAAATCCTTCATGTGGCATGGTTTTGAGGTTCGGCAATTTCCCGGCTATGTCGTGCTGCTGTTTGATTCCGGCACGCGCATCATTCCGCTCAGCCCCCGAACGCCGCTCCATGCGTCCATCAAATTGTGGAACGGAAATGCGCAGGGGCATTGGGAAGGCAACACGCTCGTCGTCAATGTCACCAACAATAACGGCAAGCCGTTGTTCGGTCGTTATGGCGATTTCATGAGCGAGAATGCTACTGTGGTCGAGCGGTTCATCTTTGATCCTGAAGGCAAGGGCTTCAACTATGTCGCCACCTTCACCGATCCCACGGTCTATTCCCGGCCTTGGACCGCGACCATCCCCGCCAGGCGCTATACCGAAGCAGATGCGCCCGATGGCTGGCACTATGATGTGAAGCCAGCCAACCGACCCGGCCGACCCTTGCTGCACGAACGTGTAGAACGGGTCTGCATAGAAAATAATGGTCCCTTCGGCGGCGGTGCCGTCGGCGTCCCTTCGGACAAGCCCGTCATCGCCCGGTGACCTGACCATATCGTAACTGACCCGATGGCGGCGTCTCCAGCATATCGGAGCGCCGCCTGTTGGTGTAGCGCGAAAGCCTATCATGACTTTGAACCGACATTTGTACCGAATGACGGCAATGGCGGGATTCGCCGTCATCCTCTTCCCCTTTGGCGCCGCCGCCGAGGATGAAACCCAAGCCCCTTCGATCCTCGTCACCGGCCATCTCGAACGTACGACGCTGGCGCAGCCCAATGCAACGGGCAGTCGCCTCGGCCTGACCCCGCTGGAAACGCCCGCCAGTATCACGACCCTTGAGGGCGACATCGTTCGCGCGCGGGGCGATCAGTCGATCGCCGACGCGGTGAGCCGTGCTCCTGGGATCAGTAATGCGGCCAATCTGGGCAATGGTAATACAGCCCTGGCGGCACGCGGCTTCAGTGGCCAGGGGTCAGTGCTGCAACTGGTCGATGGTGTGCGGCTGTTCCCGGCGGCGGGCACCATCACTTTCCCCACAGACCCATGGATGGTCGAGCAGATCGATATATTGTCCGGGCCTGCGTCAGTCCTGTACGGACAAGGCGCGTTGGGAGGCGCGGTGAATGTCATCAATCGCAAGCCCAATGAAGACCGCACGGTCGTAGACGGCGAACTAGGCTATGGTTCGCAGCGCAGTTTTCACGCTGCTCTGGGCGTTGGCGGGCCCGCAAATGACCAGCTTTCCTATCGGGTCGATGGCAGTTACCGACGATCGGACGGATTTGTCGATCGCGGACAATCGCGCAGCCTGGCCCTTTCCGGCACGCTACGCTGGAAACCCGTTGATACATTGGCGGTCACGGCGCGGCACGATTATGGCGACCAGCGCCCCATGGAATATTTCGGAACGCCGTTGATCGACGGAAAGCTCGATTCTCGCAATCTGCGGCGCAATTATAATGTCACCGACGGGAAAGTGCATTTCCGTGACAATCGCACCACGCTCCAGATCGACTGGCAGCCCAGCGAAGCGATCATGTTCAGCAACCAGTCCTACCGGCTGACGAGCAAGCGCTTCTGGCGCAATCTGGAAAGCTATTGCTGGGTCGCGTCAGATGGTAATTGCCCAAACGGCTATAATGGCACGCCCGGAACGCCCGGCAGCATCTATCGCACCGACAATATCGGCATCATTCACGATCAGGTGCAATGGGGTGATCAGGGCAGTGTGACGTTCCATTCGCCCCTGGCTGACGCCATCAGCAATGACCTGGTCGCCGGGTTTGACGTTAATTCTGTGCATCTGACCTATTCCCATGATTTCGGATCGGACCCGCAGATCAGCCAGGTCGACCCTTTCACTTTCAATCCCGGCCTGTTCTTCGACACGCAGGGGATCGCGCCGCGATACCGCACCCGGACACGCGAATATGCCTTCTTCGCCGAGGACCGGCTGAAACTGGGCGAGTCTGTCTCGCTGGTGGCTGGCGTCCGCTACGAACATAACCGGGTGAGGCGCTGGACAATCGGAACAGGGGGTGGCGAGACACTGGCGCTGACCAAAACGCTCGCGAATACGACCTGGCGGATCGGTGCAGTCTACCACCCCCGGTCCGACCTGTCGTTATATGCCCAATATTCGACGGGCGTGGACCCTCTGGGCACATTGACAACCTATAGCGGTGGGCAGGTCCGGTTCAGCCACGCGACCGGTGATCAGGTGGAGATCGGCACCAAGGCGCAGTTTTTCGACGGTCGTGGTTCCGCCACGCTGGCCGCCTATCGCATCGTCAAGAAGGGGCTGCTCGTCCAGCGCACATTGGCCAGCCCGATAGAACAGGTCGGGCAGCGGTCGGCAAAGGGGATAGAAGCGGCGTTCTCGCTCGAATTGCCTGCGGGCTTCGGGATCGATGCGAACGGTACGATCTTGGATGCGCGGTTCGATGATTTCGCATCGGCCGGCGCGGTATATAGCGGCAATACGCCGCCGAACATTCCGGAAACTGCCGCCAACCTGTGGCTGCGCTGGGATGTAACGGGAAGCCTTCAACTGCGTGGAGGTCTACGTCATGTCGGGGCAAGCTGGTCCGACAATGGCAATGCATTTCGCATCCCCGGCTACACCACGATCGACGCCAGTGCTTCCTATGCATTGGCGCAGTCAATCGCACTGGATGTGCGTATCTTCAACCTGACCGACAAAGCCTATGCCGTGACAAGCTACAACGATCAGCAGTGGATCGTGGGTCGGCCCGGGTCTGTCGATGTGACGATACGTGCCGCCTTCTAGGAGGTTGGGCGGCAAGCATCTGCGTCGCTGGCTATTCCTGGTTCATCGCTGGATCGGGATCGCCAGTTGCCTGCTGTTTTGTATCTGGTTCGCGTCCGGGCTGGTCATGCATTATGTGCCCTATCCGTCACTGTCCCAGCTGGACGGGCTGGCGGGTAGCCAGCCGATCGACTGGCAGCGTGTCCGCGCGCTGCCGTCCAAGATCCCAAGCCCCGGTGGATCGGTCGAACTGGCGATGCGCGACGGCGGACCGGTTTGGCGTATCGCCGACAACGATGGCATCTGGACGCTCCTGTCGGCCAGCACGGGGAGGACGCTGCCCCCGGTCGGCCGCGCCTATGCCCAGCGCGAAGCCGCACGCTTTTCCGGCTTTGCTGCAACCGACGCTGAGATAATTCAGCGCGATCAGTGGACGGTGGGAAGTGGCTTCGACGCCCATCGCCCCTTGTGGAAGGTCGGGCTCAACGATCGGGCAGGTACCATTCTCTATATCTCTTCGGCAACCGGTAGCGTGGTGCAGCGAACGACGCGGTCTGCCCGTTTCTGGAACTGGCTGGGTTCTGTGCCGCACTGGATCTATCCCACCCTGCTGCGTCAGGATAATGGGCTGTGGCGGCAGGTCGTGATGTGGGTGTCCGGGCCGTGCATCGCCGCTGCCGTAACGGGATTTTGGATTGGCCTGCTGCGCACGCGCGCCGGAGGGCGACGCTATGCCGGTGGGCGCATGACGCCCTACCATGGCTGGATGCTCTGGCATCATTTAGCCGGTCTTGCGGGCGGTCTGTTCCTGATCGCCTGGATATTCAGCGGCTGGCTGTCCGTCGATCCGGGCCGCATCTTTGCCCATAGGCAGAGCGAACCGGCGGCGCTTCGACACTATGTCGGCAACCCAATGCCCGAACCAACAGCGCTGGCACGTCTCCGCGCACTATCGCCCCGCGCTGTTCTTGTACAATTCCGGTCCGATGCTGGTATCAGGAGCGCAGTCGTCCACGCCTCCGATGGTTCACGCCAAATCGTTGCGATGGAGACTATGACGCCCGCACCCCTCGCAACGAGGACGATCATTAATGAGAGCGATGCGCTGGTGCGGGGCGGAAGGCGTGTCGAGGCGCAACTGATCACCGAGCCAGATTCCTACTGGTATGCAGTCGACAGGCGTCCGATATTGCCAGTCCTTCAACTGCGTTTCAACGATGCCAGACAGACCTGGCTCTATTTCGACCCGCGCACTGGGGAGCTTCTGGCGCGGATGGACGTTCGGCGACGCCTCTATCGCTGGCTGTTCGACATGTTGCACAGATGGGATCTCAACATAATGTTGCGCCATGCGCCCGCGCGCGAAATGTTGCTCTGGATGGGGTCGTTGTTCGGCCTCGCCGTTTCGGCGAGTGGCCTTGTCCTTGGCTGGAGGCGGCTGGCCCGACCAAAAGGACAGCAGTTGGTTCAAAAACCTTCAGGAAGCGGCGGCGGGGGTGCCTCGATCTCTGGCGCGAAGGTGACGTGACAAGCGATGCATTGGGCATTTAGGTCATCGCCAGCCTTTTGCAGCCGGTCGAAGTCCTGATGCTCGGCGGCGTCCGCGCTCGCGCTGGCTGCCGCCCGGAAACGCGCCACATGGCGATCCCAGTTCTTGTCGTCGATACGATAGGCTGCGTGTTCGAGCGCGTAGCTCAGTTGCTGCAAGGTCAGCGCATCGCTTTCTGCGTCCTCCCATTGCTCGGCAGACGTTGGCTTGCCTGAACGCTCCCCCTGATCGTCGCTTTCAAATGATGTCCAGTGCCACAATTGCTGCGCATTGCGCTGCATGACATGGCCCATAAATTCCTTGATCGGAAGCGGCGCTGCATCGCGCGATGGCGACTGGGCGATTGCGCCCGCAGCTGCAATGCACCCCGCCACGACAATGGCTGCTGCGCTGAATTTCGTCATTTCTACCCTCGTCCCCGCCATGGGCGTGCTAGTCGGAAGGCCGCCGCGCATTACTGCCCCCTAATTGGGCAGGCCCTTCCACCGCTTCTAAGGTGAGGATCACCCCGGCAAACCAACGAAAAGGCGATTAGATATTCTGTGGAGGTGTAAAGCCCTTCTGTCGCAGTCTGGAATATCTCGCGCATCCTGAGCGATAAAATATGGAACAAGATCATGATATATAATGGTTTATTTTATCGATCGCGCAACCATTAAGCCGTGATGCGGAATCGTGTTGCTCCCATTCCGATCTGCACACCCCTTGCAATTTCCCCAATTCTCTATCACGCCAGTTGAGTAACGGAGCTACCCTGCCATGGATGCTGACGCCGCGTTCTTAAGAGGGGGAACCATGGCCGATTCCAGCCGAGCGATTGTTCATCACGCAAAGTTAGCGTTCCTAGCGGTCCATGCCGTCAAGGTGACGCTATGAACTTCCAACAACTGAAATATGTGCGAACCGCAATTCAGCACAATCTCAATCTGACCGAAGTGGCCAACCAACTGGCCACGTCACAGTCAGGCGTCAGCAAGCAGATCAAGGAACTTGAGGCCGAGTTGAGGGTCGACATATTCGTTCGTCGGGGCAAACGGCTCGTTGGCCTCACCAAGGCAGGCGAAAAAGCGGCGCAGGTGATAGAAAAGCTGCTGCATCAGGCCGACAATCTCAAACGGCTGTCGGCGCAGTTCGCGCAGGAGGACAAGGGGCGGCTTGTGATCGCCGCGACCCACAACCAGGCCAACTATATCCTGCCGCCCGTGCTGGCGCGATTCAGCCCGCTGTTCCCCAATGTGGAAATCGAATTGCGTCAGGGCACGCCAAGATATGTGGTGGATCTGGTCTTGCGGGGCGAAGCCGATCTGGGCCTCGCGACCGAGGCGGTCGATGATTATCCCGAGCTTCAGACTTACCCCTGCTTCACTTGGGAGCATGTCGCTATCGTTCCACCCAACCATCCCCTCGCACGTCGCGAAAATCTGACGATCGCGGATATCGGTCGTTATCCCATCATCACCTACAACCCGGAATTTACTGGCCGGTCCCAGATCAACAGCGCGTTTGAGGCGGCCGGGATCGAACCTGACATCAGGCTGACCGCGATGGACGCTGACGTGATCAAAACTTATGTCCGCCTAGGCATGGGCATCGGGATCGTTGCGCAAATGGCCATTGCGAATGGCACCAGCGATAATTTGCACGTGATTGCCGGATCCAATCGCTTCTTTCAGCCCAGCACCACCAAGATTGCGACCCTAAAGGGATCGTTGCTGCGCAATTATACCTATCAATTGATGGAGATGCTTGCGCCGCACCTGGACGCCGCTGTCCTTTCGGGTACCCGCCGACATCCAACTGCGGACCGCGCCCAGCAAATCATGCGGTTTGAGGACCGGGACGATTTTAGGCCCGGTTTTGCGTTAGGTAGCCTCCAAGCGGTGGCGTGAATGTCCAACGGACGACGCATAGGTTCGATCAAATCTGGAAGCTCAACATGAATCCTGTCAATCGCCGTCACTTCATAGCTCAGGTGTCTGCTGCCCTAGTCGTCGCGCCCGAAATGGCTCGAAGCGAATCGGTTCGCCTGCCTTTCGCCAACGGTGACCGGCCCCTGGTACGCCTGCCGCAAAAACGGCCGTTGATTGGTCTCACCATGCGTCCGCCGCAGCTGGAGACACCGTTTCCGATATTCAATGAAGGCGTATTGACCCCGAACGATGCCTTCTTCGTGCGCTACCATCTGTCCGACCTGCCGACAAAGATCGACCCGGTGACATTTCGACTCAGCATCGGCGGCCATGTCGGCGCGCCGCTGTCCCTGTCGCTCACACAGCTGAAGCGTGATTTCCCGGTTCAGGAGATCGTCGCTGTCAATCAATGCTCAGGCAATAGCCGCGCCTTTTCCGACCCGCGCGTGGGCGGTGGCCAATTGGGCAATGGCGCGATGGGCAATGCACGCTGGCGCGGGGTGTCGCTCAGGGCGTTGCTCGATCGCGCAGGGGTAAGGGCAGGTGCCAGCCAGGTCACATTCAATGGCCTCGACGCGCCGCCGGTCGACGCAATCCCGGACTTTATCAAGGCGCTGGACATAGACCATGCCCGCGACGGCGACGTCCTGATCGCCTGGGCCATGAACGGCGCGGATCTGCCATTTCTGAACGGCTATCCGCTGCGGTTGGTCGTGCCGGGCTATTATGGCACCTACTGGATCAAGCATTTGCACGAGATCAATGTCATAGATCGCCAGTATGACGGCTATTGGATGAAAACCGCCTATCGCATCCCCGACAATGACTGCCATTGCGTCGTACCAGGGCAGAGGCCGGACAAGACCATTCCGATAGGTCGTTTCAATATCCGTTCATTCATCACCAGCCACAAGGCGGGGGATGTTGTGGCCGCCGGGCCGGTAGTTCCCATGCGGGGTATCGCCTTCAATGGCGGGAGCGGGATTGCCAGCGTCCAGCTGTCGATCAACGGTGGCCGTGACTGGCAGGACGCGACTCTCGGCGAGGACCAAGGACGATACTCCTTCCGCGAATGGCGTTTCGCAGGGACGTTTCCCAAGGGCCAGCACGACGTCAAAGTCCGCGCCGTCGGCGCCGATGGAGAAACTCAGCCGTCAGGTGCTCTGTGGCAACCTGCCGGATATATGCGCAATGTCGTCGAAGCCGTCCAGCTGGAGGCCATCTGATGCGCAGAGGCCTGTTCCTGATCGCCCTGGCTGTGCTGGGCGGCGCTGCGATGGCGCGACCGCGAACCTACACATTGCCAACGGACATCGTTCCAGCGAGATTGGCTGGACCGCAAGCTGAAATTGTCGTCAATAATTGCGCCGGTTGCCACTCACTCGATTACATCACGACCCAGCCTCCAGCGAAAGGGTCACAGTTTTGGCGGGACGCGATCAACAAGATGGCTACCGTCTATGGTGCCCCGGTTGATCCGGCAGATGTCGATGCGCTGACTGTCGCGCTGCAGAATGCGGTGCCAACGGATCAAGGCGACAATCACTGACGCGGGGTCAACAGACTATCCCGATGCCAGACTAAATCCCGACGCCTTCCGCTGGGTCAAATCTTCATTCGCCTAAGCATTTGCAGTCACAATGATATTACGAAATCTTCGTTCGCAGATGTAGGAGAAATACCTAGCGGCAAAAAGGACAAGATTGCCATAGCCCGATGAGGAATGTGGGTGTGGCACAATATTTGTTCGTTGGTTTTTGCAGGGGATGGGCATGTGTGACGATCGTACCGACCAGGAAATCGAAGCTCTGTTGCTATCCCGTCGCGATTTCGGCTTGATTGCCGGCAGTCTGGGTTTGTCGGTTACGGTCCCGGCGGGAGCTGCGGGATTGAAACTGTCGGAGCGTGATGTCGTCGTAGCAACGGCCGATGGCAACGCCGATGCCTATCTTGTCTCGCCGACCCGCGGCAAACATCCTGCGGTGATCATCTGGCCGGACATTTATGGCCTTCGACCGGCGTTCAGGGACATGGCCCGACGTCTTGCCGGATCCGGTTATGCGGTCCTAGTCGTCAATCCTTTCTATCGCAGCACCAAGGCGCCGGTAATTATACCAGCCTGCGCTGAGCCTGACTCACGTGGGGGATTCCCAAACTGACGAAATTCTGAATCAATGGCGGCCTGCATTTGGAGGGCGTGACCATGGGATCAGCGATCGGCTTGCGGGATGATTTTGA
>NZ_SEOO01000057.1 GCF_004152865.1 Sphingobium cupriresistens | reverse complement strand
GATGCCACCACGTGAGTGGACCATGGCGAAGGCGCAATTTGCCGTGATCTTCGGCGAACGTTTCATCAGAGCCATGGCGGCCTGATGATCAACCGCCCGGCCGCACACGGAAATCCTGACAGTCCCGCCCAAAGGCACAATGCAGCTAACCAGCGGCTTCATCATCAAAGATCATATGCCTTATGAGGGCTACTATCGCGACAAACGGGAAGAAGGTTTTCACTATCACTGGGTCAGTTGGAAGCACTTTAAACACGTTTATGACCGGGATCGAAATACCGAACAGCAAAATCAAATCATCAGGCGAGGTCCAGCTTATACCAAGGCCAAGAAATCCAAACAATGAACCGATAATCCAAAGTGGTTTCCGCGTGAAATATGGCGATCGCGCAATTACTATTACGGCAAATATGCTTATTGCTGATACGATCAGCCCGAATATGACGACGATAATTTGATAGACGTTCATGCTCTCAGCCCCCTTGGATTGAGGCTAGCAGCGCATTCGGAACGGCACAACGCGGGCAAGAATTTCGCTGGCGATAGATCGGTCTTTCTGCTGTGGGCTTTCGAGAAATCGGGCCTAAACGGCAAAAATGGTCGTTTCCGGTAATCCCTCCCCTCCGCGCCGCTTCGCGCGCGCTATCCCCTTTCCGGCGAGGATGGGACGCCAATAAAAAGGCGCGGTGACATCGCCACCGCGCCTTTCCGTCATTCTCTAAACCGCTGCGATCAACTCGCCATCGCGCAATAGCCCGGCAGCGCAATCGCGCCTGCGCCCTTGGTTTGCCAGGCGCCGGCGCCGATGCGATAGGCCTGGCCCTGCTTCACCCGGCTGCTGAGTGTCTGGCAACCGGTGGCGGCCGCGACATCCTGCACCGTGACGCCGCGCTGGCCCGCGAGCTGCGTGTACGCGGCACGGCGCTTGATGTTGATCGATTCGACTTCAGCGCGCACATCCGCGCCGACCGTCCCGGCGATGCCGAGATAGCCGTCGGCCTGCTCGCCCACCGTGCCGGCCGCCATGGCGGCGGCTACGGGGCCGGACTGGGCGCGCGCGGGCGCGGTCATGACGAAGCCGCTGGCCAGCGCAACCACAGCGCCGGCGGCGAACATGAGCATCTTGCGTGTCATTGCGGGAACAACTCCGGGTTATTCTGGATAAGATCCTGCGCGTCGCGTTGCAGCTTGACGACGACCTCCTGCTGCACCTTGACGTTCAGGTTGATTTCGATCGGCTTGTCGGGCGCCTTCACCTGAATGCAGCCCCCCAGCGCGGAAGCGGTCAAGGCCGCTGTCATGATTGCCTGTATCTTCATTTCTGCTCCCCGTTTGGCACAGTTTCGCTTTCCGCAGGCTGAACCGCAAGGCCGTTATTGCTATTCGCCTTCATCTCCTGCTGCACCTTGTCGCCGATGCTGTTCTGAATGAGCTGCGACGGGTCGATGAAGGATTGGGCGGTGCCGAGCAAGCCGCGGAAGGGCGCTGACACGCGGACGTTGAAGATGAAGGGCAGGCCGATGAAGCTGCGGCTGATGCCCGACGGCGCATCGCCCAACTTGCCGCGGTTGACGCCATTGAACACGACGTTGGTGACCATTTCCCCATCCAGCGCGCCATCCATCAGGATGGTCAGGCATTTATATTGCAGATCCTTGAGCGCGTCGAAGGCCATCTTGCCCATCACGCCGAGTTGCTCGTTGGATACCGGGCCGACATAGGACAGCACGCCGGACTGGCGCGTGGGGTCGCAGGGGATGGTCGGCAGCACGCCTTCGGGCATGATGAGCGGCGGCATACCCTGTTGCCGGGCGACCAGCACACCGCCGGCGACACGACCGCCCTGCGCGTTGAAGATCAGCGGCATGATGCCGTCGAACGTGCCGGTGGCGGAGATATTGTCCAGTTCCATCGCCTGAATGAACGCGCCCGCATCCAGCCCGACGACGCGGAAGGTCAGATAGCGGTCGACATCGGCGCTGAAATCCATGGTGGTGGGCAGCAGGGAAAGTTCGCCGCCGGAGAAGGGCCAGCCGCCGCCCTCTATCCGCACCTTCTGCCCGGCCTCCAGCCGATAGCGCACGACGCCGTCGCGCACTTCGACGCCCGGATTGACCGACTTGATCCGCACTTCCTGCCCCGGCGCGGTGACCATGCCGATCAGGTCGGTGAAGCGGATTTCGCCCGACAACCCCTCCACCGGGCCGAAGGCGGCGGCAAGATTGGCATTGTCGGTGCGGAAGGCGCCGGTGGAGGTGACCGCCGATCCGGTCCAGTCGATACGCCCCTGCCCCGCCACGGTCGCATTCACATTGGCGACGACGCCGAGCGCGAGCGGGGTCACATCCTCCGGCTGGAGGCCAGGACCAAAGACGAGGTTGGAGACGATCAGGTCGGCATGGCCCTTCCCGCTCGACAGATCGTGCGCGATATCGGTGCGCGCGACGGTCGCGCCATTGCGCGGCGCATGGAGCGTGCCGTTGGCGGCGATGCGGCCGTCCTTGAGGCTGAGCGTGAAGTCGGGGACCGAGAGCGGGGTGAAGCGCGCAGGCGCCTGCGAATCGCGCACGGTCATGGCGGCGCTGAAAGCCAGCACGCCCTTGGCAAAACTCCAGTCGCCCGCGCCCTGCTCGATGATCAGCGGCACGCTGCCGATCTGGCCGCCCGCACCCGTCACCTTGCCGCCGAAACCGTCTTTGGTCAGCGCGCCGTCCAGAGCCGCGGCGGACAGGCGCACCGGCGCGTCCTGCGGTCCGATCGTGAGGGCCGGATTGGCGAGCGCGAATCCGGTGCGGCCCAGCACGACCCGCGCCTGATCGGCGGTCAGGCGCATCGGGCTGTCGCCGCTGCGGCCGTCCAAGTCGAGGTTGCGGATTTCCGCGCCGCCACTGGCGCCGCCCGACCCAGTCGCGAACATCGCGCCGCCGCCGACCGGACAAAGAGTCTGGCGGGTCTGGCCCAGCGCGAAATTGCCGTAACGCGCCTCGACCAGCGAAACGGGAACGCAAGCGGAGTTGACGGTCAGCGCGCCATTGGCGGCCATGCGCCCTTCGACCGGCAGGCTGAGGCCCCGCACGCGGCCGTCGGGCAGGGGGCCGTCGAGCCGGACCGCGGTGGAAAAGCGGGTCGCGCCACTGGCGTCTGCGGTGAAGCGCACCCGGTCGAGCGCCAGGCGCGCGTCGCCCGCTGCATAGGGATCGACGAACAATTCGCCGCCGAACCCGCCGCCCGGTCGCCGCTTCAGGCGCAGCGCACCCCTGGGCAGGCCGCCACCATCCGTGGTCAGCGCGCCGTCCAGCGCCCAGTCGAGGCCGCCGACCTTGCCCGGCCAAGCCAGTGTCGCCAATGCGCCCGGCGCGAGGCCGACGCGCGCGCCGCTGCGCGCGTCGAGGCCCGCATCAGTGATGACGACGCTGCCGCTGCCCAGTTTCTGCACCAAAGCGAAGCGGGTGTGAACGCGGTTGGCCGCGCCCGCCCGTTCGACCGCATCGGCCAGGCGCGCGGCGAGCGGCCCCACCGGCGTTCCGGCCGCAGCAGTGCGGACACCGGCCAGCGGGTCACGTCCGGTCAGGTGGATATCCTGCCCCGACAGCGCGCCTTTCAGGCTCGTCCCCTCCGCGCCGACCACCCAGTCGCCGGTCAGGCGCGCGTCGCGCAGCAAGGCGCCGCGTCCCGTCACCGCCTTTGCGCCCAAGCGCACTTTGCCGCCGGTGCGCACAGCAGTGCCGTCGAAATCGATGCGGCCATCGGGCGACGCCAGCACCAGGCCATTGCCCCTGAAGGCCTCGCCCGACAGGTCGACATGGCCGCTCCAGCGGTCGAGCGCCTGCCCAAGGCTGAGGTCGATGGCCGCGACGGGCCGGGCGATCGCCGCGCCTACGTCGCGGCAGGCGACGGCGTCGGCGCGGATCGGACCAGACAGATGCGGCTGGCCCTGCCGCATCGCGACATCGAGCATGGCCGTCGCCTGCGTCAGGCCGCAGCCCGCCAGCGACGCGCGGGGCATCGCCGCGGCCAGCTTGCCGCGGAAGCCCGACTGGAGATTGCCGTTGCCGTCAATCTGCATACCTACGCGCCCAGCGTCGGTATCCAGCGTCAGTCGCGCGTCGGCGAGCGCCACGATGATGTCTGGCAGGCTGAACGGCGCAGTCGAATCGGGGTCGCGAAACTTGTCGAGTTCGCCCAGACGCAGGACGCCATCATGCAGGGAGCCGCGCATCCGCACGCCCCCTGCCCGCACCGCCGCGACCTGCGGCGTCAGGCCGACAAAGGCGACGTCGACCTCCACCCAGCGCGCCGTCAGATCCGGCTTGGCCGGATTGCCCAGCACGATATTTTCGATCCGCTGGGTGCGCAGGCCCACATCGACCAGGTCATAATTGGCCTGCACCCCGCGCCGGTTGAGTTCCCGGCTGACGAAATTCTCCGCAATCGGGGCGCGCTGCGTCCACAGCGCCGCCAGCACCAGCGCCAGCGACCCGGTGCCAACGCCCAGCCAGCGCAGCCATGCCCGGCGAACCGTCTCTTCGCCGTCCTGTTCTTCCATGCTTATGGCCAACCCCGGCTTGCTGCGACACTGATGGTCCGTAACGGGACCATAACGTCTGTCACCTTCTAAATATCCTTGCCCCGCGATTCCGCAACGCATAGCGTCACAAAGCCGGTAAAGGGGGCGAATTGTTGTCGGAACAGGATGGAAAAGCCCCGCATGACGGCGCCGGCCATCGCGCGCGGTTGCGGAGCAAGCTGGCGGAGAGCGGTGGCGATGGCCTGCACGACCATGAACTGATCGAATATCTCCTCGCCCTGGCGATTCCCCGGCGCGACACCAAACCGCTGGCCAAGGCGTTGTTGCGCGAATTTGGCGGCATCGGCGGCCTGATGAGCGCCGACTGGCAGGCGATCGCGCGGTTGCCAGGCATGGGCGATACCAGCATCGCGGCGATCAAGATCGTGCAGGCGACGATGCTGCGGGCGCTGCGCAACGAGGTGGCGGCGCGGCCGGTGCTGGCCAGTTGGCAGGCGCTGCTCGACTATCTGCGCGCGGACATGGCGCATCTGAGCGTGGAACGGGTGCGCGTATTGCACCTGAACAGCCGCAACATGCTGATCCGGGACGATCATATGGGCGACGGATCGATCGATCAGGCGGCGATCTATGTGCGCGAGGTCATCAAGCGGGCGATGGAATTGGGGTCGGCGGCGCTGATCCTGGTGCATAACCACCCGTCGGGTGATCCGTCGCCCAGCCGGCAGGATATCGACATCACGCGGCAGATCGTGGAGGCGGGCAAGCGGCTGGGCATCAGCGTGCATGACCATATCATCATGGCGGCGAGCGGTCATGCCAGTTTGCGGGCGCAGGGGTTGTTGTGATTATGGCTGGCGGCGAATGCGCGTGGATGGGGTGGATCGCGTCCGCTTCTGGCCGATTTACGACCGGCAACTCGCTGCCCGCGACCTCTCAATTATCGCCTGATCCTGGGGATTTCCCGATTTTGCTGCGGAAGGCACACATCCGCGAAGCCTATGGCGTCGCCGTGTAGCATCTCCATCCGCAGCCTTTATCCATCATCCCAGCCGTCGCCGGGATGACGCGCCTATTGGGTGAAGCCGAAGTTCAGGAATTCTGGGACCGGGCCGTTCCAGCCATCGTCCGGGCCGTCATCGGCTTGGTCGTTGCGGCGGCGCGGCGGCGCGGCAGATGTGGTGCGATCAGGGCGCGAATCGCGGGAGCGGTCTTCACGCTGATCATTGTCGCGCGGGCGATCCTCACGGGCCTTTTCTTCACGCGGCGTCGGCTGTTCAATCTCCGCGCTCGGCGTTTCCTCGACCTGCGCGGGGCGTGCGCCGCGACCGCGACCGCGCGGCGCGCGGGCGAGTTCGTCCCTGACGGGTTCGGCAGATGCGACGACATCGGCGGCGCCAACGACCTCGATCTTCGTGCCGATCAGCTTCTGGATATTGTCGATCGCCTCGGCGTCCGCTTCGGTGACGAAGGTGTAGGCGACGCCGCTGGCGCCCGCGCGGCCGGTGCGGCCGATACGGTGGACATAATCGTCCGGGTGCCAGGGCGCGTCATAGTTGAACACATGGCTGACGCCCTTGATGTCCAGTCCGCGCGCCGCGACGTCCGATGCGACCAGGATGTTGACGGTGCCGGCGCGGAAGCGTTCCAGTTCGGCGATGCGCGACCCCTGGTCGATGTCCCCATGGATTTCGCCCGACTTGAAGCCGTCGCGTTGCAGGCTCTTGTTCAAGTCCCGCACCGTGGTCTTGCGGTTGCAGAAGATGACCGCGCTGGTGACGTCCGCTTCCCGCAGCATTTTGGAGAGCGTGTCGCGCTTCTTGCGCGAATCGACCTTCACCAGACGCTGGGTGATGTTGGTCGAGGCGCTGGCGGGGCGCGCGACTTCGATCGACTTGGGATTGGACAGGAATTTGTCGGCCAGCTTCTTGATGACCGGCGGCATCGTCGCGGAGAACAGCAAAGTCTGGCGCTGCGCAGGCAGCTTGGTGCAGATTTCCTCGATATCGGGGATGAAGCCCATGTCGAGCATCCGGTCGGCTTCATCGATGACCAGTAGCGAACAGCCGTTCAGCATGATCTTGCCGCGACCGAACAGGTCCATCAGGCGACCCGGCGTCGCGATCAGCACGTCGACACCCTTTTCGAGCGCGGCGAGCTGGTCCCCCATCGACACGCCGCCGATCAGCAGTGCCATCGAAAGCTTGTGATATTTGCCGTATTTCTCGAAATTCTCGGCCACCTGCGCGGCGAGTTCGCGCGTCGGCTCCAGGATCAGCGAACGGGGCATCCGCGCACGGCTGCGGCCATGGGCCAGGATGTCGATCATCGGCAGCACGAAGCTGGCGGTCTTTCCCGTCCCCGTTTGGGCGATACCGATAATGTCGCGCATCATCAGGACGGAGGGGATCGCCTGCGCCTGAATGGGGGTGGGCGTGTCGTAACCGGATTCGGTTACGGCCCTGAGCAATTCGTCGGAAAGGCCGAGATCGGCAAAAGTCATTCAATGGTCCGGGAACAGGAGGCTTATCCGTCCTGCGCGGATGCGAGACGGAAATCGGCCGCGCATTGCGGAAATATCGGCCTCTTGTCAAGAAAATCGCGCGGTTGCCGGGCGATGGCGGCGGATCAATCCTCCTCGCCGACCGGGATGAGGCGACGAAAACTGTCGATTGCGCAACTCAGGCCGCTGCGCGCCTGCAATTCGTCGCGGCCCGAACAGAGCGATCCGTCATCATCCGGTTCGACATAGAAGCCGGAATAGAAACCCACTGAGTCGCAGCCCTTTTCCAGCCGCGCCCGATAGCGGTGATTGTCCGCCAGAATGAGGTCCACGCCATTGTCCACGACGATGCTGCCGCCGCGAATCGAGCGCAGCGCGACGCAGCGCGGCCCCTTTTTTTCCTGCCATCGCTCACGCGCATCGGGCGCGATCCGGGCAGGCGCGCGCCCCTTGCGCACCATCGGCACGCGAATGATGACGCGCTGCTGGATGGACAATTGCGCCCATTGGACCGGATCACCGGTCGATGCGGACAGCAGCAGCAATATGGAATGAACCAAGACGGACCCCTTATATGGGAAGCGATGCTATCGGGTGGTGGTTGAACCGTCGATGAATTCCGGGGATAGGTGCGTCCCATGATTGGACAAGATATGATCGATCGATTCATCGCCCTGCTCGGCCCCAAGGGGGTGGTCACCGATCCCGACGACATCGCCCCCTGGGTCAGCGACTGGCGCGGCCGTTATCATGGCGCGGCGGCCGCGATCCTGGCGCCCGCCTCCACGCAGGAGGTCGCCGCCACCGTCGCGCTGGCCGCGGAACTGGGCGTGGCGCTGGTGCCGCAGGGGGGCAATACGTCGATGGTCGGCGGCGCGACGCCACCGGCGGACGGATCGGCGCTGATCCTGTCGCTGCGGCGAATGAACCACATTCGCAGCCTGTCTCGGCAAGATAATCTGGCGGTGTGCGAGGCGGGCGTAATCCTGAGCGTGTTGCACGACGCGGCCGAGGAACAGGGCCGGCGGTTTCCGCTGAGCCTGGGGGCCAAGGGGTCGGCGACCATCGGCGGACTGGTGTCGACCAATGCGGGCGGCACGCAGGTCTTGCGCCACGGCACGATGCGCGCGCTGGTGGAGGGAATAGAGGCGGTGCTGCCCGACGGCAGCATCTTCGATGGGCTGGATGCACTCAAAAAGGATAATCGCGGCTACGATATCAAACAGTTGTTGATCGGGGCGGAAGGCACGCTGGGCGTCGTCACCGCCGCGGCGCTGCGGCTCGCGCCCGCCATCGCCGCGCGGGCTGTGGGATGGGTCGGGGTCGCCTCGCCCGCCGACGCGCTGGCGCTGCTGCGGCTGACCGAAACCCTGTTGGGCGAAAGCGTCGAGGGGTTTGAGGTGATCGCCGACGAGACGCTGGGGTTCGTGCTGGGGCACATCCCCGGCACAAGATCGCCGATCGAGACGCGCACGCCCTGGCATGTGCTGATCGAGGTCGACCATGCCGACCTGTCTGAGCCGGGTCCGTCGGAGCGGTTGGAAGCGGCGCTGGCCGACGCGTTCGAACGGGGCATCGCCGTCGACGCGGCGCTCGCCGCCAACGAGGCGCAGGCCGACGCTTTCTGGCGCATTCGCGAATCATTGTCGGAATCGGAAAAGGCGCAAGGGCCGGCGCTGCAATATGACATCAGCGTGCCGGTGGCGAAGATGCCCGCCTTCATGATCGATGCGGCGGCGGCGGCGGAAGCGCGCTTCCCCGGCACCACGGCTTCCTCCTTCGGCCATCTGGGCGACGGGAACGTCCATTTCCATGTGCGCGCGCCCAAGGGGACGGGCGACGGCCCGGCCTGGATCGCGACCCAGGGCCAGGCGATCAACGGCTTCGTCCATGATGCGGTGGTCGCGGCGGGCGGCTCCATTTCGGCCGAACATGGCATCGGCCAGATGAAGCGCGCGGAACTGGGCCGCCTAGCCAGCCCGGCGCGGATCGGCGCGTTGCGCGCGATCAAGGCGGCGTTCGATCCCAAGGGCCTGTTCAATCCGGGCAAGCTCATTCCGCTGCCCGGCGAAGGCTGACGGCGGCAAGCTGAACACGCGCCGCCGACAAACCGATTGCCACCAACCGGCAAGGCCATTATCGCCCTGCCCCAATATTCAGCCCGCGGCGCGCGCATAAAAGGCGGCCGCAAATTGACAGAATGGACCCGGACCATGGCCAGCGCGCCCGCCAACACCCTGCCCATCTTCTACAATGATCTCCTGCCGCTGAGCAGCGTGGACCATCTTGATTATCGCACCCGCCAGATCGATTCGGCGCCGTTCCTGACGACGCAGCACGCCGTTCCGCTGACGATCGACGAATTCGTCCCGGCCCAGCGCTTCGCCCCGATCATCTTTTCGGCCGGCGCCGATTCCGTGCCGCTGCTGCTGATGGGCCTCAATGAAGGTGTGAACGTCTTTGTCGATGACGAAGGCAAGCTGCGCGGCCCCGCCTATGTTCCGGCCTATGTCCGCCGCTATCCCTGGATGCTGGCCAAGCTGCGTCCCGACAGCGACGACCTCTCGCTCTGCTTCGATCCCACCAGTCCGGCGATCGGCGCGTTCGACGAAGGCCAGTCGCTGTTCGAAGACGGCAAGCCCAGCGAGCAGACTCAGGGCGTGATGAAATTCTGCGAGGATTTCGAACAGGCCGCGGCCCGCACCGGCCAGTTCGTCCGCGACCTGCAGGAACTCGACCTGCTGATGGACGGCGAAGTCGCGATCCAGACCCCGGTCGCCGACCAACCCTTCGTCTACCGCGGTTTCCGCATGATCAACGAGGAAAAGCTGCGCGACCTGCGCGGCGACCAGCTGCGCAAGATCAACCAGAACGGCATGTTGCCCCTGATCCACGCGCACCTCTTCTCGCTCCAACTGATGCGTGAAATCTTCGAGGCGCAGGTGAGCCAGGGCAAGGGCCCGATCGCCATGCCCGCCACCGCGGAGCCGACGCAGGAGCCGGTCGGGGCCTGAACGAGAAATTAACCCGAAAGGGTTTGAAAAATTGATGGAAAGGGCATCGCATCCCCTCTTGTAAGGCGATGCGACCTGCCCTATCTATCAATCATGCGATGCACCTGCCCCCCTTTCGGGTGTATCGTATGGGCGCCTCCCCCTTTGGAGGCGTCTCCTCCCTGAACCTTGGCCACCCCATGCTCTGCATGGGGTGGTTTTTTCTGTGAGGTGACCGGCCATGCTCTGCGTGGAGTGGTTTTTTTGTGGGGTGCCCAGTCATGCTTTGCACGGGGCGGTTTTATAGCGCGGACGGGATGGATGCTCTGCGGTTTCGCTTGACGCCATGGATGCCCCTGCCTAAAGGCCAGCCCCTGCCGACCGCCAAGAGCGGTCCATGGCCCCTTCGTCTAGCGGTTAGGACGCGGCCCTCTCACGGCTGAAACACGGGTTCGATTCCCGTAGGGGTCACCAAAATACTCTCCCAGAGTGTATCAGAAGGTGCCGGGAACGGCGGATTTCTGCGGTTTTTCGTGGTATAGGTATCCCATACGGAGCGGTCTTGGACCACCGGATACCAGCATGTTGATGGTATGTCTGATGGTAGCGCGGCCCTCCCCAAAAAGGAGATACCATCATGGCGCTCACCGCCGCTGCGATCAAGAACGCCAAGGGCCGCGTAAAGCCCTATAAACTCACCGATGGCGATGGCCTGTTCCTCTATGTGACGCCCAATGGCGGTCGCTACTGGCGGATGAACTACCGCCATATGGGCAAGCAGAAGACGCTGGCCTTCGGGGTCTATCCCGACACCGGCCTTGCCGATGCCCGCGAGCAGCGGGACGCCGCCCGCAAGGTGCTTGCAAAGGGCGACGACCCCGCCGAGAAGATCAGGCTGGATCGCATTGCCGCCACCGTGGCCGCGTCCAACAGCTTCAAGGCCGTAGCCGACGAATGGCTGGTGAAGGTGGAGCGTGAAGGCCGTTCCGCTGTCACGATGAAGAAACTGCGCTGGCTGCTGGCTTTCATCAATGCATCGCTGGGCAAGCGCCCTGTCACCACCATCACCGCGCAGGAGGTGTTGACCATGCTGCGCAAGATGGAGGGCAAGGGCCGCTACGAGACGGCCAAGCGCCTGCGCAGCACATGCAGCCAGATATTCCGCTACGCCATCGCCACGGCCCGCGCGGAACGCGACGTGGCGGCGGACCTGCGCGGGGCGTTGATCGCGCCCCAGCCCGTCCACAGGGCGGCCATCGCCAGCGCGGACAATGCGGGTGGACTGTTGCGCGCCATTGAGGCGTTCGAAGGCTTTGCCAACACCAAGGCGGCGCTGCAATTACTGCCCCATGTGTTCGTGCGCCCCGGCGAACTACGCCATGCCGAATGGGCCGACTTCGATTTTGACAAGGCGCTGTGGACGGTCCCGGCACACAAGACCAAAATGCGTCGCGCCCACACCATCCCCCTGTCCCGACAGGCATTGGCGATCCTTGAAACCATCGAGCATGACGCGGACTATAGCAGCTACCTGTTCCCGTCGCTCCGCTCAGTGGATCGGCCCATGTCGGAAAACACCATCAACGCCGCCTTGCGGCGCATGGGCTTCACGCAGGATGAAATGACCGGCCACGGCTTCCGGGCGATGGCGGCGACGCTGCTGAACGAGATGGGCCTATGGCATCCCGACGCGATTGAGCGCCAGCTTGCCCATTGCGACAATAATGCTGTGCGCCGTGCCTATACGCGCGGGGAATATTGGGACGAGCGGGTGCGGATGATGCAGCATTGGTCCGACCATCTCGATTTCCTCCGCGATGGCCAGAAGGTCGTGACCGGCAAGTTTGGCAAAGCGAAGAGCCAAGCCGCCTGATCGCAGGCCGCCAACCTCGCCGTGCCCTCGCCCACAAGAAGCGAGGACACGGCGACAGGATCAAACGCCCAACTCCTCCCGGTAGCTTACCGGATCGGCAATCCAGCGATTGATAGCGGACTCCCGCCAACCCGCGCCGTGGACGCTGATTTTCACTTGGCGGGGAAAAGTGCCTTCGCCCATCTTGCGATAGAGCGTCGTGCGGGAAAGCCCGGTGCGGGCCAGAACGGTTTTCAGTCTTATGATACGGTCAGGGCTATTCATGGGGGCAATCTCTTCAAATCAGAATGTTGCACGCGCCCCCCGGCCACGAGCATTGGATGCCTTGCCGTCCCGGACAAGAGCCTTCCGGACGGACAGAAAGCTAAGCTCTGAGGTTATGGTGGACGCTGGCGGCAATCGGCGGTCAGCGGCGGAGAACGGCGGAATTTGGCGTAGGCTCTTCACTGACAAAGATCAGTGCAGATTTTTTCCCACTCTGTACCAAAATTCCATGCGCAACATTCACAACCGCGCCGTTCCGGCGGGACAGCCAAAAGGCGCTAGGCCGAGTCGGTCATGGGATGCTCCTTTGAAAGGACCACCTTCGCAGCGTCATGAAGCAAGGACTCATGCTCACCCGCTGCCTGCCTGTTGTCAAGAAGGCCGATGCGGTATCGCTCGATCCCATCGACGTTGAACTATAACGCTATGTGTTATATACACCAACAGAAGCAGGAGAACCGCCATTTCGCGTATCTTCAAGAATGGATGGTTCGAGCGCTTCGCGCGAAAGGAGCGGATTACGGACACATCGCTTCGCGAAGCGGTGGAACGCGCGGAAAGCGGATTGGTGGATGCCGACCTTGGCGGCGGCGTCATCAAACAGCGCGTCGCGCGCACCGGGCAAGGCAAGTCGGGCGGCTATCGCACGCTGATCCTGTTCCGGCAGGGTGACAGAGCGATTTTCGCTTTCGGGTTCGCCAAGAATTCGCAGGCGAACATATCGAAGACCGACCTGACCTTGCTCCGCAAGGCCGCGAGCGAGGCGCTGGAATGGAGCGGTGAGGACCTGGACCGGCTGGTGGTGTCGGGAACGCTGGTGGAGATAGGCGATGGGAACCGTGATGAAGGATAAGGGCTATCGCAGCGAGATTGCGGGCGCGATCCATGAGATGGTGAGCGACGCGCACGACGCGGGCGTGGTGTCGCGCGCGACGCTGCGCACTTTTGACGAGGCCTGCCTTGCTCCGGCCCCGGCGCTGGCGGGTGACGAAATCCGGGCGATCCGGGAGCGCGAGCATGTCTCGCAGCCGGTGTTCGCCGCCTATCTCAACGTCTCGCGCAATCTCGTGTCCGATTGGGAACGTGGCGTGAAGCGTCCCGGTGGCCCTGCCCTGCGCCTGCTGTCGATCATCCAGCGCAAGGGATTGCAGGCTGTGGCCTGATGGCCCCATGCCTCTTCTCTATGGCGCAGCGTAAAAAAACAGGCCCGCCTCAAAGATGAGGCAGGCCTTGAGAGGGATGCGAACATCGCCATGCCCGCAGGCTAGTTCACTGCGTAACCCACAAAAGGAATGCCCCCGCCACGATCGCCGCGAAAATGCCATGTGGCGGGAACAGCAGAGAGATATCTACGCTGCAAGTGGGTGTCGACCCTGGAAATGCAGAAAGGCGCATCCATTCAGCGCCACCGACAAACTCTACGAATCTCGTGAAGGACCACGACATGCTCCATCCGATTGCCATGGCCCCATGCAGCCATGAGGAGCACCCTCAGTGGGATGCGGTCTGGTCGAGAAGAATTGCGGGTTGCCGCGCTCCGGGGCAGGTGCGTCCTCCAACTCTGCTATGCGATCGCGGTATGAGGGTTTTGACGCCATTCAGTTTGGCCCGTTTGCCAGCAAGAGGCCGCTCGCAGACGGCGCATTGAACCTGTTCCGCTCGCCTTGGTCGTGGGCTTATATTCGACAACTCCCAATCTCCTGTCGGGCGACAAAGGCGCGCCATTAATTCGGCGCCGGCGTCTGCTGATGGCCGGCAGCGCTTACCTTTAGCGTAGGCAGGCCTTTCAAACAGGAGATCTTTCGCAAAAGATATTGGCAGCCCGGATAGCGCAACGGCTATATCCGGCTCCATCCTGCGATCGGCGTAACTTGCTGTAGCCGCTTGCGCTGCTCGATGGACCCCGACGCCATAGTCGGGGGGAGACGCCGGGGCCGATCGAAGCACGTCCTGACGGTAGGGACGGAAATCAGAACGCCTTAAGAATTTTCTGCATCATTATTAAAAACTCGTTAATATCGCGGCGATCGTTTGGTCTTGGCAGACTGAACCATGCTCAAGAAGAATGACGGGCGTCCCCGCGCGCTCGCGCGGGCCGCGCTCTATTCCGCTTCGCTCCACCGAGCCAGCGTCACGCGCCGCCTCGGCACCTCGTGGTGTAACGATCGCATGACGCGGTGGACCGGCTGCGCCGCTCCAATGCGGTCATCGCGCATGCGCGCGATGGCATAGGCCGGCTCCGGCAAGCGGTGTGGGCGTCACTTCCCTCTAGGCGCGTCGCGGCGGGCAGCAACCCGGCTATGCCGGGTCTTCCTCTTCGTTTCAGCCCTGACGGGTGCGGCCCGCCTTTGCCGACGCGCCTGCCGGTGCGCTCTTGCCGCCCACCCCGCATTTCGGGGCCGGGATGATGCGAAGAGGAGCAAGAAACATGGAACTCAAGCACATCGACATCGCCAGCCTCTCGGTTTCGTCCGCCAACATGCGCGGAGGAAAGAAGGTGCCTGACCTCACCAACATCCTGCCTTCGGTGCGCGCGCGAGGTATCCTCGTGCCTCTGATCGTGCGGGAGAAGGATGATCACGGCTACGAGATCGTGGCAGGCAAGCGGCGCTATCATGCCGCATTGGCTATCGCACAGGAAAACGGCAGCATCGATCCCTTGCCGTGCGCCGTCATGGCAGCAGGTGACGATGCGGCAGCACTGGAAGCCTCGTTGATCGAGAACATCGCGCGTCTGGACCCCGACGAGATGACCCGCCACGAAACCTTCACCCGGCTTGTCCGGGAAGGCCGCAGCGTCGAGGATATCTCCCTGACCTTCGGGCTGACTACCTTGCAGGTGAAACGCACCCTTGCGCTGGGCAACCTCATGCCACGCATTCGCAACCTTTACCGCGCCGAAAAGATCGATGCCATCACCGTGCGGCACCTGACCCTCGCCAGCAAGACACAGCAGCGCGAATGGCTTGCCCTGCTCGATAGCCAGAGCGACCACGCCCCCTTGGGCCAGAACCTCAAGGCGTGGGTCATGGGCGGAGCGGCTATTTCCACCACCGTCGCGCTGTTCGATCTTGCAGGCTATCCCGGCGAGACCGTCTCAGACCTGTTCGGCGAGAACAGCTACTTCGCCTGTGCTGCCGATTTCTGGACGGCGCAAATGGCAGCGGTCGAGGAACGCGCGGATGCCTACCAGGAAGCCGGATGGCAGGAGGTTGTCGTCATGGAGCGCGGTTCATATTTCCACACATGGGAACATGAGCGCTGCCAGAAGAAGAAAGGCGGCCGGGTCTATGTGGCGATCAGCCATCGCGGCGAAGTCACCTTCCACGAAGGCTACATCACCGGGAAGGAGGCCAGTAAGCGCGAGGCAGGGGAGAATCTTCCCAAGCCGGTGCGGCCGGAGATCAGCGCTGCTATTCAGAACTATGTCGATCTGCACCGTCACGCCGCCGTGCGCGTGTCTCTGCTTTCGCAGCCCGCCATGGCGCTTCGGCTGATGCTCGCTCATGCCATTGTCGGTTCGCCCCTCTGGCGGGTGGACGTTGAAAAGCAGCGCGCCAACAGCGACCCGATTGCAGAGAGCGTAGAAGCCAGCGCATCGGAAGCGGTGTTCGACGCCAAACGCCGCGAGGTCCTGGCCCTGCTGGGCTTTGATGCCGACACGCCCACCGTCACGGGCGGCCATGCGGGCGATCATGGCCTGCCGGGACTTTTCGTGCATCTCACCGGCCTTTCCGATGAAACGGTTACGGCCGTCCTCGCGATTGTGATGGGCGAGACACTGGCGGCGGGAAGCGCGATGGTGGAATTGCTGGGCGCATTACTCAACGTTGACATGGCATCGGTCTGGCAGGCCGATGACGCCTTGCTCGACGGCATCCGCGACAAGGAGGTGATCGGCGGGATCATAACGGAGGTCGCAGGCGATGCCGTTGCCAGCGCCAATGCCGGGGAAATCGTCAAGGTCCAGCGGCAGATCGTGCGGGACTGCCTCGCCGGAACCAATGGCCGTGCCAAGGTTGAGAACTGGGTGCCGCGCTGGCTGGCCTTCCCGCCGTCCACTTATACCGACCGGGGCGGCGTCGGCAGCGCCGAGCGGTGGGATAGGATTGCCGCGCTGCTTGATGTTGACAAGGGCGCGCTGAATGCCGACGAACGCTATCTGGCACAAGCGGCGTAGTCGTGATGGACCCGGAGGCGAAATCGCCTCTGGGCTTCCAGTGAAGTTTCAGCGCTATCGGGACGCCATAGCGGTTGCCCAAAAAAAGCCCCGGCCTTGCCGGGGCGATTAAGCGATGCTCACGAGCATCATCGGCCCTATACATTACCGACGATTCCGTTGTTCGTTGAGTGCGTGAGAGGCTTCGTAACCGACCGGTTGAGGCCGCCTGCCTTGCTGTGATGTGAGCGCGTAAGAGACGTCCATAAGGACGTCGTTATGGACGTCCTGAGCCAAAGCGAGGGACGGCGGTGGAGATATTGGGCCGGGA
>NZ_SEOO01000056.1 GCF_004152865.1 Sphingobium cupriresistens | reverse complement strand
CCCCCAGTCGCGCAAGGAATAGTCCGTGAGGGTGATCTCCTGTAGGGAGCATTTACGTGAGGCAATGGCTATGCCGCTCGGGAACATCGCTTAATGAGGCAACACGGCCTCTCATCCAGATCGTCGCGCTATAAATTATAGTCGACTTGTAACGGTTTTGTTTCGTGAGCTTGTCCCTGCCTAACGTTTCCCCTGGCTGGTATGAACAGATCAGGGAAGGGGTATCAAACGAAGGACGGAGTAAAGGCGGAGGCTACCGGTCGCCTTCTTGATGTTCACATTAAAGCCGTGAGCCTTGAACAGATGGAGATCGCACGGCTGGAAGCCGCGCTGGTGCGAGTGCGCATGGAGAGCCACATTCTAAAAAACAGCGGTAGATTCGCAAGGAAGTCGCGGTGAGGTATGCCTTGATCGAGCAACGTCGTGGCACCTGGCCGATCGTGGTGCAGTGCCGTGTTTTGCAGGTCAGCGCTAGCGGTTATCGTCATCACCGATTGCTGCAAGCCACCGATATTGGCCCAAACCAGCCGCACCGTCTGCTCAGCGATGCGGCCTTGGCGGTGCATATCAAGGCGGGCTTCGCCAGGATGAAGAATGATTTGACGTTTTCGGTCGTCAGAACATTCAGCACACTTCGCGGCATAAATTAGCGGAGTGGTGGCCTCGTGTGGGGGTAGGTTTAGGCGGCGAGCTTGCGGTGTTGCAAACGCCGATGCTCGATGGTCTGCCGCTTGAACCTTTCGCGCTGCTTTATGATGGCTGGACCCCCCGCCGAAGTAGGCGTCGGCGGACGTCACGTTGCTCAGGCTCTCTTGATACCTCTGATGGTTGTAGTGCTCAACGAAGGCCTCGATCTGCGCCTCAAGGTCGCCCGGCATCCGTCAATTATTAATGTGTCGGCTCCCACGTAGCCTGCCAACGGCAGATCAATGCTTCGACGATATCACGCAGTATGATACAGCCATCTGGGAAATCATCATGATCGCTTCCCCGCGGTAAAAGTACGGCCCCTGATATAGACGCCATCAGGGCACCTACTGCCGATTGAATGTTCGAATTCTGGTGCGAACTGGGTGCCATTACGGAGCTGACCGCCTGTTCGAAAAAGGCATGGATGCGCGCTGCTGCGGGTGCAGTATCACGAATGGGAGCGCCATTCTGCGTGCCAGCGGTGTCGAACCAGAACAGGAACAAGCTATTCATGCCGAAGGCGGCGATCTGGTCGCGTGAAAAATCGAAGGCCCGATCGGCAACGGCGATCAGGCGCTTTTCCGCGTCGTCATATGTGGCGAATTCCATCTCTAGCCTATCAGCGAAATTGGCCAATTCGCTGTCACGGATCGCGAGAAACAGTGAATCGCGATCCGCAAAATACCGATACACGACACCGGAGGAATAGCCGGCATGACGGGCAATTCCACGGAGCGATATCGGTCCTGAGGGCTTGGCCAGCAGCAGATGACGTCCCGCGTCAATCAATGCTTGCCGCACATGATCCTTAGCCTCTGCGCTGCGCGCCCGACTAGGTGATGCCGTGGTGCCAGCGACTAGAATATCTTGATGGCCCTTAGCATTTCTCTCCATTGCGCGCCTTCCTGTCTGATGTCGGGTGCTGAATAGCGCAATCACGGCGCATTGCCCCCCGATAAATTCGCTTGAATGAACAGCGTTACCCTATTAGGATAACGCTGTTCACATAAAGATTGCATCCACGTTGCGGTGTGACGAACATGCATGAGGATGCCTGGTGACCGACCAGCCGAACTTGATAGCTGAGCAAAATATCCAGCGCTGGATCGAAGCGACGATGGGCGATATTGTCGCCATGGATATCCTGCCGGGATGGCGCCCGGCGTGGAACGTATCGGTCCGCACGCCGGAGGGCGTAATCCATATCCATATTCGCGGCGATCGCGGTGCGGGCCAGGAAACGCAGCCGTTGCGCGTAGAACATGATGTCTTGCGGTTGCTGGCGGACGAGGGCATCGCCGTACCGCATATCCATGGCTGGTGCGACAACCCCGCGGCGATTGCCATGGAGCGCATCGACGCGACGGCTTTCGCGGGCGGCGCCGACCGCGACGCAAACCTGCATCGGCTGGTCAGCGATTATATGGCGATCATGGCGTCCGTTCACCGGATCGATACAGTAAAGGCCGCAGGGATCGGATTGCCACAACCGCAAAGCCCGCAAGCCATTGCGCTCGCCTATTTTGATGATGCGGATCAACAGTATCAAAGCCATCGCGATGGTCCCGATCCATTGATCGCCTTTCTACGTAAATGGGTGCTGGGCAATCTTCCGCTGCATCGCACGGAAACGGCGCTGCTGATCGCCGACGCGCCGCAGTTTTTTCATGATGGGGACAGGATCACCCATATTTATGATTTGGAACTGGCGCATTTAGGCGACCCCATGGCGGACCTAGCATCGATCAGGGTGCGCGACATCAACGAACCGATCGGCGATCTGACGTCGTTGTTGCAGCGCTATGTCGTGGAAAGCGGTAACCTGATCGACTGGGTGGCGCTCGATTTTCACACCATCGCGTCTTTCCTTGCTGTGCCGATGCGGATGGAGTCGGCCCTCCGCACGCAGCGCCAATTGCCTGCCTATGTCGAATATCTGTCCTGGGATCTTGGCTGTAGGCGCGCTGCTTTGGAAACATTGGCGCAGGTGCGCAGGGTCGATCTGACACCTGTCGCCGATCTTGTAACCGTCGAAAAAGCGACCGACATCATTTATGATAATTTGGTCGCGAGTTGTACCGATCTGCCAGCGGCGCGCGGACGATTGCGCGAACCTCCAGCCTTGTCGCTCGCCCGCTATGTACAGCGCCGCGACGCCATCGGCCACGAGATTGCGCGCCGCGATCGATCGGAGGCAGAGCAGTTGCTGGGCCAAAGTTTCGCAAGCGCGGCAGCGGCCGAGGCGACGCTGGAACAATATGTGCTGGCCGCCGGGCCAGATAAGGAAGCCGATCTGATCGGCCTGTTCCATCGCCGGACGATGCGCGCGCTGCAATTGCTGCGTGGCTACCCTGGACCCATCGTGGATAGAGCGCCCGGCCCTATCGATCGGCTGGCTTTTTCCGATCCGCCTTCGACGACTGTCATGGCGCACGATTCGGCCACCCATATCTAGAAAGAGGATAGGCGCATGGAGCAGGAGCAGGCTTTCAGGGGTGAAATGCTCTATACCGGAATGCTGGAAGGCGCGCTTGTGGACCCGGTTTATTCGGTGCGGGTCGACAATGTCCGATGGTCGCAGCCTGGCGAAGCAACAATCCTGTCGGATCAATTCTTCCTGGAATGGCTAATGTACCGGGAGGATGATATCGAATGCGCACGTCCGGGGCGCAACTTCGTGACGTCTCATGCCGTCATCCTCGTGCCGCCAGGGCAGGCGGTGCGGACGCGCTGGAACAGCGGCCGCCTTCGGACCATATCCTGCAGCTTTCGGACCGAATTACTGGCCGACTATCCCGAATTGCTGTCGTTCCTCTCCAGTCTCGACGGGGACCATCAGTTCAATCTCGACAGCCCTTTCCTTCAGGCCGGCCTGACCCGTATCGCTGACGAGGTCGTCACGCCGGGCCTCGACAGCGGGTTCATGGTCCGGTCGCTGCTGTTCGCCATTTGCGGTGAGATACGCCGTGCGACGCTGGGGCAACCGGTGCCGCAGGAGTGCGACGGCGCCCTTTCGCCAGGCCAGATGACGATGTTGCGGCAGGTTCTGCATGAAAGCGGCAAATTGCCTACGGTGGTCGATCTGGCACAACATTGTGGCGTGACGTCGCGTGCCTTGTCACCGCTGGTGAAGCGCGCCACGGGCGTTACGCTGCGCCATTACATCGCGCGGGAGCGCCTGAACCGCGCGAAGGCGCTGCTCGACGACCAGAAATTGATGGTCAAGCAAGTCGCCTATTCCTGCGGCTTTGCCAGCGCAGCGGCGTTTACGGCCGCCTTTCGCAAGACGACGGGCATGACGCCGGTCGAGTATCGGACGCGGTGCTGATCGGCTCCTTCTCCAGATTGAAAGTCACCCACAATGCTGACTGTGCATCACCTCAACGATTCCCGCGCTCAGAAGACGATATGGCTGCTCGAAGAACTAGGCCTGCCCTATGATCTGGTGCCCTATCAGCGGCATCAGGTAACGATGATGGCGCCACCCGCGCTCAAGGCGCTGCATCCAGTCGGCAAATCGCCGATGATCGAGGATGAGGGACGGATCGTCATCGAATCGGGCGCGATTACGGAGCATATCATCGAGCGGCATGGCGATGGTCGATTGGCGCCAGTGCCCGGTACGGATGCGCATGAACGGTATCGGCAATGGCTCTATTATGCGGTGTCGTCCGGCATGAACCCGATCATGATAAAGGTCTATGCCCGCGCCTTCGGTCTGGATGGCAGCCCGATCGATGAGGCAGCCAATGTCGAACTGGCGAAGGCGCTGGCCTATCTCGACGATGCGTTGGCCGACGGCCCCTTTCTCCTCGGCGAAGATTTTTCTGCTGCCGATATCCAGATGAGCTTCATCCCGGAAATCGCGCAAACGCTGATGCCGATCGACGCCTATACCCATATCGTGACTTGGCTGGACAGGCTGCATGGCCGTCCCGCGTTCCGGCAGAGCATCGAGCGAGGCGGCGACTATAGACTAGCGGGCAAGGCGGGACTGCGGGAGCCAGTTGCATGACCAATATACTGTCGGCGACGCCGGAAGGCGGTTTTGATCTGGGACATGGGATGATGATGCCGGACGCCGCGATCCTGCGCGATGGTCGTGTAGCGGCGGACAGCTTCTGGAGCGTGGCCCAGCATGCGGCCGAGCGCGACGCGATATATCGACGATGCTGGCTTTATATGGTGCGCGCGGAGGATCTGCCGAAACCGGGCGATTATGTTGTGCGCGATGTCGAGATTTGCGGCGTGTCTGTGCTGATCGTGCGGGGCAAGGACGATGTGCTGCGCGCCTTCCACAATGTCTGTCGCCATCGCGGGATGCCCGTCGCCGATGGCCCTTGCGGCAAGGCGGAGGCATTTCGCTGCCCCTATCATAGCTGGACCTTCCGCCTGGATGGCAGCTTGAAGGCCATTCCCAACCAGCGGTGTTTTCCGTCGCTGGATGCGGATGATCTGGGGTTGGTGCCGATCGAGATAGACGTGTTTGCCGGGTTCGTTTTCATCAATCTCGATCCGCAGCCCGCCTTTTCTCTCCGGGCGTTTCTGGGTGGCATCGCGCCGCTGCTGGAGACGACCACGCTGGTCCCCTTCACCCACCGGGACAGCCTTTCATACGAAGTCTCAGCCAACTGGAAGGCGGGGCTCGACCCGCAATATGAGGGCTATCATGTCGGCACCGTCCATGCGCTGACGATCCGCGAAATATCGGTGACGCCTGCCAACCCTTTTTCCGAATTTCGCAAGATGGCCTTTGCCGGGCCGCACGCCGCAGGCTGGTCGCAGGGCAATCCGGGCTGGCGACCGCGCGCCGAGCGGCTCGTCCAGTCCTTTGCGGTGCAGACGATGGGGGCGTTAGCCGGACGTGTAGCGGGTGAGGGCTATCCGAGCGCAGAAACGCCTGCGTCGCTGGCGATATTCCCCAATTTCATGATCCATCCCGGTGCAGGCGGCTGGTTCACGCAGCAGCATTGGCCGCTGACGGCGCAGAGCCACCGCTGGACTGCGCATTATTATTATCATGCCCCCGTTACGGCCAGCGAACGCTTGGCGATCGCCCAGGCAACCACATTCGCGCGGGATTCGGGGATGGAGGATTTCATGGTCATGGCACGGCAGCAAAAGGGGCTGGCGTCCGGCGCGACCGAGAGCTTCTATTATGGCGAGGCGGAAATGCTTCCCCGACACCGCGCGGCGGTGATCCGATCCGTTTTGAACGGAGCGCAGGCGAACATGAGGAGCGCGGCATGAGTGCCAACCTGCCCGCGGCCTTCGCCGATCTGGAACAATTCGCCCATTTGTGGATCGGACTGGAGACGATGGAAAGCCGCTATCGCGCGCGGCAGGACATGCCGTTCGATGCACTGAAGCAGTTTTACGATGCTACCGCGCCTCGGCTTGCCGATATGATGGCGCATCTCGATGCGTTCGGATCGGACACTCTGCCATCGGCTGAAGCGCGGCTGTATCGCGTGGCGCTGGGGCTGGTGGAAGCAGCACAGGCGGTGGAGTTTTTCGCGGCCGCCCGACTGCCCGGCGCGCCCTATCCGCACGATGTCGCGGTGGGCGGCCAGGCGGCGCTGTCAGACTGAGGATACGTGCGCGGTCCGGCTCGCGGCGATCAGGATGAGAGCCGCGACGACTTCCGATCCGATTGACGCTGCAAGGATCGGCGCATAGCCATCCATCGCGATCGAAATGATTCGTGCGGCCACGAAGCCTGCAAAGATCACGCCAACGGCGAGTAACAGGGGTTGCCGAAAACGCGGGGTTGCAAGGCCGTAGAGGATAATCCCCCCCATGGCCCAGAAGGAGCCAGCGTAAATCGCGCGGGCTTCGTTGAGGCCTGCCACCCCCCTGGGTTGCAGCGCGGTCATGTCGGTAATGGCGGTCGTTGCGACCAGGGCGTAGACGCCGAATGCGATCAGGGCGAAACCGATCACGCCGGACAAGGAACCCATTATCTTGTTCACGCAGTTGCTCCAATTGTTTCGCGGGGTTGACGATCAGCCTTGCGGACCTGAACCGGGATGCCGTTCAGCACGGCATTGCCCGAAATGACGTCGACCATCGTGCCGGGGCTGAGGATATTGGTGTTGGCCCCGGCGTGCGCCTGAGCGATCGCGATTTGGGTCTGTGGATCGCGATGCCCCCAGCCGTGCGGCATCGACACCACGCCGGGGCGGATGTCGTCGTCAATCTCCAGCGGTACATGGATTTCACCCGATGCAGAGGTCAGCGCGACCAGATCGCCGTTGGCTAGTCCATGGGTGGCGGCATCGACGCTGTGCATTTGCAGGGTGCAGCGATCCTTGCCCTTCACCAGCGTATCGATGTTGTGCATCCAACTGTTGAGCGAGCGGAGATGACGGCGACTGACGAGGACGAGCGAGGGATCATTGGCGACCAAGGCCCGCTCCAGCCGGGGAAGGTCGGACAGGATGAGGGCGGGCGTGAGGTCGATCTTGCCGGATGCGGTTTCGAACCCCTCATGCGCGCGGGGGATAGCGGGCGCGACGATCAGGCCGTTAGGCTGATCGCGGAAACTATCGAGCGTCAGGCCGTTGCCTACCGTGCCGAAGCGATCGCCGAACGGGCCGGTGCGGATCGCCAGATCGAGGATGCGATCCGGTCCACGGTCGGGCAGCGCCGCGATCGCCATGGTAGGATCGATCCCGCGTCCGGTAGCGAGTGCGCGGAAATAGCCATCGTCCATAGCGTCGATATCGGCACCCGGCTGGCCACCGATGATCGCGCCGACGCGGGCGACGACGCGCCAATGGTCCGGGCGATCGGTAACTGGAAAGACTGGTGGCGAATAATGGCCGCCGCTAGTGAGGCAGAAAATCCAGGACCACATGTCATAATGCGCGCTTTCCAAGAAAGATGGGCTGGGCAGGATAACATGGGCGTGGCGGGTCGTTTCGTTGAGATAATTGTCCAAGCTGACCATGCATTCCAGCAGCGGTAGCGCCTGGGCGAGCTTACCTGAATCCGGGGCGCTGAGCGCCGGATTAGCGGCGAAAGTCAGCAGCCCCTTGATCTGGCCTGGTCCCGGCGTAGCAATTTCCTCGGCCATGCAGGAGGCAGGGAATTGGCCCAGCACTGCGGGGACGCCGCGCACCCGGCTCTTGCCCATGACGACCGGCATGTCGGCGGGCAGCGTCGCCAGCATGTCGACCAGCGGAGCGACGGGGCGGCTCCACATGCTGCCGCCCTGCCGGTCCAGATTGCCCGTCAGTATCGCCAGCACGTCGATCATCCAGGACGCCAGCGTGCCGAATGTCTGAGTACAGGTGCCGATGCGGCCGTAGATGGCGGATCGTTCGGTGCGGATCAGTTCGTCGGCCAGGTTTTCGATGACGATGGCATCGATGCCGCAATGATGGGCGACCCATTGGGGGCTGAACCCGGTGACGATCTCCCGCAGCGTCTCCAGCCCGTTAACCAGGCCGTCGAGGTGCCGCAACCGCACAGCGTCGCGGGCGAAGAGGACATGGGCGATGCCGAGCATGAAGGCCGCGTCGCTGCCGGGCTTCAGGCCGATCCACTGGTCGGCCGACCTTGCCGTCTGGGTGCGGACGGGATCGATCACGATGACGCGCCCGCCGCGCGCGCGCAGATCCCGCATCGCACCCATCACATCGCGATGGGAAAAGATGCTGCCCTTCGACGCGGCCGGATTGCCGCCGAAGATGACGAACAAGTCGGTATGATCGAGGTCTGGAATGGGTATTTTCCATTCATTGCCGAACATCAGCATGGCCGACAGATTCTTGGGGTGCTGATCGACCGTGCCAGACGAATAGACCTGTTTAATGCCCGACGTTGCCAGCATCAGACCCGAATAGCGCGACAGCGTGGCGTCCTTGCCCGCCATATTGCCACCATAAGCCGCGAACGCATGGGGGCCGTGGCGCTCGCGCAGCCCTGCGACCAATGTCTCCAGACGATCGAACGCGGCCTCCCACGAGGCGCTTTTCCACTCGCTCCCGTCGCGGATCATGGGCGTGCGAAGCCGGTCGGGATCATGATGGAGCGCGCCGAGCGTCGTGCCTTTGGGGCAGATATGGCCCAGGCTCCAACGATCCTGCTTGTTGGGGCGGACGGTCGCCGCCCGTCCGCCCTCCACGGTCACGGTAACCCCGCACATCCCCTCGCACAGGGGGCAGGTGCGGTGCTGTACGCCATCGTGGGTCATCGTCATGCTGTCCTAGCTGCCAAATCGATAGGTGAGTTGGAGGCCGTAGGTCCGCGGATCGCCATAATAGACGGTGCTGGCCGGAAAGGAACTGAGCAGCACGGCCGGGCCGATCGGATATTGCTTGTCGAACAGGTTGCGGACATAGGCCGCGATGCTGATGCCGCGCCCGCCAATGTTGCTCAGTTCCAGGCGGCTGTTGACGACATCATAGCCGGGCAGTTGCTCACCAAACTGCGCGTCATAGGCCGACGTGTGATACAGGTCCGCGTTGAAGGCGAGTTCCCCATCCATCGGACGGATCGGCAGCACGGCGCGTAATGCGGCTGTCCCCGAGAATTTGGGGGTGGGGAGCGTGACTTCATTCTTGGTCAGCGTCAGTGGGCCGAACGGCTTTACGTCATCGACCTTCTGATCGACATAGGCACCGCCAAAGCTGAACGTCAGCCAAGGCGCAGGTTCGATCACGAGTTCGGCCTCTATGCCGCGCACGGTCGCGTCGGATGCGTTGATGGCGAGAGAGGTCCGGGTCGGCTGATCGGGTGCCGTCGGCGGAATACCGAGCGGGCGGACGTTAAAGAATTGCAGCGCGTCCTTATACTTCGTCTGGAACGCCGATACGTTGAAGCGGCCTTTCATAGCGCCCGCGCGCCAGTTGAGTTTCATGCCCAGTTCGACGTCGGTGACCTGTTCCTGCTTCACCTTCTGATAGGGCCGCAAGTCCGGGCAAGTCGCGCCGCCAAGACACGCGCCAACTCCGCCGGTGGTGAAAGGTGTTTCGAACAGCGGCGTGTTGACGTTGACGCCGCGAATGCCGCGCCGGGACGTGACATAGAGGAACAGGTCGTCGGTCGCCTGATAATCCAGCCCCACGGTCCAGGTGGCATAGTCGCCCTTATTCTTCACGATGCCGGTGCCGTCGGGCAAGCCAAGCGCTGCCTGATCGGCGCATTGCTGCTGGCTGAGCGCCCCTGCGAGGCTGTTGCCTGCGCACGCCTTGACCTTGTCCCAGGTGTAGCGCGCGCCTGCGTTGGCGGTCAGCTTGTCGGTGATCTTGAACCCCAGCTGCGCGAACAGGGCGAAGCTGCTGTTGGTATAATGCGACGTGCTGTAATTCACCGCCGGGCCGTAAAGGTCGATGAAGCTGAACTGCTGCGGGAAATTGACGTTGGTGCCGGTGGGCTTGTCCTTGCTGTAGAAGGCACCCGCAATCCAATTGAGGCGGCCCATGTCGCCCAGCACCTGAAACTCGTCGGTCAGGAAGGATTTATTCGCTTCGGCACCAGTGTGATAGATGACGAGCCGTCCCTGGGGGCCAATCAACTGGCGGGTGCCCTGGGTATTGACGAACTGATAATTATAGACGTCGCGATAGCCGAAAATGTTGCGGATAGTGACGTCGCCCAATTCCAGGCTGGTGGTATTTGTGATGCCCCAGATGCGGCGATCGGCTGCGACTTTCAGGCTGCTACCGTCGTTCACCAATTCGTTCGTGACCTTGTACGGACCGTTGGCCTGTTGCTGCGCGAACAGGCTGGCAAGATCTGCTTCATAGACGGCCGCATCGGCGGGCGCGAAGCCGAAGCCGCCGACCAATATACCCGACAGCACACCGGCATTATAGCGATAGGGAACCTCAGCAGCGGGCTTTTCTCGCGCCCGGAAATAGTCGAAGACCAGCGTGTTAGTCAGATTCTCGGTAGGCTGGAGCAGCAATGACGCGCGAAAGCTCAACTGGTTGGTGTCGTCCAGGTCGGGATTGCCGGGTGTGAGGTTCTTCGTCCGGCCGTCACGGTTGCGATACTGCGCAGCAATGCGAAGCGCCGCCACATCTTTGGCCAACGGCACGTTGAGCGCGCCCTCCAATTCCTTATAATCGAAATTCCCATAGCCGGCCTGGATATAGCCATCGGTATCGAAGGTCGGCTTTTTCGAATTGACCAGCACCGCGCCGCCGATGGTGTTGCGCCCGAACAATGTGCCCTGCGGCCCTTTCAGCACCTGAATATTGGCCAGGTCGAAAGTCGGGATATTGCCACCCTCTTTGGAGAGCGGCACATCGTTGAAATAGGCGACGATTGCGGGCACGCCTTCGCCGATCGGCAATTGGCCAAGGCCTCGCAACGACAGCGTCGGCTGGTTCTTGCCGCCCTCCTGCGAGAAACGGAAGCCGGGGGTGAGGGTGGCGACGTCGCTCAGATCCTGGACCGATTTCTGCTCCAGCATCTCGGCAGAGATAGCGGTGATCGATACCGGCACCGATTGAAGCGATTCCTCGCGGCGGCGGGCGGTCACGACGATATCCTGTAGTCCGCTATTTACCGAAGGCTGGTCGGCAGGCTGCTGTGCCAAGGCCGGTACGGCGGTCGCGATCAGGGTCAGTGCGCTGGTGGCAAGCACCTGGAATTTGACGGATTTCATAGCTATCTCTCCCCTTGGGCACCTTCTGTGTCGATCCACGGATCGCCTGTGGTGCTCCGGTGCAAACTAGCGCAGCCGCCGCCGGGGCACGACCGCCTTTGCTATCGCTGGTTGCAAAGACGCTATCGCTGAGCGCGCCATACCTCTATCTGGCCCAGACCAGTGGAAGCGATTCCACATGGATGATGTTACTGAGATAGAAGGGCACATCGAACCCCGGTTGCACTGTAAAAGCGGGCAGGGTGTTAAGCATTTCCTGCATAGCGATCTGTAGCTCGCGCCGGGCGAGATGTGCGCCGAGGCAGCGATGTGGGCCATAGCCGAAAGTCAGATGCGAAGGGCGGCGATCGAAGCGAATTTGCGTCGGGGCCTCGAACGCTTCGGGATCGTTCGATCCCAATGGGGTCGACATGGCAACCCGGTCACCCGCGCGGATCGTGACATCGTGCAGCATCACGTCTTTGGTGCAGATGCGGAATGTCGTGACAGCGGCATAAGCGCGCAGCAACTCCTCAATGGCTACGGTGGCACTCGCCGGATTTTGCCGCAGAGCGTCCTGATCGGCCGGATGGGTCGCCAGATGCTGGAAATGCAGGCCGATATTCGCCGACACTGTATCTAGTCCGCCAAGATACAGGTTGAAGCAATGGCCGAACACTTCTTCAGGCGTCCATTTGCGCCCCTCATATTCCAGTTGGAGCGCGATGCTGATCAGGTCGTCGCCGGGCTTTTTGCGACGATCTTCGATGGCGTTGAGCAGATAGGCCTTCACCGCGCGCGTGCCCTTGACGCGGTCTTCCATGTCGTCGGTATGCAACAAGGAAAATTCCCAATCGAGAAACTGCTGCATCTCCTCCTGCGGCAGGTCGAGCAGATCGAGGAAGATCGACACCGGGAAAGGGATGGCGAAATCCCGGATGAAATCGCATTCCCCCCGGTCTTTGAACTTGTCGATATATTCTCGCGCGCGCAGGCGGACCTTGCCGTCCAGTTCGCCCATCCGCTTGGGCGAAAAGACGGGATTGAGCGCATTGCGAAAGCCGGTGTGTCGCGGCGGGTCAAGTTCGGTCGGGATGATGTCCCAGCTTTCGCCGATCCCGGCAGCAAAGCCGGTATTGCCGCGTTTGCCGAAACTGTCGGTATCGGCGTAGATTTTCCGCAGGTCTTCCGCGCGCCGCACCACCCAGCCCGGCTGACGCCCAGGAAACACGTCGGTGCCGTAGAAGATCGGCGGGCCTTCATGCAGTCTGGGAATGATGTCGGTATAGGGATTGACCGTCGTCGCCCGACGAGGCGTTAGGGCAAAGGGCATGACGAGTTGGCATGGCACATTGTCGGGAAGGTCGATCACTAGCAGCCTTTCTTGTCCAAGTTTCGATCGGGCACGCTTACTGTCCGCCGAAGCGATAGCGCATACCAATCCCGACCACGCGGGGGTCACCCGCATAGTCGACCGCAACCCCCAGCCCACCGGTCTGGTAGAGATCGGAAAAGCGACGGCTGAGATATTTCTTCGCCGTCAGGTTGCGACCATAGACATAGAGTTCGATATTCGGATCTTTGAGCTGATAGGCGATGCGGCCGTTGAGCAGGCCATATCCTGCCGTTTCACCCAACGCATTTTCCTGGGCATAGGCAGCCTTGACTGCGGCGGTCTGCTCGTCCGACGCTATCACCGGATTGAAATGCTGCTTGCCGACATAGGCGTAATTGACGTGCAGGATCAGGTCGCCAGTCGACAGGGCGATGGTCTGCGTCGCGCCGATGCTAAACTGGATCTTGGGAAGTTGCGTCAGCGCGCGACCGCTGAGGTCAACCGTGCAGTCGTAACGCGGAACGCCAGCGGCGGTCGGCGGCGCGGCGGCGCATCCGGTCAGCGGCGTGGCGCTGGTGATCCGCTGCACTTCGGAAATGCTCCCGGCCTTATATTTGCCATTGAGCAGCGAGAGATTGCCCGAAATCTCCATGCCCGACCATGGTGCCGCCACGACCTCAAACTCAGCCCCCCAGACGCGGGTATCGCCGTTATTCTGGGTATATTGGGTGACGCCCACGCCAGGTGCAACGGCATTGACGATCACCTGCGCATTGCTTTTCCAGGTGTGGAACAGCGCGACGTTGGTGCGCAGCCGATTATCGAACCAGCTCGCCTTGATGCCGCCTTCGACGTCCTTGACCTTTTCCGGCGAGAAGGCGGGAAGCGACCCGGCACGTATATTGAAGCCGCCCGCCTTAGCCGCGCCGCGCGTGGCCACGTAGAGGAAGATGTCCTCGCTCGCCTGCCAGTCCAGACCCAGGTTCCAGGCGGGATAGGAGAAATTTTTCGACTGGGTCTGGTTGCATTGCGTGGCCGTGGGCGTCTGGTCTGGATTGACCAGATTGCAGTTCACGCCGAACGGCGTGCCCGCGACGGGCGCGTTAGGGGCGAGGCCGAGCACCTGCTGGTTGTGCAGGACAACCTCCCGCCCGTCCCACGTGTAGCGAAAGCCGCCCACTGCACGCACGCTGTCGGTCAGATTATAATAGAGCTGCGCATAGGCACCCTTGGTCGTATTCTTCGCGTCGCCGAAGCTGTTGCGGATCAACCCGCCGAAAATCTGCGATTGGGAATATTCAAAGCCTGTTTCGCGCGAGGCGTAGCCGCCCAGAATATAGCTCAGTTTGTCCGTGATGTTGCCGGATAGCTGAAGTTCCTGCGAATAGGATTCCGAATGCGCGCCGCCGAACACGGCAAGGACGGGGGATGGCGATCCATCAAGGTCGATCAGACCGTCGGAATCCGAATAGCGATAGGCGGTGATCGACTTGAGCTTATGCGCGCCGATGTCGATGTTGACGACACCGGAAAAGCCATAGGCAACCAGCCTGTCGAACGGCAACTGGCTGTATCTCGCCTGGATGTCGGCAGGTAGCGTCGCGAAGGTCGGGTTGGTCGTGGGCCGCACAAGCCCACCTGCATAGGTCGTGTACCAATTGTCCTTCGTATGGATCGCGCTGGCCAGTCCGGGTGCAAAGGCTGCCAACGGCCCCTGAAACGACAGCGGATTGAACCCGGCGGTCTGGGCAAGCTGGCCCATGTCCGTGATCTTGTTGTAATCGCCGCTCAGGGTAACGTCGAACCCGTCTCTTTCATATTTCAGCTTGCCGCGCAGGAAGTGGCTTTTCTGATCGCCCACGTCGCGGTTCAGCCGGGCATTGTTGCCATAGCCGTTGCGATCATGGAAATCATAGACGACACGCGCGGCCAGGCCCTCTGCCAGCGGCACGTTCAAAACGGCTTCGACATCCCGATAGGCATAGTTGCCGACTTCGCCCTTCAGGCTGCCTTCCAGCCGATCGACAGGATCCTTGGACAGAATGTTGATCGCGCCGCCCGTCGTGTTGCGCCCAAACAGCGTGCCCTGCGGACCACGCAGCACTTCGAGACGCTGGAGATCGTGCAGATCGGTCAGGCCCTGCGAAGGCCGTGCGATATAAACGCCGTCGATATAGGTCGCGACCGCCGGATCGTTGGCGATCAGCGGCTGGAGATTGCCCTGGCCGCGGATCGACACGAATGCGAAGCCGGACGTCGAGGCAGAGCCGGTCGATATGACGACGCTGGGCGCGACACGCTGCACGTCCTGCACGCTGACGATCTGCGCGCGCTGAATCGCGACATCGCCCAATGCCGTGACGGCCAGCGGGGTGGTTTGCAGGCTTTCCTCGGTCCGCCGCGCGGTGACGACGATATCCTGAATGCCGCTGAACTGTTCCTGCGCCGCTTCCTGTGGTGCGACTTGCCCCCGCGCGGGCTGAGCCATCGCGACAGGCAGGCCCGACAGCATCGTCGCCACCATCAGTTTGGACGTTATCATCATTCTCTCCCACATATCTTTATTGATTGCGGACAGGCGACATTTCGATGGGATGACAACCTACCTTAGGAAAGGGTGGCACGGTTCATCGATAGTGAAACGCGGGTCGGCGATAGCCGCGCCGCTTCCGCGTCACATGATTGTTGCGAAACGATAGCCTATTGCATTCCGGCGATAGCCTGTCGCCTTGCCCGCCCTTTCTCCCATGGTCAGAGATCGTTCCGGCAATCAGAACAGCGGCTGCGGGCCGCTAAAAAGGACATGCACATGGCAACGCTCGATGCAGACCGGATCGAAGCATTTCTCCGGCATCAACTTGATATGTTCAATCAGGGTCAGCGTGACGACTTCATCGCCGCCTACCGTGACATCGCGCCAGGCGGGCTGCTGATCGATGACCCGGTGGGTAGCGATCGTCAGGAGGGGCTGCACCTGATCGGGGAATTGTTCGACCGCTATGTTGGCTGGAAGCTGACATTTGTCGAACTGATCGTGAACGGGCATGAGGCCGCGGCCTGCGTAAGGAACGAAGGCATGATGAATGGCCATCCCGTCACAGTGCACAGCCTTGAGACATATCATTTCGGCGACGACGGCACCTTCCTGGCCCGCTATTTCCATCCGGCGATGTCGGCATGACCGCCGCGGACCAACTCGCGATACACAGCGACAAGATAGAACTGACCGCGACCAGCGCCCTGTCGGTCGAGACTGTCCTGAAAGTCCGCCATTGGAACGACCGGTTGTTCAGCTTTTCGGTGACACGCCCGGCGAGCTTTCGGTTTCGGTCCGGCGAGTTTGCCATGATTGGACTGACGGGCGACGGCGGCAAGCCGCTGTTGCGCGCCTATTCAGTTGCCAGCCCTGCCTATGCCGAGGAACTGGAATTCCTGTCGATCAAGGTGGAGGACGGCCCCCTGACGTCGCGATTGCAGAATATCCGGCCCGGTGACCAGATATATCTTGGGCGCAAACCCACCGGTACTTTGGTGACCGACGCGCTGTTGCCCGGCAATCGGCTGTTGCTGCTGTCGAGCGGCACCGGGCTGGCACCGTTCCTCAGCCTGATCCGCGACCCCGACGTCTATGAACGCTATGAGCGCGTGATCGTCGTCCACAGCGTCAGGCAGGCAAGCGACCTAGCGTTTCGTGCGGAGCTAGAATCCGGCCTGCGGGATGATCCGCTGGTATCGGAACCGGCAATGGCGCAACTATCCTATCTGCCCACGGTGACGCGCGAAGCCTTTACCTGCAACGCGCGTATCACAACGATGATCGAAGATGGCAGCCTGTTCGCGCAGGCTGGACTGAGTGGTGCGCCGCTCTCGGTCCAGACCGATCGCATCATGCTATGTGGCGGCATGGCCATGATCAAGGATATCGCTCACCTGTTGGATGCGCGTGGCTTTATCGAAGGCTCCAACGCGAAGCCGGGCGATTATGTGATCGAACGAGCCTTTGTCGGTTAATAATGGCGGGATGCTGGTCACTTGCCATTTTCATAGATGGGCTTCAGATCGGCCTCGGCTCGGCGGGCATCAGCGGAAAGCGCATTCGCCAATCTATAACCAGGGATCACACCCTGCGCGACGTCAACCACAACGACCTGGACGTTAAGT
Organism: Sphingobium cupriresistens; assembly: GCF_004152865.1. Taxonomy (GTDB): domain Bacteria; phylum Pseudomonadota; class Alphaproteobacteria; order Sphingomonadales; family Sphingomonadaceae; genus Sphingobium; species Sphingobium cupriresistens. The sequence continues at coordinate 591 of NZ_SEOO01000056.1, read as the reverse complement.
TTCGGCCTATCAACGGCAGGCTTCTCGCCCGATCAGGCGGCCAGCTGCTGTTCCACCTGATCAGCAAACTCTATGAGCAGACCAGCGTCATCATCACCACCAACCTCGCCTTTGGCGAGTGGCCCACCGTGTTCGGCGATCCCAAGATGACCACCGCGCTCCTCGACCGCGTCACCCATCATTGCGACATCGTCGAGACCGGCAATGACAGCTGGCGCTTCAAAAACCGCAGCTGATCCCCCCCAGCACCGATCAATTAGAAGATGTTTTGCGCTGCGCGCGCCTCCGGTCGGGCTACGCCCTCCCTACGCCGCGCGCAGCGCAAGGAAGCCCGTCACATCAACGCTCCGCCATCCTGACAGGGGGTCCCTTTTGCGCGTGTCATCGGTCGTGCAATTCTCCGCAAAAGTGGGCTTTGAAAATTCCCTAGTTGGTGGCCCCTTCATCTCATTCTGCCGGGGCTAGGTTAGCGTCCGCGCTCGTGGTGTAATTTCCGGTGTAGATTGAGGCGATCGCATGGGTGGGGCATGCCCCACCCATGCGAATTCGATCTCGGTGGCCACCGGGCTCATCGGTAAGGTGGAGTTACCA
>NZ_SEOO01000055.1 GCF_004152865.1 Sphingobium cupriresistens | reverse complement strand
CGAAGCGGCCATAAGGGTTCACATGACTGTAGATCAACGGCGTGAGACCACGATAATCTTCCGGCGTCATCCGCCCCGCCCACTTCGGCTCAACCAGTACGGTCTGAAGCATGCGGGTGTTCACATACACCAGCGACGCTTGCAGGAGGTGTAGCGCCAGAACGGAGATTTCCTGCTCATGGATGCGGTTGGTGGCGATCTCGCCGCCCTTGCCGAAGAACACGAAACCATTAGCGCCGTTCCAGTTCTCAACCACATTCAGCCCTTCGTGGATCTCGCGGCGGAATGCCTCCTGACGCAAATACCGGCATAGGAAGATTGTTTTGACCGCGCGGCCGAGTTCACTCAGCGCCTTGTAGGTCGGGTGCATCACTTCGGCTCTGGCAAACCGGAGCAGGATCGCTTCCGGATCGGCGGTGCGCGATTGCATGGCAGCGGCATATTTGACCATTTCGTCATATTGTTGCTCGATCTCGTCCCAGTCGATCGGGCTGGAGAGGATCGGCAGTAAATTGGAAAGCCGCGTGCGCATGCCGGCTTGGGGAAGGGCCAGTTTCTGGCGTGCCACTGCTTTCAGCCGCGGGGCAAGCTCAAATCCAAGGAGTCGGCAGAACGCAAAGCCGACTGCGCTCTGGCCGTGGCTATCGACGTACTGGCGCTGGATTTCCATGTCGGTGCAATGGCGTAGCACGCCTTCGATCATGGAGGCGACCTCCGAGGAAGAGCACCGCTTGAGCTGGGAATAAACGCAGGTCGCGCGCTTCTCCACATGCCAGTAGATCATGACGCCACGGCCGCCATAGCGGGCGTGCCATTCCGTCATCAGGTTGCGGTCCCACGCGCCGAACTTCGTTGAATCGGACGCGCATGCCGTGCCCGCATCTCCCCATACTGCGGCATTGCGGATTGCCAGTGTCGCGTTTGCTACCCGCGCGCACGCCTCCCTCAGCGCTGGCGCGTGGATGAAACGGCGATGGACATGCAGCAATTCCTCGTAACTGACATCGGGTGTTGCGCCAGCGACCCGCTTGAGCCCGGCGTTCGTGCCCAAGCCATAGAGACACAGCAAAAGACGCTGAGCCAAGGCTGCTTTCGACAGGGTAACCCGCGAGGCCGACGTTTCGAAAGCATCCATCAATCCCGTGTCCAGAGCAGCCTCTTTCAACACGTCCAGCAGTCCGGTCATCGGCCAGCGCTGACCGATCTCGCTTTTGATCGAAGCGAGACCCTTCGGTTCGGGCAAGGGCTTGAACGGTGTAATCGATATCCGGTTGTCGCCGCGCCACAGGAGCCGGACCTTGTCGTTTTGTGGAATATTGGCATTGAGGAGCAACAGTTCCCGTTCAAGCTCCTCCCGGATCGAGGCGCAAAACGCCTGCGCATCTGGCGTCAGGCTGAGGCCGGAATAGTACGCATCTCGCCTGATCTCGAAGTCCTTGGGAAGATCGTCATCGGGATTGCGATAGCGATCCGCCCCGACCACCCAGATTTCTTTGGAGCGGATGCGGTCGCGCAGTTGCGTCAGGACGCAAAGCTCATAGCTGATCCGGTTTACCCGCCCATCGTCATCAATGACGGAACTGCGCCATCGCGCTGGAATCACCTCATCGATCGGAACATCCTGCAATGGCACGAAGCGGCATCCGCCATCCACCTTGCTCCTGATCCAGTCGAGGGCCGCCAGGACCGGCCGCCACACCGCGTTGTTCGACCGGAACTCAAGTACGGAAAGCAGGCTTGGCAGCATGCGCCGGTAATGATTGGCCCAGGAACCACGCATCACCTTGTAGATGCGCCGGTCCAGAGCGCCCTTCGCATGGCTCTCCTTGACGATCGCCGCCAGCTTGGCCTTACCGGCGATCGGGAAAATGACATCGCAGATGCGCCCCGATGGTTCATTGATCGAGGCGCTGGCGATCTCGACCAGCAGGCGCTCCTTTCCATAGACCCGCTCGATGTCTTTCGCGATATCGCCCACCACCTTGCGTTTCGAGCGCGTTCCGATCTTGTGAACGGTTTCGATCAGCAGGTCGATCATCGCGTCAGTGAGTTGCGCCTCCCGCGACATTAGATAAATCGCATAAAGGCCGAGCTGTCGCGCCGGCGCATGCCGGCGCATCTCCGAGGCCTTTTCACCGGCAACGCGGCGAACAATCTGATCGACCCATGGCTTGCCCGTAGCCGTCAGGAGATCATGGGGAAGATCAAGTCTCTGGATAAAGGCGAGTTTCTCGGTCACGTCGAGAATGTTGTCGAGCGTTGCCTGTCCGGCGTCACCCTTCATCCTGTTGAATCCGGTCGAGCTGTCCGGATCGGCAAGCGAGGCTTCCAATAACGCCACCGCATCTGACGAAAGCCGATCACTGGTTCCGATCAGCCAGGTGTCCAGATAATCTTGCCGTTGTGAGCGAACGACACGTTCAAGCTCCTTGCGCGACGGCCCATAAATACGCCGGTCCCGGCACCACAGGAAAACATGCTCAAGCATGGCATTGATCGACTGGCCGCCCGGGCACAGCTCGCCAGCAATCCATTCCGTCAATTGCGCGCGATCCACCCGCTTCATGCGGTGATATCCAAGATGGATCAGGATCTCCGCACAATGCCGTCGTGCTGTCCGACTGGAAAAGTCATAACCGGCTATCTCGCCAGCCTCGACACCGAGTTGCTCGGCCAGATACGAGAGGCCATCGGTAGGGATTGAGCCGGGATCGATCGCGAAAAACCCCAGGGAAGCGAAGAATTTCAGCTGCGCGGCGAGGCCAAGGCGCGTCAGGGCCGGCTTCGAATTTACAAAATCAATATCGGCAAAGCTCAGGCTCCATCGTCCGATCAAATCCCCGCCCGGAATACTCCGATCCATCAACCCACTCCCTATGATGGAGCGAACTGTCCTCTTCTATGATTTCCATCGTCAATACCGAATGCCACGTTCCCAAAACGTTCTCCGACTTGGCCAAAATCGCAGCTTGGGGCCGACTGGGCCAAATACCTGCAACGCTGGTTTGATGCGATTGCCGGAACGCTTATGGCCGCCTTTGGCATTGGCCTACTATGCAAGATGCCATGAGGCTTGGCCTGGTTGGGTCCATGATGACGATCTCAATCGTCCAGGAGACTCGACATGGAAGTGACGAACGAAGCGATCACCGCCCGAATCTACGTGGCGCTGGAACTGAGCAAATCGAGGTGGGTGGTGGCGATCCGGCTGCCCGGAACCGGGACGACCAGCCTCTATCAGGTGCCGGGCGGCGATCTCGACGGCCTGATGACCCTGCTGCACCGGGCGCGGTCGATCGCGGAGCAGCGCGGATCGGACGAGCTGGAAATCTGTTCGTGCTACGAGGCCGGGTACGATGGCTTCTGGCTCCACCGGGCGCTGGAGGCGCGGGGCGTGCGCAACACCGTACTGGACTCGGCGAGCATCAAGATCAGCCGGCGCCGCAAGCATGTGAAGACCGACCGTACTGATGCACGGGGCATGCTCGGCGTGCTGATGGCGCTGTACCGCGGCGAGGACGACGTCTGCGCCGTGGTGCGGGTGCCGAGCGAGGAGGAAGAGGACCGCAAGCGCATCACCCGCTCGCGAGAAAGTCTGCTCCACGAACGTATTCGGCGGACCAATCGAATCCGCAGCCTGCTGCATCTCCAGGGCGTGCGCAGCATCAATCCCAACCGCGACGGCTGGGAGCACCAGCTCAAGGATCTGGAAACCGGCGATGGCCGCAGCTTCCCGAAGGGACTGCTGCGTGAGATCCGCCGTGAGGCGATCCTGCTCACGACGGCGAAACGGCTGCTCGCGCAGATCAACCGCGAGATCCAGGCGATCAGCCAGCGCAAGACCCGGCGGCGCACCGGCCGCGGCGCTAATCCGGTCGCGGTGCGGCTCTGCGCGATCCGCGGGATCGGTCCGCAGACCGCCGCGGTGTTCGCCAGCGAAGTGTTCTATCGCAGCTTCCGCAACCGGCGGGAGATCGCGAGCTACGTCGGACTATCGCCGACACCCTACGCCAGCGGCAGCGTTAGCCGCGATCAGGGGATCAGCAAGGCGGGGAACCGGCGAGCGCGGCGCGACGCGATCGAGCTGGCCTGGCTATGGCTGCGGCATCAGCCTGGCTCGGCGCTGAGCGAATGGTATCATCGCCGGGTCGCTGACGGCGTGGGCCGGGTGCGGCGGATCGCGATCGCTGCGCTTGCCCGCCGGCTGATGATCGCGTTGTGGCACTATCTCGAGCACGGGGTAATACCTGAGGGAGCAGTCGTTAGAACTTGAGGCCCGCATCGCCTTGATGCGGCGTCTCGCCGAGGTGGACGCGACCGGACCAATGCTGGATCATGCATAATCGATCGCAAGCAAGATGGGTCCGTCCAACGCCAGGCCACTCCGTGCACGCGGAATGGTGGTACGAGCGGGAAGCTCGACCGGATACGAGGATATGCGATGGCTGGTTCCATCGACAGACACACGGCCTGACCCTTGCGAGACAATGACAACGGAGAAAAATATGCACTCACAAACAAGCACTTACTGACCAATGGCGGCTTGACTGGGGGCCTCATACGAGGCATTGTTGCAAAAGCTACAGCATAGTTGAGCATCATAATCCCGGAATGACGGCCGTGGTGTAGGGGGAGTGCAGCTCCCAATCCAAACTCTCATAGAGTGCGCGCCCATCAGGCGTCGCAACGAGAACACCGCGCACGGCTCCCTTTTCGCGGGCGATCGTCTCAAGCGCCTGCATCACGGCCCGCGCAAGGCCGCGCCGGCGATGCTCGGGCCGCGTCTCAATCCGGTCATAGATCGCAAAGCCGTCCACCACGACGACGCGGCCGATCGCCGCCTCGTTACCCGTTGGATCGAAGGCGCGGACGACGGAAATCGTGCCCCTCGTCGCATCAAGCCTATAACCCTCGGACAGTGCGGAATCGGACGCCATCGGTCCCGCATTCGTCATCATGTAACCGGGCCGCTGGATGGTCCACCGTGGCGGCAGTATCGCTTGCAGGGCGTCGGGCGAGGCGCAGGCTTTGAGGAAAACCCACGGTTCGTTGATAGAGGACACCAGCTCGCCGATGGCCGGCACGATGGCGGGAAAGACGTAGCGGGCTTTTTGCTCGGGCCATCCCACATCGACGCGGAAGCCGCCTTTATAGGGCGTCGGGGACGTGGTTTCGCGCGCCAGCGTCCATCCCTTGATCCACGTCGCGACGATATGAGGATCAGCGCGCATTATTCTCCGCCTTCACCTCGATCGTGCAGCGCACCGGCTTTTTCGCTTTGCCGGCCTGCTCGCGGCATTTCTGCACCGTCTCGCGATTGGCGTCTGACAACGGCGAGGCCGCGACGATCAGCCCCCAGCTCTCCGGCGCGGCCGACTGCATCAACCGCTGTCCTGCCTCCCACGGACCAGGCTCATTGAGAACGCGGGTCGCCATGCGCTCGGGCCAGCGCCAGCTATCGGGCGTCGCCCGCGCGAGCGGGCCAGCAAGCAATGCGTAGAGGAACACCCCCAGCACCGCGCCGCCAACGCCGGCGATATACAGCCAGCGATTTTGCTCATCGCCGCGCCGCGCTGATGCGAGCCGGTTGCCGATTTCGCGGGCGGCCTGGTCCAGCCCCGCGCGCGCCTCGGCGACAAGCCGCGCGTCCTCGCGGCGCGCGGCCGTAGCCGCCGTCGCGATCTGGCTCGCCATAGAATCCGGCGTCATCGACAGCAGCGGACTTTTGGCGATGGGGTCGATCCGCTGGGCGAGCGCCACCAATATCTTTTCGGTGCGCTCAAGCGTCGGCTCATAGTCGGGAATCTCAATGTTCTCACGCGCGGCGGTCAACCCTTCGACTGCATGACGCAGCAACGACACCTCGCCGCGCAACCGCTCGAACGCCGCCACCGGATCGTCGCCGGCATGGGGTTCGCGATACTCGTCCTCATCCATGTTTGTTTCTCTCCCTACCGGCTAAGCCCACGGTCGCGGCCGATTCCCAGCTCATGCGTCAACTGGCGGCCAAGCTCGCCGCCGCCCATCTGCCGGCTGCGCTCCATGCCGATCTCAAGCCCCAGCTCGCGGGTGCGATTACGCAGGATCGATTCCACCTGTGGATCGCGCTCAAGGCTTTTCGCCATGCCCGCCATTTCCTTGCCCGCCTTCTCGCGGCCCGTCATGTCACCGGCGCGATAGAGGCGGTCGCGGTCCTGGGAGAGCTGTTGCCAGCGTTCCACGAACCGATCGGCGCGCAAGTTCGGATCGGCTCGCACGCGGGCTTCCTGCGCCATCGCCTCGATCATCGGGCCGCTTCGCCCCGCCGCCGCGTCGCGCAGCAAGGCCGGATCGCGCTGCATCGCCGATGCGAGGTCGCGCGAAGCTCCCGGCCTGATCTGGTCAAGCGCCTCGGCCGCGCGCTCGAGCGCGACTTTCTGATGCTCCAACACCGGCCCGCCCGAGGCGCGGGCCTGCAACACCGCCTGGGCCGAACGCGAGGTCCGCTCGACCGCGCGCGCGAATGTCCGATCCTGGCCGCGATCCGGCAACGCCGGCGTGCGCTCCGCGCCCCTCGCCGGCTCGGCCGACAGCTTCAAGCCGTCGAACATGCCGCGCTTGGGTTTGTCGCCCTGGGCGCGCTCGGCCGCTGTCTTTGGCTCCGGCGCTGGCCTGAACCCATCGAACATACCCCGCCGCGGTTGCCGCTCGGCTGCGGCCTTCGCCTCGCCAGCGCCGCGGCCGCCGCCAATATCGGGCGCGCGGGAATCCTCGCCCATCTGGCGTGAGGTTCCCGCGCGAGGCGCGAGGATCTCCACGCCCTTCCGCTCGGGCGCATCCGGCAAGCGGATCTCGCCCGACAGCCCGCGCCGATCGGCGAACGACTGCACCTCGGCATCCCTGTCCCGATACATCGGATAGTCGGACGCCATATCCTTCGCCCGCTCGCGCCCCAACGTGCGGACAAGGCTGCGCTGGTCGGTGAAGTCGTCGCGGCCATAATGGAGCTGCACCTCGTCGCGGTGCCGCGACAGCGCCACATAGGCCGAATGGCGGTCCATCCCCGGCGTCGCCAGCACATGCGCCCGATCGACCGTCACGCCCTGCGATTTGTGGATGGTCGCGGCATAGCCATGATCGACATGGGCATAATCCTTGAGATCGAACGCCACCTGTCGGCCATCGTCAAGGCGAACGGCCATGCTGTCGGGCGACACGCGCTCGACCTTCCCCAGCGTGCCGTTCTTCACGCCTAGTCCGCGCTCGTTTTTCAGGAACATGATGCGGTCGCCGCTGGCGAAGTCGCGCGCCCCCCGCTCGGCCGACACCGCCACGCCCTGCCCCAGCTCGCCGGCGTCGCGCAGCCGATCGCGCGCGGCCTGGTTCAAATCGCGCACCTCGGCATTGGTGTGGGTGAGGATGATCCGTGTCTTGTCCGGATCGGCGCGGCGCTGCGCGTCCCATGTGTCGATCAGCTCGGCCCGCGCAGCCTCGCGCGTCTCGGCCGCGTGGACCATGCCATGCTCGGCATAGGCATGGATCGCCTCGCCGGTCCTGCCCGTCGCCAGCGACCGCGTGGCGTCCTTCTGCCAGTCCTCATGCTGCCGGCGAACCTCGTTGATCTCGGCCGCGCCGTGCCGCTCGGCAAGGGACCGGAACGCCGCGCCGGCCTCGATCGCCTGCAACTGCTCGGCGTCACCGACTAGAACGACCTTCGCCCCTGCCCGCTCGGCCTCCGACAGCACGCGCTCCATCTGGCGCGTGCCGATCATGCCGGCCTCGTCGATCACCAGCACGTCGCGCGGGCCTAGCAGCTCGCGGCCTTGGCCCCACTGATATTCCATGCTGGCGATCGTGCGCGACTGGATATCCGAACCGCCTTCCAGGCCCTCGGCCGCGATCCCCGACAGAGCCGCACCGCGCACCTGATAGCCGGCGCGCTCCCATTCGTCGCGGGCGCCTCCCAGCATGGCCGATTTGCCGGTGCCGGCATAGCCGACCACGATGGCAATATCCTTCTCGCCGGTTATATGCGCGAGCGCGGCTTCCTGCTGGCTCCCCAGCTTAAAGCCCTCACTCCCGGCGGTGGACCGCAAGGACTGCTCCATCGTCGGGAGACCATGCCCGCCCCGCTCGGCAAGCCGATCGGCCGTACGCTCCAACCGCTGCTCGGTCTCGATCATATCGCGGGAGGTAAAGCGGTCCTCGCCGCGCCCGTCCTTGCCCAGCGCCACCAGCTCGGGTGCGGTCCGCACCGCGCTCATCACCTGGTCGAACTGATCCTTGCCGTCGCTGTGCCGGAACGCGAACTGCGCCAGGTCGCGCCGCGTGAACGTCGCCTGTTGTCGCGTGATCGCGTCCAATGCGATTTCCGGCCTGGCGATGATCTTCTCGCCATTCTCGCGCGCGATCCGGGCATGGTCCTCGACCCGCTCGGCCTCAAGCCCCTGCTCGGGCATACGCGACGCTGCTGGCCCGATCTTGTGTTGCGGCTCAAGGTCGATGCCCTGCGCCTCCAACGTCCGATGATCTATGCGCGCGTCAATATCCAGCTCGGCCAGGCGCTCGTTGACGTGATCGGCCCATGCCTCGCGCCATTCTTGCAAGAGCACCGTGCTGTTCCACTCGCGCGCCTTCTGGCCGAAACCCTCCGGCCCTACCTCGCGCATCGACAGCATGACATGCGCGTGCGGCTTGGGTTGCCCGTCCTTCCCCATGTCCCAATGCACATTCATGTCCGCGACCATGCCGCGTTCCACGAACTGCTTTTCGACAAAATCTCGGGCGAGCTGGATGCCCTGTTGCTGGTTCAGCTCGCGCGGAATCGAGAACTCGACTTCACGCGCCAACTGCGCGTCCTTGCGTTTCTCGCCGGCCTCGACCTCGTTCCACAAGGTCGTCCGATCGTTTAAACGCTCTGGCGCGCCCTCGGGCAGCATGATTTCCGAATGGACGACACCGGCCTTATTCGAGAAATCATGGTCGCGCCCGAGCCGGTCATCGTGCAGCCGTTCCGCCGCGCGATAGGCCGCGCTGGCAACGGCGCTCGATCCGTTTGCGCGGCTGATAGCCTTGGCCGAGAAATGGTAGATCGCCATGATGACCACTATACTGCCTTTATGAGCGCACGTCGGCAACGACGTATAAGCGCGCACTCATCATTCGCTTCGCTCCTGTGATTGACTGCCGAACGTTCCGGTTGTGGGTTGCCTGTCCGCTCTCGTTTGCTAGGCTGCGGTGGACCTGACGCGGAAGGAGAGAGCACCATGCGCAAGGTGCGCGACTATGATGCGGAGCTGAAGGCGCTGGAGAACCGTGCCAAGGCGATCAAGGCACGTCGCATCGAACAGCTCGGCCAGCTCGTCACCGCCACCGGCGCGGACGCGCTCGACATGGAAACGCTCGCCGGCGCGCTGCTCGATGCCGTCGCGTCCAAGGATACAGAAGCGAAGGAGGCGTGGCGCGTGAAAGGCGCCGCCTTCTTTCAGCGGCGCGGGCGGAAAGGTGGCAACGCTGCTGCAATCGACGGATCGGGCGCTGCGGCTGAACCGGGCGGCGACGCTGCGGGCGGAAGCGGCGGAACGGCGAACGGATAGCAGGGTCTGGGTCGTGCAACGCCGCGAACGGACGCGCCACCTGATCGAGCTGGGCGGGCTGGTCCAGAAAGCCGGACTAGTCGAGCTGACCGACGACGATCGCGCGACGCTCTACGGCGCGCTGCTCGATCTCGCCGGCCGCGCGCGCGGTGATGATGCCGGCGACGTGCTGGCGCTGTGGAAGCGGCGCGGCAAGCGGGCGTTCGATGCGGAAGCGGAAACGACGGAGGCGAGCTGATGGCGGATTTCGATATCGAGGCGATCCGCGCCGAAGTGCGCGCGATGGATTTCACGCGCGGCACGCCGGCGGAAGTCGCCATGTGGCGCGAGGACATGGCGGACTCGCGCGCCAACCTCGTGATCGAGGACATGATCCCGACGCCCAACGACGATGCGTTCTTCGAGATGATGCTGGTCGAGGCGGTCCCCCCTCCCCTCGCCACGCAAATCCTGCTCCGGCTGCTCGATCATCCCGACTCCGATCGGTCCCTGCCGATTACGCCCGTCGCGGCGGCGCGCTGATGGCGGGGCCGCTCATCGGCGGGCGTCGACCGATCTCCTGGCGGCTCGCGATCGTCGTCTCGTTCGTCGCCGCCTATGCGACCGCCCGCTGGCTCGAAGGCATCTTCGGGGTGGGCAGCATTTCCGGCACGGTGTCGTTCTTCGTCCTGGTCGGGCTGATCGCCGCGACCTGGCGCATCAACAGCCGCGCCGCCAACCGGCAAAGCGAGCTGCTGGGGTCGGCCCGCTTCGGCGACCGCGCCGACGTGCGAAAGCTGGAAGCGAGCGGGGATCTCCTGATCGGCCGCTCCGCCAAATCGGGGAAGCTGCTCCGCTATGACGGCGCGGCACATCTGCTGACGATGGCTCCGACCCGGTCGGGGAAGGGTGTCGGCACGATCATCCCCAACCTGCTGCTGCTCGATCGCTCGGTGATCTGCATCGACCCCAAGGGTGAGAACGCGCGTGTCACCGCCCGCGCCCGCGCCACCAAGGGGCCGGTCTGGTGCCTCGATCCGTTCGGTGTGTCGGGCCGGCCCCCTGCCTGCTACAATCCGCTCGATCGGCTCGATCCCGCCAGCCTCGATCTCGCGGAAGATGCCAACACGCTCGCCGACGCCCTGGTCCATGACGCGCCGGGACAGTCCGGCGAAGCGCACTGGAACGAGGAAGCCAAGGCGCTCATCGCCGGGCTGATCCTCCATGTCGTCACCACCGAACCCCTCGATCGCCGGACGCTGGCGACGGTGCGCGAGTATCTGACGCTTGCCCCTGCCCGCTTCGCCGATCTGCTAGCCGCGATGCAGGACAGCGCCGGTGCCGGTGCCGGTGGCCTGGTCGCGCGCGCCGCCAACCGCCAGCTCGGCAAGTCCGATCGCGAAGCCGCGGGCGTGCTGTCGTCGGCCCAGCGCCATACCCACTTTCTCGATAGCCCGCGCATCGTCGCCAGCACGGCCACGTCGGATTTCACGTTCGCGGGATTGAAAGAATCGACCGCCACGGTGTTCCTGTGCCTGCCGCCCGATCGGCTCGACACCTATGCACGCTGGCTGCGGCTGCTCGTATCGCAAGCCGTCACCGACATGGCGCGATCGACCGCCCGCCCTGCCCGTCCGGTATTGTTCCTGCTCGACGAGTTCGCCGCGCTTGGCCGTCTGGAGCCGGTCGAGCGCGCGATGGGGCTGATGGCGGGCTATGGCCTCCAACTCTGGCCGATCCTCCAGGACATGCACCAGCTCAAGGCGAACTATGGCGAGCGCGCTGGTACGTTCATGTCCAACGCCGGCGTGATCCAAGCGTTCGGGGTGAACGATCATGCCACCGCCGACATGCTCTCGCGCACGATCGGCGACACGACGCTGGAATACGATACCGTCAGCACCTCGCGCGGCACCGGCTGGGGTGAAAACCGCGCTGGCCCCTCGGAAAGCGTCAGCGCACACGTCACCGCCCGGCGGCTCGCCACCCCTGACGAAATCATGCGGATGCGGCCCGACCAGGTTCTGTTGCTGCGCCAGGGCGAACACCCGCTCGCGGTCGAAAAAATCCGCTATTACGATCAGCGCGAGTTTGCCGGGTTGTTCGATCCGGCCTGAACGGTCGCCGAAAGCACGAAGTCCACACACCGCCGGGCCGGAAGTTGGACCCGCTACGGGTAGCAGCCGCGGCGGGTCCGGTCGCGATCGCTGGGCAGCTCGCTTCGCACGTCATAGTCGATCTGACCAGTTAGCGCGAGGGGCCGCGCTGGCGCTGCCCTGGCCTTCGTAGGGCTCTGCCCTCCCCTCGCCTCTCGATCGGCGCACCACGGCCCGGAAACCCGCCCCTGAGACCGATTTGCCGGTCACTGTCGCTCGAAGTCGAAGCGCCGCCGGTCGCGCTTGGCTTTTCCGGAAAGCCTGCGGCGCTTGCGCCGCCCTGGTGACGCCGAAGGCGGCACGCAACTAAAGCGCATCGGCCTTTAGGCCGATTCCGTTTCTCCCCTCCCCTTTCGGACGTGTGATGTCGCTGATGGAGGGAGCTGCCGTTGTCCTAGCCTAACGGGCTTCTGCGGGTCCAGCGGTGCCGCTCGGGGTTAAGAGATTCTGTTAAAGAGGAATCGTTAAGAAGGTTAAGGGCCGCGCGAAGCGGAATCTTCGCTTTGCTATCAGGCAGTTGCGGATGTGCATGGTGGGTGAAACCCCGTGATTCGGTGGGTGATCCCCCGATAGTCCGGTGGGTGATCCCCCGAAGCGATGGTGGGTGATCCCCCGAGTCCGCCAATCCTGAAAAGCGGCTTTCCGGGACGGTTATCCACAAGCTGGCGGGCCGTTCGGCCTCGATCGCGGCGCGGTGCGGCCGGCCGGTCGACTCGGGCCGGTGGGCGAAACCCCGATAGTGACGGCTGCGGTGGGTGAAACCCCGATAGTCAGCGACGCCCGGCGAGCCGATCCATGCGGGCGTCGACCTCCTCGGTTCGCCGGCGATCGACGTCGAAGCGCGCGCGCCGCTCCTCTTCGGCCCGCATCCGCTCGGCAAGCGCCAGCGCCTCGGCCTCGCCGCGTCGCCTGAACAGGACGGCGGGGCTTTTGTCGGCCGTCTCGGTCGTCTCCATCGTATAGTCGGGGAGCTGGTCGGCCTCGATCACCCGCCGGAGCATCCGGTTGAACTCCTTGGGCTGGGCGTCGCTGCCGGTCTTGTCGCGTAGCAGCTCCACCCGGCACACCCACCCACCCTGCTGCGCGCCGACATGCTTGCGCGCGATGCGATACAGCGCCCGCTCCAACCCCCCGGATAGCAGGAAGTAATCGGGGTGCATGGTGAGCAGCGACTTTTCGTTGACGATCCCCTCGTAAACCCAATCCGAGAGGGTCAGCGTCATGCCGCGCGGCTGCTCGGTCTCGGCGTCGGTGTCGAAGGTCCAGCTATCGAGCCAGTTGAACCCGGCTTTCTGCCTGCGTGCTGACGCCCGGATCGAGGTCGTGATGGAAGTCGTCTGGAGCCGGAGCAATGCCGCCTGCAGCTCCTGATAGTCCCTGCCCCCGGTGCTGCGCTTGATCGCCCGCAACAGGTCGTAGGGCGTCGTGGTCAGCGTGCGCGGCAGGTCGTTCAAGCCCTGCTGCTTCATGCGATTGAGCGTCGATGCCGCCCATATCAGAATATCGGCATCCCATATCGTCGCCATGCCGTAGTCGGGGATTGCCTGCACGCGCACCCACGCCTCGCCGTCCGGGCTGCGATACTCGATCGGCTTCAACCGCTTGCGCTTCTGGAGCGAGAAGAACGGCCGCTCCATGACCTCGCGCTGGTCGCGGAGCGGAAGGTCGCCCAGCGCCGGGATGAACAGGTCGAACTCGGGGTTGGGATCGCGCCGCTTGCTCACGGCGCGAACCTGGTGTGGCCCCGCTTGACCAGATACTGGCGGAGCAGCCGTTCGGTGATGACGGTAAGCGGCTCCCCGCCCTCCTCGACACTAAGCTGGCGCAATGCACGGTGCATGTCCTCGGGAATGTGGATCAGCACCGGCTTCTTGCCCGGATGGCTGCTGCGCCGCGCCGGTGTCGCCGGGGTGGGCGTGTCGGCCGATCGGCGCGGCGCTGCCGCCCGTTGCGGCTCGAGGGTCGGCTCGGAAACGGAAGCCAGTGCCGGCTCCTCGGCCTCGTCATCGAAGATGCTGGCGAGCGCGGAAGGCTTTTTCGCCATTATGCCGCCTCGCTTACTGGCTTAGTCGTAAAGCCGCTTAGTCGCTTAGCCTCATTATAGGCGGCGCGCAGCTCGGCCGCCGCCTTGCTGTCCGGCTCGGTTTCGACCGCGGTGCGGCCCAACGGCGTTGCCTTGTAGAAGTCCTTCCGGAAGTGAAGGCGACTGTCGAACATCGTCACCCCCTTCGCCGCAAAGCCGGCATGGGCCTCCTGCCCCTCCCCGCCCTGGTGCGGAACCTGGGTCAGAATGACGGCGAAGGGGGTGCCGGCCTGCTGCACCTGCTTGACGGTCTGCAACACCGAATGAACGTCCAGCCCGCGCGGTGCCACGGGGATGATGACGAAATCCGCCTGCTCTGCCGCGAGCATGGCGATGTCCTTGGAGTTGGCCGGTGTGTCGATGATGATGAGGTCAATCTTGCCGCTGCCGCGCCCGCGCGAGACGTGCAGCGGTAGGCCGGCGACGCTGCTGTCCTTCACCGTCACGTCGTCGTCGTCGCGGCGCTCCGACCAATAGAGCGCCGAACCTTGCCGGTCGTCGGCGTCGAGGATCACGACGGACGCTCCTTCCCGCGCCGCCTCGACGGCGAACCCGGTCGAAAGGGTGGTTTTCGATTGCCCACCCTTCTGCGCGATCACGGCCCATACCTGCATCGCTGTTGCTCCTACTAAGCGGTTAAGCGACTTATGCCGCTTAACCGCTTAGTCGTAAAGGGTCTTAGTCGCTTAGCTATCGCCGGCTTCGTCGTCGGGATCGAGCGGATCGTGCTGCATCGGCCCATGTCCGGCGATCGGACATAGGGGCGCGCCCGTCGTCTCCAGCCATTTGCGCGCGGTCCTCACCGTATAGCCGCACGCCGCGCACTCGCATTTGGGCATCCCCGTCGCCTGCTTCTTGGGTGCCATGGTCTCGCCACCGGTGTCGAGCCGGGCATGGGTGAGGGGCGTGCGCTAAGTCCGGCCGAATGAATATCTCGAAATGGCCGTCGCCGCTGCGCCGATTATCCCAGCACTCGCCAATCGCCTTGCCCTTCGCGCCCCGGCTGGTGAAGCCGATCGCGACGCGCACGCGGGCGGGCAGGGGAGTGTCCAGCGCGTCGAACAGCGGGGCCATGCCGATCGCCACCCGGTTCAACCAGCTCTCGCGATTGTCCTGCTCCATGATCTTCTCCCTTCAAATCGCCCTTGGCGACGGCCTCGCCATCGGCCCTGCCTCGTGGCGAACAGCGGGGGAGAGGGGGCAATGGGAATCTGCCGGGGTGGTGCGGGCGCAGTGAGTGAAGCGAGGGAGCCACGGCCCGGCTGATTGCCGTTGCTGGGGAGAGGGGGCGGCGCTCCCTTTCCCCACCTGATGGAGATCTCGCCGGCATCGCCGGCGTCCGCCTGGGCGGGGCGCACCCCGCCCGCGCGAGCGATCGTTGCCCGTCAGGGGCGAGACGCCGCCACGGAGGCTCGATCGGAGCGCGAGCGGAGATAGAGCGCGGCCCGTCACGGGTGCGCGCGCCGATGCAACTATTCCCTAGCGCTTGGGTTTATGCTACACCGGCCTATGCCTGTCGTGTTCCGTATCGGTGGCCTGCGGGTCGTTATCTGGCCCAACGATCATCGCCCGGCGCACGTTCATGTGAAGGGCGCGGACGGAGAAGCGGTGTTCAACCTAAACTGCCCCGCCGGTCCGCCCGAGCTGCGCGATAGCTTCGGCTTCAAGCTGTCGGACGTGAACCGGATCGAAGCGGCGCTGGCGGACGTGGTGCCGATGCTGTGCGAGGAATGGAGGACCATACATGGCGATTACTGAGCAGGAACTGGCGAAAGCCGAAGCGCGCATGGCGGAAACCCGCGCCGCGGGCCATGCCGTGTCCGCTCGCTACGATCGCCGCCGTTCGCGCGTGGTGGTTGCCCTCAACACCGGGATCGAGCTGACCTTCCCGACGCAGCTCGCCGAAGGGCTGGCCGATGCCTCGCCCGACAACCTCGCCGACATTGAAATCAGTCCGGCCGGGCTGGGGCTGCACTGGCCGAAGCTCGATGCGGACCTCTATGTGCCGGCGCTGCTCCAGGGCGTGTTCGGCTCGAAGACGTGGATGGCCCGTCAGCTCGGGGCGGCCGGGGGCAGGGCGCGCTCGGCCGTCAAGGTCGCCGCGTCGCGCGCGAACGGCCAAAAGGGCGGTCGGCCACGCAAGGTGGCATCGGCATAATCAGGGCAGAGCGCGTCAAGCGGTCTCGAATAAGGGCAGCGGCTGAATCGCGCGCGCCGGCACGGGCTGATAGACGCCGATCGTCACCCATTCCGGCGGCCAATCGACCGTCACCGTGTCGCCGGCGATGCGCGTGATCCCTCCGTCCTCGATCTTCGGTGTCGTATTCGCCAGCGATCAGCGCCCCGTCGCTGATCGCGAGATGAAAGTGGTCCTCGTTGCCGTCGAAGGGGACGCACAATTTCATCCCAACGTCGCCGGTGACGCCTAGGCGCCTGGGGAAAGCCGGGTGACGGTGATGCTCATGCGATTCTTCGTCCTGCCTGAACGGCCAGAACACAGCGGGAACAGACATAAAGCTAGGTCGGTTTCCTCGGCGGCAACTTATTCGCAGATTCGCTTAGTCGCTTAGTCTTGATGATATTGTTGAATCAGAGCCGTTTTCTGCTTTCGTTCTCGCCCATCTTGACTCATAGAAATCGTCATGCCGATCGCGCGCGAACATCGCTGGCTTTACCCGATCGACTGGCGCGAGCTGTCCGCCTTCATCCGTTTCGGCCGCGCCAAAGGGCGCTGCGAGCATTGCCGTCGCCCGCACGGCCGCGACGTGCTGCACCTCGGCAATGGTATCTGGTGGGACGAGGACGCCGCGCGCTGGCGCGACGGGCGGGGCAGGGAGATTCGTCGCCTGTCGTCGCCGGACGAGCTGGTGCGCGCGCAACCGGGGTTCGTGGGTATCGACCCGCCCCCCTCGATGCGGGTCACGCGCGTCGTCCTCGCCAGCGCGCACCTCAATCACGATCCGGGTGATAACCGGCCGCGCAACCTCGCCGCGCTCTGCCAACGCTGCCACATGGTCCACGATGCGACCGAGCATCGCCGGCGCCGTTGGCGCAACGCCTTCCGGTTGCGCGCGGTCGGCGACCTGTTCACCTGAACGGTGCTCCGCGCCCAGGTCGGGCCGCAAGGCCCGGCCAGGGGTGGGTGGGTGGGTGGGACAAAGACGCGGCCATCCGTTCGGGGCGGCCTCCACTACGCTAGCGAGCTTAGCGAACTGCGGCCGCCTGGTATGTGGCGGTAGAGCGTCGACGGCTGCACGCCCAATTGCTGCGCTACCTCCTCAACGGTGATGGTGGGGTCTGCGAGCATCGCCTTGGCGCGCTTGATCTCGGCCGGCCCCATCGCCGGCTTGCGCCCGCCGCGCCGCCCTAGCGCCTTGGCCTGAGCAAGCCCGGCATGGGTGCGCTCCAGCATCAACTCACGCTCAAACTCGGCGACGGCCGCGAAGACGTGGAACACAAGCCGCCCGCCGGGGCTGGTGGTGTCGATCGCCTGGGTGAGTACACGAAGGCCGATCTCGCGCTTAGCAAGATCTTCGGCCGTCTCCACGAGCTGCCGGACGGAGCGCGCGAGCCGATCGAGCTTCCAAACCACCAGCGTGTCGCCGGCACGAAGGTAATCAAGCGCGGCTTTCAGCTCAGGCCGATCGCGCTGCGCACCGGACGCCTTCTCCATAAACACTCGCTCGCATCCGGCTTGCCTGAGTGCGTCGAGTTGAAGGGCAGGAGATTGGTCCCTAGTAGACACGCGCGCTGTAAACGCTCGCGCTAAATGGCGGCGTTCTGATCGCGCTATTTGTCAGTTGCCGGGTCCGATGACGAGGCAATCGCGCGCGGCCTGAACGATGTCAGCGGTGACCTCCTCGACGCGGTTGAGGGTCATGATCCGCCGCATCTGCGCGAACAGGCGCTCCATGAGCCGGAAGTTGCCGCGCGTGATGCGGATCACGGCTGCCTGCGCTTCGATCGCGTCGAGTTGGGCCGGGTCGAAGCTGATCCCGAAATCGCCGGCGTGGGTCGCGAGCAGCAGCCGCATTTCGGTCTCGGTAAGCGGTTTGAACTCGTGGACGAAGCCGATCCGCGAGTAGGCCTCTGTACATTATTCGGACACAGATTCACGGTAGCGGCTTGATGAGCAGCGGCATGAGGCCATCGGCATCGAGGTCGAGGCTCTCGGACCAGATATAATCGCCGGTGAGATTGATGCGGTCCCATCCCAGCGGCGACAATCGGGACAGCATGGCGGGATCGACAGGTGTGCCGCGGTGCCGCAGTTCATCGACGGCACGACCGAGATAGCGGCAGTTGAAAAGAATGATGGCGGCCGTGACGAGGTTGAGCGCTGCCGCGCGGGTCTGCTGGTTCTCCAGGCCACGGTCGCGAAACCGCCCGAGCCGATGGAAGGCGACAGCGCGGGCCAGGCTGTTGCGTGCCTCGCCCTTGTTGAGTTCGGCGGTGACCGTCCGGCGCAGATCGGTGTCGTCGAACCAGCGCAGCGTGAACAGTGTGCGCTCGATCCGTCCGACCTCCCGAAGTGCCGCAGCAAGACTGTTTTGTTGACGATA
>NZ_SEOO01000054.1 GCF_004152865.1 Sphingobium cupriresistens | reverse complement strand
TCGTCGAATATACGGTCGCACCCGGCAGTGTTCAGCGCGTCAAGCTGGAGCGACAGCTTCTGGTCTGCGGTCGAGACGCGCGCATAGCCGATCAGCGCCACATGATGCCCGATCCTGTCCGTTTTCCCGTCATTATGCGATCTTGTCCGAATCGCCGTTACAGGTCCAGAGTTAACGGACATATTCCTGTTGGCCGCCAGAGGACCGTCTGACGGACACGCAAAGCGAAGGAGATGATGCTTGGCGAGACGGCGACTGGTGAGCCTGGAAATCTGGGCGAGGCATTATGGCGCGCCGCTCGATGAGCGCGAGATCGCGCGTCATTATACGCTGACCAGCGACGACCTGGAAATTGTCGGCCGCCGTCGCGGCGATGCCACCCGGCTCGGCTATGCGATGCTCATGCTATATATGAGATGGCCTGGCCGTGCGCTGGAAGCGGGCGAAGTCCCGCCCGCTCCTGTGCTCGCCTATGTGGCGCAGCAACTCGGCGTCGCGCCGGCAGCCTTCGCGGATTATGCCCATCGGGACCAGACCCGTCGCGAGCATCTCGTCGAAATCCGACGATCGCACGGGTTCAGGATTTTTGACCGCAACGCTTTCCGTGAAGTTGTCGCCTTCTCGGTCCCAATCGCGCAGACCATCATACACCCCGGCCAGATGGCAGACGTCATCGTCGATGAACTCCGGCGCCTGCAGATCCTCCTGCCTTCTCCGTCGATTCTCGAAGCGGTGCTGCGGCGGGCGCGCCAGCAAGCCGAACAGCTTACCTATGAAGTGCTCACGAATGGCCTGCTGCCTGACACCCTTCAGGGCCTGGACGATTTGCTGGCCCGACGACCGGGGCAGGTCGCGACATGGCTATCCTGGATGCGCAATGCGCCACAATCGCCGGCAGCGCGCAACATCCTGCGCCTGATCGAACGGCTCGCCTATATCCGCGCGCTGGGCCTCGATCGCGCCCGTGCCGACATGATCCCGGCTTTGACTTTTGACAGGCTGGCGGACGAAGGCAGCCGCATCACACCCCAGCACCTTGGCGAACTCAATGCCCTGCGCCGCCATGCGACGCTGGCGGCAACCGGCATCCGGCTTGAGGAAAGCCTGACCGACGCCACCCTGACGATGTTCGACAAGCTGTTGGGCAGCATGGCGCGCCGCGCCGAGAACCGGACCCGCGACAAAGCCCTCAAGACGGTGCGCGAGTTGCAAGGCCACCTCCGGACGCTCACGGGGTCTTGCCGCCTCCTCATCGACGCGCGCAGCAAGGGCGTGGATTCTCTGGCGCAGATCGAGGCGCTGGACTGGCAGCACTTCGCCGTGGCCGTCGAGCAGGCCGAAGTGCTCGGGCGACCGGAAACCGTCGATCGCACCGCCGAATTGATCGAGCGGCATCGGACGGTGAAGCTCTTTGTCGGCGCTTTTCTCAACGCCTTCGAGTTTCGCGGCGCCGGCGCGGTTCAGGGGCTCCTGTCAGCGCTGGCCATCATCGCGGAGCTATATCGGACCGGCAAACGGCGCTTGCCTGATCGCGTGCCGCTACGCTTTGTGCCGCCCGCATGGCGCCCGTTCGTCCTGCGGGATGGCATCGTTGATCGTGCCGCTTATGAACTATGCGCCTTGTCGCAACTACGCGAGCGGTTGCGAGCCGGGGATATATGGGTCGCGGGAAGCCGGCAGTTTCGCGATTTCGACAGCTATCTCATACCGCCGGCGACCTTTGCGGCGCTGCGCGAGAAGGGGCCGTTGCCGCTCGCCATCGAAACGGATTTCGAGCGCCATATCGAGGAACGGCGCACCAGGCTCGACACGGCGATCGAGCAGGTAACGGTCCTTGCACGGCAAGGGGAGCTGCCCCAGGTTAAGCTTGACGAAAACGGTCTCATCATCTCGCCGCTGAAGGCGGCAACACCGCCCGCCACCGAGATTGCCCGTCGCGCCGCCTATGATCGACTGCCGCGCGTGAAGATCACCGATCTTCTGCTGGAGGTCGATGCCTGGACCGGGTTCAGCGAATGCTTCATCCATCGTCGTTCGGGCCGGGAAGCCGACGATCGCAATGCGCTGCTCACGGTCATCCTCGCCGATGGCATCAATCTCGGCCTCACACGCATGGCGGAAACCTGCCGGGGCGCAAGTCTGCGTCAGCTCGCCCATCTTCACGACTGGCACATCAGCGAAGCCGCCTATGGCGAAGCGTTGGGAAGGCTGATCGACGCCCATCGCGCCATGCCGCTCGCCGCGCTGTGGGGAGACGGCACCACTTCGTCGAGCGACGGACAGCAATTTCATGCCGGGGGCCGTGGGGCCGCGATCGGCGACATCAACGCGCGCAGCGGCAACGAACCAGGCGTTGCCTTCTACACCCATGTCTCGGATCGATATGACCCCTTCGCAAGTCGGGTGATCGCGGCGACCGCTGGCGAAGCGCCCTATGTGCTGGATGGCTTGCTGTATCACCAGACCGGCCTGACGATCGAGGAGCACTACACCGATACGGGCGGGGCATCGGACCATGTGTTCGGCCTCATGCCCTTCTTCGGCTACCGCTTCGCGCCGCGCCTGCGCGACATCAAGGAGCGTCGTTTACACCTCCTTCCCGGCCAAGAATCCGGCCCCTTGCTTGCCGGCATGACGGCCGAACCGATCGCATTGGGTCATGTCGCGGCGCATTGGGACGAACTGCTGCGGTTCGCCACGTCGATCCGCACCGGCACCGTCACTGCTTCGGCAATGCTGCGCCGCTTGTCCGCCTATCCGCGACAGAACGGACTGGCCCTCGCACTACGCGAGCTGGGCCGCCTCGAACGCTCCATTTTCATGCTCGACTGGCTGCGCGACATCGACCTGCGCCGGCGCACCCAGGCGGGCCTCAACAAAGGCGAAGCCCGCAACGCGCTCGCCCGCGCGCTCTTCTTCAACCAGCTCGGCGAACTGCGCGATCGTCGGTTCGAGAACCAGACCTATCGCGCCTCCGGCCTCAACCTGCTCGTCGCCGCCATCATCTTGTGGAACACTCGCTATCTCGAAATGGCGCTGGCGGACATCGGCACAGCCGACGAAATCGCACGCCACATCGCGCCATTGGGCTGGGAGCATATCTCGCTGACCGGTGACTATAGCTGGAATGTTGAAGATCAACCCGATCCGGACGCCTTGCGACCGCTGCGCGCCGTCAACTCCCTACTTGCCGCGTGACGTTCGCTATCCGTTCGCCCTTTCCGTGCAGATACGTCACTTTCGTGTAGTCACCCCATACTGGTCGTCCACAGCATGGACCGCCTCGCGCGCAATCTTGATGACCTGCGCAAGCTTGTCCAGTCGCTCACCCGTCAGGGCATCCGCATTGAGTTCGTCAAGGAAAGCCTTTCCTTCACTGGCGAGGATTCACCGATGGCCAATCTCATGCTGTCGGTCATGGGCGCGTTCGCCGAGTTCGAGCGTGCCCTGATCCGCGAACGCCAACGCGAAGGCATTGCGCTTGCCAAACAGCGCGGCGCCTATCGTGGGCGCAAGCGCTCCCTCTCAGACGAAAAGTTGGCCGAACTGCATTGCCGTGTCGCTGCCGGCGAGCGCAAGGCAGTCATCGCCCGCGACCTAGGGATCAGCCGTGAAACCCTATATCAGTATCTCCGCGTGGTCGCCTGACGACTTTGTTCTCATTATATCCGTCAAATCGTTGTCTGGCGCACAGACCTTGAGTTGACGCCTACCGCGGATGGCTACTACCAGAACATAGGAATCCGAAGTATGCTCAACCTTGGCCATAGCCGGCCTGTGGTTCACAAACCACTATAGAGAGCTGAGACGGATCAGAGGATGAGGGAATGGAAATCAGGGACATTCGGACATCCGACCTTGAAGCGGTAATCGAGGTTCACAAGATCGCCTTCGCCAAGTTCTTCCTGACGCGCATGGGGACCCGGTTCCTGCGGGCCTACTACCAGACCGCGCTCGAATTCGACGGCAGGATCGCGTTGATGGCGGCGGAACCTGGGACTGCGCGGGTCTTGGGCTTTGCCATAGGCTTTCTCGAGCCGCAAAAATTCTACGAAGCCTTTGCGCGGCGGCGCAAGCAGATGCTGCCCGCCATCGTGCTGGCCGTACTACGCGATCCCGGCCTAGTGCCACAGATTCTGCGCAATATGCGCCGGGTTGAGGCTCAAGCGCAGCAGCCGATCGATGCCGTTGAACTGTCCTCGATCGCGGTCGGCAGCTCTGGAGATGGGATCGGCGGGCTGCTGTTGGAAGCCTTCATCAAGGCGGCTCGTGCGCAGGGGGCGCTCAGACTCACTCTGACAACCGACGCCGAGGGTAATGACGCAGTGCGCCGCTTCTACGAGACACGCGGCTTCACCCTCGACGCGACCGAGATGCGCGGCGCGCGGACGCTGTGCCACTATGTCCGGGCGATCGGGTAAGGACCCTGCGGCGCCCAGCGACGGGCGCCCTCGACATCGGCCCGGGGCAGGCGGACCTCGCGCCCTAGAATATGCGCGACAATCGCCCAGGCGGTCAGCAGAATATAGCTGAAGTCGCTGAGGACGCCCGCGCGATCCAGATAGGCCCGTTCCAGCGCCAGCTTGGGCGGCAGGAGGTTCCGGGCATAGCTGCCCTCGGGATCGGCGTCATCCAGCAGCGCATCGCCGAAGAAATAGCCATAGACTGAGCCAGGGCCGGTGACGCCTGGGGCGACCAGCAAGGTTTCCCGCATCCAGCAGTTGTAATCCCGCTCGACGATCTTCGGATCCTCAGGCCGGGGGCCGACCAGTGACATGTCGCCGGTTAGGATGTTCCAGAACTGCGGCAATTCGTCAATCTTCAGACGCCGCAGCCACAAGCCGAAACCGAAGATGCGGCGGTCATCCGGGGCGGTGATAGCGCTTACCCCGTCGCTGTTCATGCGCATCGTGCGGAGCTTCAGCATCGAGAAGACCCTACCGCCTTTGCCGACGCGCTTGGCCCGGTAGAAGATCGGACCCGGTGAGGTCATCTTGATCCCCAGCGCCGCCACCACCAAAATCGGCAGCAGCACCAGCAGCGCGATCAGTGCCACCGTCCCGTCAAGGAGGCGTTTCACTAGTTGCCCGAAAGCAACCCTGTTGTCGATCGGCTTCATCACACGCCTATCAGAACGTCCCGCACGACCTCGATCACCCGGTCCTGTTCGGCATCGGTCATCGCCATGAAGAGCGGCAACGACACGCAGCGGCTAAACACCAGATCCGCCTGCGGAAAGCTGGCGCCCTCGCAGAAGGGTTTCCATACCGTCATCTGGTGTAGCGGCCGGTAATGCACCGAGATGCCGATGCCGCGTTCCTTCAGCGCCAAGATGAAGGCGTCGCGGTCGATGGGTGCGTCCTCTTTCAGCTGCACGATGTATAGGTGCCAGGAATGGCTGTCACCCTCGGCTGGACGCGGCGGCAGGAGCAGCGGCAGATTGGCGAAGGCTTGGTCGTAGCGGGTGACGCGCTCGGTTCTGATCCGGCCGAAATCCTTGGCGCGCTGCAATTGTACCAGACCTAGCGCTGAGGCGATGTCGGTCAGGTTGTATTTGAATCCGGGGGCCGCGACGTCATAGACCCAGCTGGCGCGCGGATCGGTGAAACGGTTGAACACGTCGCGGTCGATGCCGTGCAAGCGCATCATCCGGGTCCGGTCGGCGATGGCCGGGTCAGCGGTGACCAGCATGCCGCCCTCGCCGGTGGTCATGGTCTTGTTGGCGTAGAAGCTGAAGGCGGTGATATCCGCGTTCGCCTTGCCGACCGTGACTCCCTGGTGATGGGCAGGCAGCGCATGCGCCGCATCGTCGAGGATCTTGAGCCCGTGCCGGTCGGCGATGGCCCGCAAGCGGGTCATGTCACACATCCTTCCGGCGAAATGCACCGGCATGATGACCTTGCTCCGGGGGGTGATCGCCGCCTCGACGCAGTCGGGATCGATGCAGAAGGTCGCTGGATCAATGTCGACCAGCACCGGCTGCGCGCCCAAGTAGCGAACCACCTCGGCCGTGGCGGTGAAGGTCAGCGTCGGCACGATCACCTCGTCGCCGGGCCCTACACCGAGCGCCTCCAGCCCCAAGTGCAGCGCTGCGGTGGCCGAGTTGACGGCAACGGATTCGAGCCCGCCGCCCAAGAACTCGGTAAAGGCCTTCTCGAAGGCGGCCGTCTTTGGCCCCGTAGTCAGCCAGCCCGAGCGCAGGCAGTCAGTCACTGCGGCGATTTCCTCCTCGCCGATCGATGGTCGGAAGAACGGAACGGTTTCGGTGATCACGGCGACACCCCTTTGTGCGGATCTCTGTTGCGCGACCCTTTTCGAAAACGATTGATCAAATTAACGGTTGCATCGATCCCCTTGGACCGACGCAACCTCTCTCGATAGAAGCTCTGTGCATGGCGTCCGATTTCATCGCGGCGTGCCGGTCCATCGGCAATGAGCTGCCGGACGCAATCGGCTAGCGACTCGGAATCCCCAGGGTTGAACACATAGCCCGCATCCGCCTCGCGAACCAGATCGGCAGCATCGCCCACTACCCCCATCAGAATGGGCCGGCCGGCATAAAGATAGGCCTGCGTCTTGGACGGAATCGTGATGCGAAATAAGGGCTCGTCGGCTAGGTGCACCAGTAGAGCATCGGCGGTAGCCAGAAAGCGCTGGACCTCCTGCAACGGCACTCGCGGCAAGAACCTCACGTTGGGCAGATCCAGCCCACGCGCCCGATCGGCAAGGCGATCCTTGTCGATGCCGCCGCCCATGAAATAGAAGACGCAATCGGGATGCTGGTCGCGCAGGCTGCGGGCGGCGTCGATTATCGTATCCAACTGCTGCGCCGCGCCCATGTTCCCGGCAAAGAGCACCCGGAACCCGTCCGCCGGATCGAATCCTTCAGGCAGGCAACCATCCTCGATCGCGGGCGGTTCGTCGGCCCAGTTGTAGACGATAGTGATTTTCTCGGCTGGGACCCCGCGCTCCATCAACAGGGTCTTGAAGCCGGGTGACAGGACCAAGATGTGATCGCAGTGCCGGTAGAGGAAGTTGCAGGCCGCGTTGGTGATGCCAAGCAGCACGCGGTTCTGCATCATCCCCGACGAGCCTAGGGAATCGGGCCACATGTCCTGCATATCTAGCAGGACCGGCGTCCGGCGAAAGAACTTGGCCCCCACGGCCGCCAGCCCGGCGGTCAGCGCCGGGTAATAGACATAAACAAGATCCGATCGCTTGGACCAGAAGGTCAGATAGAGGAACGCGGTGATCATGAAGGTCGCGTAGGTCACGATCCGCTTCAAAGCCGATTTGTCGTGCGACGGATATACGGCCAACCGCGTCACCGCAGTCTGACCCATCGTTTCGCGGACTAAGGGGCGGATTTCGTAGCCATCATAAACCTTCCCACCGGGATAATTAGGAAAGCCGGTGACGACCTCGACCTCGAAGCCGCGATCCTCGAGCCGCCTGATGAAATCGTGCCCTTTGAAGGTGGGCTCGGGATCGAACAGCTGGCTGAGGTGGATGATCCGTGGCTTTGGCACCGCGGCGTCGGCTCGGTTAGTCTTGGTCATGTCAGGTCGTTTGTTCGGATTGCGTCCCAGGCATTCGACAGTTTCGCCGTCCCCAGAATCAGCGAGACCACGCGCTCGGAGGTGTTGGTGACGCAATAATCCGCGGGGACCGGATGCGAAACACCCGCTGCCACCCGCTCAGCGAACATCCGCGTCACAGCCTCGACGCTGTTGACGATGGTATTCTGGTCAAGACCGGTGGCGATGATGCACCCGACGTCCAGCCCCTCGGGCCGTTCTATGGCGTCACGCGGGGTGATGGCAGGGAAGCCCAATATCGAGCTTTCCTCGGCGATGGTGCCGCTGTCTGAGATGGTGCAATAGGCCTTCATCTGCAGGTGGTTGTAATCGTGGAACCCGAAGGGTTTCATCCATTGCACCCGCGCATCCAGCGCTTGGCCCTGCAGCGCGTCCAGCCGCTTGCGAGTCCGGGGATGGGTCGAGACGATGACCGGCATGTCATGGTGTTCGGCCAGCAGGTTCAGCGCCGCGACCAACTGGCCGAGCCGGGCAGAACTGTCCACGTTCTCTTCGCGGTGCAGCGATACGATGAAATACCCGCGCTCCATCAGACCCAGCCGTGTCAGGACGTCCGACGTCTCGATCTGGTGGCGGTAATGATCGAGCACCTCGCGCATGGGCGAGCCGGTCAGGTAAATCCTCCGGTGATGCACGCCTTCGGACAGCAGGTGTCGGCGAGCGTGCTCGGTATAGACTAGGTTGAAGTCCGCGATATGGTCGACCAGCTTGCGATTCGTCTCCTCGGGGACGTTGCGGTCATACGAGCGATTCCCAGCCTCCATGTGATAGACTGGCACCTTCATCCGCCGCGCCATGATCGCCGAGATTGCCGAGTTGGTATCTCCCAGCACCACCACCGCGTCGGGCTTTCCTTGAGCGAGAACCTTCTCACTCTCGATCAGGATTTTGCCCAGCGTCTCGCCCAGCGTGCCGCCGCCCGTGCTGAGGAAGTAATCCGGCTTACGCACACCCAGATCCTCGAAGAACACCCCGTTCAGCTCGTAGTCCCAGTTCTGGCCGGTGTGCACAATCACATGATTGGTGAAGTCGTCGAGACGCGCCATGACGCGCGACAAACGGATGATCTCGGGTCGTGTACCGAGGATGGTCATGACCTTGAGGAGTTTCATTTCAAAACCTTATCGGCAAAAGTGTCAGGATTGGCGGGGTCGAAGAGATCGTGCGTCCAGAACAGCGTCAACAGTTCTCCCTGACCGACATTCTCGATCGAATGTGTGTGCAGCGTCGGCATGTCGACTGGCGCCGGCGCGCTTCCTGATACGGGAAATTCCCAGACCTCTTCGCTCAGCACCTTGCGGATGCGGATCATCGCCTCACCCTGCACGACCAAGAACCGTTCCACCTTGTTCAGGTGGAAATGGTCACCGCGCGTCACCCCCGGCTTGGTCGTCGAGACAAAGGTCTGCCCGCCGCCACCGCCCTTCACCGCCTCGAACAGGGTCCCGCGGGCATCGGTGTTGAGCTTCAGCGGACGCGGGAACCCGCCGGGATAGAGCGCCGCGCGGTAGGTGTTGAACAGCGTCATGGTGAAGGGATCGCCCAGATCGGGATAGACATTCCTTCCGTAGTCGCGATGGAACCCCTGCAGCAGCTCGAAAAGCTCGGTCACCGTGATGTCGCGCGCGGCGGGACGGATGGTACCAGTCCGGCCCTGGGCCATCGCCTCCAGCGCCACCTGCGCCGCTTCTCCCGCATGCAAGAGCGAGACGCGGCCAGCTAGATTGATCTCGGGCGTCTGACCGGCGATCACTGCCTCGATGAAGGTCGCAGTAACGTTGTTGTAGCGCGGCCGGGCGCCTTCGCCGAAGATATGCGGCAACACGAGGTCGCTGTAGCGCCCGCCGATCCCCGCGAGGATTTCTCCCGCAATCCGCTTCGAACGGCCGTAAGTCGTGTCACTGGTCGCATGGGTGGAATTCGCATATACTACATGTGGGCGGCTGCCGGTGCGGGCGCAGGCCTCGGCCAGTCGGCGAGCGATGGCGGGATTTCCCGCCGCGACCACCGGGTCTGGTGCCCGGTTGACGCCCGCGAAATGCAGCACTCCCCCGGCCCCGGCCAGCGCGGCATCGAGCTTGGCGTCATCCTCGAAAGCCGCGTGATCCAGTAGCACCAGTTCATAGGGCGCGTTGGCTCCTTTGAAACGCGCCGCGCAATTGGCCGCGTGAACCCTGACCGCCGAGTGCCAGCCGACCAGCCCGCCGGCGCCGGTGATGACGATCTTCATGCGCGCGCGTTCCATGCGGCCAGCTCAGCCTTGATCTCGGGCAGCGACAGCAGCAGCGCCTTCACCCCCTCGACATCGAGCCGTTCGGTATTGTGCGAATGGTAATCGTCGAGGTGGACGGTCTCGTGCTCACCTTCGGTGAAGTAGGCCTTGTAGTTGAGGTCCCGGTTGTCCATGCGAATCCGGTAATAGTCGCCCATATCTTCGGACTGACCCAGTTCTTGCGCCGTCGCCAAGGTTTCATAGAGCTTCTCAGCATGGCGCCATCCGATCGCCTCGACCGGTTGATCCGGCACGCCGAACAGGTCCAGCAGCGCCGTAACCAGATCGGCGATGGTCGAGGAGGCGGCCTTGCGAATGAAGAGGTCGCCCGAACGGGCATGATCGAAGGCATGATGCACCAGCGCCACAGAATCCCGCAGCGGCATCAGGAAGCGCGTCATCTGCGGCTCGGTCACTGTGATCGGCGCGCCCGTCTTGATCTGCCGGATGAAAAGCGGAATTACTGAGCCCCGCGAATACATCACGTTGCCATAGCGGACCATCGACACAATGGTCCGGGCATCGGGACCCAGCGTGCGGGCCAGCGCCTGCGCCAGCTTCTCCATCATCGCCTTGGACATGCCCATGGCGTTGACCGGTAGCACCGCCTTGTCGGTCGACAGGCAGACAACCGAGCGCACGTTGTTGGCTGTAGCCGAGCGGATGACGTTTTCCGAGCCGAGGATATTGGTACGTACCGCCTCGATCGGGAAGAACTCGCACGAGGGCACCTGTTTCAGCGCGGCGGCATGGAACACGCAATCGACGCCAGCCATGGCCCGGTCGACGCTGTCTCGGTCGCGGATATCGCCGATGTAGTAGCGCACATTCGGGCTGCGCAACGTGGTGCGCAGCATGTCCTGCTTCTCTTCGTCACGGCTGAGAATCCGGACTTCGGGATAGCCTTTGTCCAATAGATCTTGGAGCATGGTCTTGCCAAAGGAGCCGGTGCCGCCAGTGATGAGGATGGCATTGCGTTCGTTCATTTAACGTTCCCTCAGAAGGAATTCATCATGCCGGGAGCATGCTAGTAGCGGGTATCACGTCTTTCCAGAGATTTTGCACCAGCAATACCAGTAAGCAGCCACCTCCTGAAGCAAGTGTGGTAAACAGAGAAGCATTGACCATAAGCATTGCAAGAGGAACCATAGCTATTGACAAGAATTGTTGATCTACATTCTTTGTAAACCTATTTGCAAATCCTAAGAAAATTCCAAGCATGAATCCAACAATAATAATACCTATAGGTCCGGCGGCTGCAACCCCGTCAGTTGCCCAAATACCAGAATTGGCGTTAGCATCAGGGTTGCCGTATTGGTAGACGCTAATGACCCTTCCAACCGGAAGGTCGTATGGATATTTTATGATGGACGAAATTCCAGTCACGTGTGAGTAATAAGTGACAGGATTGTTGTAAAAAAACTCCACGTATAAATTAAATATCATAGCTTGAATAGCAATTCCGCGGATAACGATTTGGTCTACAATGTAAGCGGAGGCTATACCGATATATGTACTATTCGAAAACTCGAAAGCCATAGCAATTATCATTGGAATTATTGGAAAAAAGAACAAAAGATACATATTTTTAGGTAGGCTAAGCCGGTTCAAGAAATGAATAGATATGCAGAATGCGGCAATAACAAAAGTAGTCTTCGACGCGGTGATCATGTAAATAGCGAGAAACATGAGTATCGCCAAAAAAATAAGCCTCTTCTTCCCTTCGACCAGCCCTATAGCGATGATAAGGGGAGAAAAGAGATAGGTTACCCATAATATAAGATATCCAAAAAATGCGCCAATGCCGAACTCGTAAGCAGCTGCCCTTTGCGCATAGACATCTTCGATGCCTGCCAAAGTCATAATCGATCGAAATCGGAAAACCAGCAGCAATACAACTATAGCGGAAGCCATAATGAACAATCTTTTGAATGCGCCGGGTCGAGTCTGCTTTCTAGAATTCTCGGATTTTCTGTTAGGAGCTTGCATCACCCACGAGATCCGCCCAGAGAGCCGGGCGATAAAGGTCGATATGATAAAGGAAATGAGCAATGCTATCTGATAATAAACTCCGCCATTGGGGATGCTATCAGAAAGTCCAAAGGTAATTTGAATGGGTACAAACGCAAGTACGAACAAAAGCCACAAGACGTAATCCGAGGCCATCTTTGCCTCTCGCGGAATAAAAATATATCCTGCGAAGATACAAATTAAGCCAATCTTGTAGGAATTTCCGTTATCAACTCCGAGTCTAAAGCCAAAATAGCGCCACCGCGGATAGATGTTTTCCACATATAAATGT
Source organism: Sphingobium cupriresistens (assembly GCF_004152865.1). Taxonomy (GTDB): domain Bacteria; phylum Pseudomonadota; class Alphaproteobacteria; order Sphingomonadales; family Sphingomonadaceae; genus Sphingobium; species Sphingobium cupriresistens. The sequence continues at coordinate 6,342 of NZ_SEOO01000054.1, read as the reverse complement.
GTAAAAATCCACACATATAATATAAGAAGAACTGCTCCCAGAAGAATCTTGGAATAAGATCTTAAGGTCTTAGAATCATTAAGTTGTCCCGCGTTTTTCATCGGCCGCCTCTAATGAGTAGCCTGTTGCTGAGAACTGTGTAGTCGAGTTTCCGCCTTGCAAAATCCAATGAGCAGGCCTGCAGCGCCAGAAGGTTTGCATCCCGAACTTCTCGCAGAGCCGTAATAAGGTCGGATTGAGTGCCCACCAACCAACCGTTGCCGTCGACATAGATTTCATGTGCCGGAATCGCATCTAGGATGACCGCGCAGCCGCAGCACAGGCTGTGCTGCATCGTGGCGGACTGCGTGCCGGGCTGCAGATACACATCTGCAGCGCACAGCAGGGCGGTCAGCTCGTCCGGATCCTGCCAGCCCAGAAACGTCACGCGTCGATCGGCGGCGATTAAGGCCTCGCATTCCGCGCGAACATCTTCCTGCAGGACCCCGGCAATCACTAGGCGTAGTCTGGGATTGTCGACCGCGGACAACGCTCGCAGCGACTCGGGTAATTTTTTGAGGCGGTTCTGCTTGCCCGATTGCACGATCATGATGTCATCTGCGGCGATGCCAAGCAGCTGGCGCACCTCCTGCCGATGTACTGCTCGGGTCTCGTCATCGGGGATCTGCCCACCGAGCGGGAAGAACTCTAGCCTGTAGTGAGGAACGCCATACACTTCGTGAGCAAAATTCATCACCGTGAGCGAGACGCACAGAAGAGGCCCTGATTGTTGCATCGCCTTGCGCAGAATTGGCGCATAGAAACGCCTATGCAGAATCTCCCTCGAGATCCACCCTTGCCCGCTGTTGATGGCATCGGAATGACTGTCGATGTTGAACACCACCTCGGGATGCGTGCGCGCATAGCGGCCCACCGTCTGCAGCTCCCACCCTGACGAGCCATGAAACATGATTGCATCGGGCGCGAAATCCTCGAGAATCTTGCGTACACCGGGATGGGATCGGATCTTTTGCGCGACGCTGGACGGCATCCATCGCCGATATGGAAGGCGGATGACCCTCACACCTTCGTCGCCAACATACTCCCGTGCATGCGTGTAGTGTGTGTGTCCCCGTTCATCGAACGTCTCCGTCGAGGCCACGACCAGAACGTCGTGTCCTGCCCGAGCGTGCTCTCGGACAAGCTCGTTTTCCTGATACAGGCGGCCGTCGATGAAGAAGCTCGACAAGCAGAAATGAACAATCTTCATTCGTGAGCCTCGATCAATGCACGCGGATCCGCAAATAAATGAGCCCTCTCCTGCAGCGTTTCGTCGCTCCAATCCCACCAGGCTAAGGCCGCAAGCTTCAGCGCTATGTCCGGGGAAAAGCGTTTCCGCAACAACCTTGCAGGGACACCGCCGACAACAGAATAGGGTCCGACGTCTCGCGTCACCACCGCGCCCATGGCAACCACGGCACCGTTTCCAACGTGGACGCCCGCCGCAATCTTTGCTCCGTGGCCGATCCAGACGTCATGTCCAATAATCGTTCGCGGTGTCTTCGGGGCGGGAACAGCACTGAAGACCCGCTTGAAGCTATTTCGACCCGCATGGAAGACTGGGCTCATCGAGACGTGATCCATGGCATGGGTCGCGCCACCGATCATCACAAAATCGGCAATCGAACTGAAGCTGCCGATATCGGCGTTCACGACGACGCAGTCGGTGCCGCAGTACGTATACCGGCCAATCGTGCTGTCGATCACCTGCGATGCGGCCGCGATCCGGGCCTGCGTGTGAAGAGTGGAGCCTCTCACGGCTTTGAGTCGCGAGTGTTTGAGGAACCGCGCGAGAGCATAGGAAATTCTCATGTTTTTCGTATGGCTCCCAACACAATAATGGCGCAAAGGCCGTAGAAAAGCGCGCCAGAGGTGGCGTATCCCTCGACCGCGCCGATGCCGGGGATTAGCGCAGCCGCGCCCACCGACCCCACGCGCAGTGCCAATCCGAATACATGCAGCGACATCGCAATGCGCTGATTTCCCGTCACATGCAGGCCCATCGACACGGGCGAGACCGTCAGTTGCAACAGCATCCATGGCGCGATCCAGGTGACGATCACCCCGGCGCGGGCCCACTCAGCGCCAAAGACCACCGGAAAGAACTGCGGCGCCAGTAGCGCGGCGGCTGCCATCGGAACCAAGCAGATTAGGAATAGCCGGCGCATCATGGATAAGGTAAATCGATACAGCGTGCCGTTTCGTAACTCCTCCTGCGCGCGAGATGCATAGACCTGACCGACCGAGGCCCCAAGCAGCGTCATTGGCGCGGCCATGATCTGCATCGCTAGGAATAATTGCCCGGCTTCGGCCTCGGCCATCGCCGCAATCATAAGGATCGGCACTTGAATACCCGCGACATTGGCCAAGGCTTCAGGCGTCGAAAAAATCGGGTAGCGCCGGTATTTACCTAGTGTTGCCGCCAAACCGCGACGCGTCAAGACCCGTAGGGCCGCCCGGTCCCAGCGCATCACTTGGGCTGCCAAGGACAGCCCGCCCCCGCCCAGTGAGAACATATTGCCAAGCAAGAGCCCCATTGGCGCCAGCCCAAGCCAGCCGAACCCCAACATGGTCACCGCGCCGGTGGTCGCCTGTCCGACCCGGGTCCGAGCGATGGCGCCGAAACGCCGGTTGCGCGCGGCCCAGAATTGCAGCGCCGAATAGCTGGCGGTCATCGCCACACCCAACGCAATCAGCCACATATAGGCTCCGGTTCCGGGCGAACCGACCAACTCGGCGATTTGCTGCGGCAGGGTGAGGGTGAGAAGAAAAATCAGCGCAACCACCCCCGCCACGGACATTAACGACAAAGCAAGCAAATGAATTGCGTCGTCGTCGTTTTCAGCGAGGGGGATGGCAATCTCGAAGCGAAGACAGGCAACGACGGCAACTGTTCCGACTAGGGCCGCGTAGACCGCGAGCAGTTCGAAGTCCTTCGGACTGTATAGACGCGTCACAAGCGGCATCGCGGCAAGGAGGATAAGCCTTCCGATCGCCGTACCAGATAGCAACTGAATGACATCACGCAAAACGGTACTGGGTAGGCCCTTCATAGTGCCCTTGCGCTCCCGCAGCTCTAAAGGTGATCTAACTACCATTCTCGATCTTTCGGGTAGAGGCCTTCAGCAACCGGATGAAATCCTCGTGAGGAATGGCGAAATTCCCAGTCACAACCTCATCGGAATCGACATTTCGCGTCACGACGGAACCAATCGAGATGCGGGCCCTTTCACCAACATGAATACGGCTACTGATCGTAGCTCCCGGGCCGATGAAGGCATCATCACCAATCGATACATGACCCATGACACGAGAACCGGCGCAAATGATGGCCCGGCTACCAATCTGTGCACCGTGGCCGATATAGACACCGGCATCTATCTTGGCCGAGGGCCCAATGATCGTGTTTCGATACGAAAAGCCACGGCTGATCATGGCGTTTGCGCCGATTTCGACGTTTGACGATACGAGAAGGTTCCCATCATGCCTAGGACTCACAAGTCCCTTGGATGTGCGTTGGTGCTGGAAAGTATCGAGACCCAACACCGCACCTGCCCGAATGATCGAGCCCTCTCCAATCCTGACGCCTGAATGGATGTTAACGAAGGCCTCCAGTTTGGCGTTACGCTCAAGCACGACGCCGCGCTCAGCGATGTGGGCTCCCTTGGTCACCGCTGAAATATCGATCACACTTTTGGGAAAGTGTCTTCGAGCTGCGAGCGCGTCCAACAACATAAAGAAGGCCCAGTTTGGATCTGGGCAGACCAATGCCTCAATATGGGCCGGAAGATATTGTGATATCTCTGGGGTGCAAAAGACCCCAGAGATATACGGATTACCCGCCACAAATGGTGTAAACTTCGTATCTTTTAGGAACGACAGTATTTTTCTTGAATGATTTGAATGCACGTCTCCGATTGCAGAAAACCGAACATTAGGAAAGTATAGACCCGTTGCCGCAAAGATCGTCTCCGTATCGATGGTATAGGGATCGTTGGATATTCCCAATGTTCAAAACTCCCTGTTTCCATTGGAGGCACTGGAAGGCCGATGTTTAGGTTCGCGATGCGCGTTTCAAGCCTTCACGATGTTTTCGTCAACATCACGGTAGACACCTCGGCTGTCGATGATCAGAGGTGCGTTTTTGCGGATCAGGTCGTAGTCGAACTTCGCGTGATCGGTCGCCACGACTACGGCGTCGCAGGTGGCGAGGGTTTCTACCGTCAGGGGAACGCTGCTGAGATCGAACTTGTGCTCTCGCATCTTGGGGAAGACCGGCACATGCGGATCCGAATATTGCAGATCTGCGCCGGCACCCCGTAGCAGTTCCATGATTTCGACCGCGGGGCTTTCGCGCATGTCATCGACGTTCTTCTTGTAGGCGATGCCCAAAACCATGACACGGCTACCCTTGAGTGACTTCTGCCGATCGTTCAGCGCTTTTATTAGCTTGTCGAGAACGTATTCCGGCATGGCACGATTAATCTCGCCCGCAAGCTCGATGAACCGCGTATGCAGCCCATATTCGCGGGCTTTCCAAGTCAGATAGAAGGGGTCAATCGGGATGCAATGCCCGCCAAGGCCCGGACCCGGATAATAAGGGGTGAAGCCGAAAGGCTTGGTCGCCGCTGCGTCGATCACCTCGAAAATGTCGATGCCCATGCGATCAGCAACGATCTTCATCTCGTTGACAAGGCCGATGTTTACAGCGCGGTGAATGTTCTCGAGCAGCTTGGTCATCTCGGCCGCCTTTGTCGAGCTGACGGGTACGATGTGGTCGATGGCCGGAGCATAGAGCGCCTTGCCCACCTCAAGACAGGCTTGCGTGTGACCACCCACGACCTTGGGGATCGTGTTGGTGGTGAAATTCGCATTGCCCGGATCTTCTCGCTCAGGCGAGTACACCAAGAACACGTCCTTGCCGACAGTCAGGCCACGGGCCTCCATCCGGGGTAGCAACTCTTCTTCGGTGGTGCCTGGATAGGTAGTGCTTTCCAGCGACAGAACGTGACCGGCGCGCAGATAGGGGATCACCGACTCCGAGGTAGTGATGACATAGCTTAGATCTGGTTCACGGTACTTGTTCAGCGGCGTCGGTACGCAGAGAATCAGCGCATCAGCCTCAGACGCCCGGCTGAAATCGGTGGTACACTCCATGCCTGCGGCATTCGCTGCGTCGATAGCCGCATCGTCGATATGCTCGATCCCCGACTTGCCCTCGTTCAGCTGCGCGACCTTGGCCGCGTCGATGTCGAAGCCGAGAACCTTGAAGCCGATCCCGGCGTAACGCAACGCCAGCGGCTGGCCAACGTAACCCATGCCCAAGATGCCGATAACCGCATTACGCTGCGACAGCTTTTCCAACAGGCTAGCTGCGGGTGCATGTTCAGTGTGAATGCTCATAGTTTCCTTTCCGGCTCCAATGTCCGATAGAAAATAAAGTAAGGTTAGGGTGTTCTCAATTTGCCGCTGCAATTAACGTAATATGCATCCTCTGAACAGGTCCAAGTTCGGTCTGTATCGCGGCTTGCCTGTCGTTTTGTTGCGGATTTTCGCGAACCCTGAGATCAACATTCTGCAAAACAGCGTGGCCGACAGCTGAGCGAAGCGCAGCCCCTTCGGCAAAAAAGGCGGCGGTGAGTTCAACCGGTCTGATGGCCCCGAGATTCTTAGAGTCAGAATCTGTAATTGCAGAACTTGGCAGTGTGATCCGTTGAGGGTTTCATGGATCTGTCCGCACTGGCTGGTGCGTTGGTACACAAGATGGCGCGGATCGTCTGTGCCGTGATGGCCAAGGGGGCGGCGTCTACCAGTGGAAGCGGGGGCAAGTGGTGGTTTGGCGCAACGGCCTTGAGACGGGATCGGGAGACCCAAACCAGCGCCGAGAGCCGGCGTTCGATGGTCGAAACAGGCTTTGCAGGGTTGTCGTCGCGATCGCCGTCAGCGCTTCTTCGGTAAGGAACGCCTGATGACCCGTCACGATGACATTGAGAAAGGTCCGCAGGCGCTGGAAGACATCGTCCTGGATGATCTCGCTCGACAGGTCCTCGAAAACAGCCTTCCTGCGCCCGCCGACGGCCGCCAATCTACGCGACAATCAAAACCGTCGAGAAAATGTCGGCCCGCGACAATCAGACCGCTAAATAGGCCCTGCCAGCGACAATCTGTTCTCATCTTGATTGACGCCCGCCTCCGCATTGCCTCACCCTTTTTGCTCCTGAGTGACAGGCCGTTGCCTCATCTAGAATGCTCCCGGCAACGGTCGGGAGGGAACGATGAGGAAGATGAGCATGGCAACGCGGA
>NZ_SEOO01000053.1 GCF_004152865.1 Sphingobium cupriresistens | reverse complement strand
TCAAAATCATCCCGCAAGCCGATCGCTGATCCCATGGTCACGCCCTCCAAATGCAGGCCGCCATTGATTCAGAATTTCGTCAGTTTGGGAATCCCCCACGTGAGTCAGGCTCAGCGCAGGCTGGTATCAGTCGATCCGCTGATCAGTCAAAGGGCGCGTCCTCGGTGAAGACGCGCCCTCGGCCGTGCCTGTTCAGAAAACGACCGCTTTATGCGCACAGCCGGACCGGTTCAGAATGCCAAGTGGTATATTCCGCCGTGCATGAAGGTTCCGCCAAGGAATCCCTGGATGGAGATAGCGAGCGTCATCAGGCCAAGCACCACCCAGTACAACGTCCGCGACCGCTCGGGAACCTTACGGTGGCGCGCTGGCATCCAAGCCAGCGCGACGCCGAAGACCGCGATCAAGGTCCCGAGCCAGCGATGCGTCATCAGGATCGGGTTGCGATCGGTCAGGTAGAACCCGCCCGCGAACCAACCCAGAAACGCCGCCGCGATCGCTCCCAGCGCGCCGACCACCAGCATTATATGTGCGACATGCTGATAGTCGCGGTTGCGGCGCCACAACCCGAACAGCTCCACCCCGAACGCACCGATGAACAGTGCGATGGGAAAATGAATGACCATGGTGTGCAGCCGGCCCAGCCAGCTCACAAGCCGTTCACCGAAACTCTTGTTCTTGTTGGCGGTCTCCTCGTGCATGCCGCCCATGTCCATGTCGTCGCCGGCGATGTCGCGGCCGCCCATGTTCATGTCCACGGTCGACATAGAGCCCATGCCCATGTGGCCGTCGCCAGCGTCTGCTCCATCCTTTTTCTGAGTCTCGACTGCGCTGTTAGCACCTGGCCCGGCCCCGAGCGCATCGTGATCTTCATGCGCCGCTGCCGATGTGCTTACTGACATTGCAACCGCAAGGAGCAAAGCGAAGGCTCCGCTTCGTTTACCGCGCATCACCCAACCCCTTGTTTCGTGTTCATCAATGCCCGTTTGCCTCACCCGGCCAAATCCTTTCGTGAAACCCATCGCCCGCTCTTCAAGACGAACTGGGCCGTGGAGCTACACCAGCTGCGGCGACCGCGTCTGCCGCCCCAGCCTGAAAAAACCGCCGATCAGCTGCCGTGGCGGGCGAACAGGCGGCGCCCCCCGGGGCCGAAGGCGACCACGTCATAGGCCTGTGCCTTGACGCCCGGCACTTCCATTCCCGGCGAGCCGAGCGGCATACCGCCGACCGCGAGGCCCCGTACGCCCTCGGGCCGGGTCGCCAGAGCTCGCTTCACGTCGGCAATCGGCACGTGGCCCTCGAAAGCCATGCCATCGGCGATTGCTGTGTGGCAGGACGAGACGTCCGCTGGGACTCCCGCGCGCTTCTGCAGCGCGGCGCGGCTCGGATCATCGACGACGCGCACCTGGCGACCGAGCTGCCGCTGCACCTGCGCCGCCCACTTGGCGCAACAGCCGCATCCGGGGTCGCGGTGCATAACGATCGGGGTGGCCGCGCTGACGGCAACCGGAACCAAAAAAGCTGCGGCAGTAAGCGCGGATCGCAAAGCTGTCTTCATGGAAAAACTCCTTGGTCATTCCTCCCGCCCCCTGATTGAGGACGGAAGGAACGAAGGTTATCACTGCGGAGACTTGCCCATCGCCCGGAGCATCGCCTGGAGTTCACTGATGCTCTTGTTTTGCTCGGCAATAGACTTCTGAGCCATTTGCCGGGTCTTCGCATCGGGCGCCTCGCGGAGAACGATCTGCGACATGGCAATCGCACCGCGGTGATGCTCGATCATCTTGCGGGCCCACGTCTCATTTGCATTGGCGCCTTTGGCCCTCATCATCTTCTCGTGCATCGCCATCTCGGCGGGCATGAAGGGCGTGTTCATGCCAGGCATGTTGTCGTGGTTCATGCCCTGCATTTTCGAGTGGTCCATGCCTTGCATCTGCTGCTGAGCCAAAGCCGGGCTCGCTGCCATCGCCGCCAGAGCCAGAAGCGTTACTGCCTTGAACATCGATTTCTCCTTCTTGGCCTTGGCCAACGCAACAAGACTAGTTGGCCTTAGAACCATGTGCGAATGCCCAGAACGAGGCTGGTCGACGCCGCGCCCTGGCCTTCGGCGCGCGCGAAGCGGGCTGTGTCCCCGAAGCTGCGGTCGTACGATATGCCCACATAGGGCGCGAACTCGCGCCTGATCTCGTAGCGGAGACGCAGACCGAGTTCGGCCGTGGAAAGGCCTGAGCCGATGCCGATTTCCGGCACGTCCTGCGCGGCGAAGTTGAGTTCGGCGCGTGGCTGAAGAACCAGCCGCTGCGTGATCCGCTGATCGTAATAACCTTCCAGGCGCCCCAGCAGGTCGCCCTTGTTGGACAGGAACAGTGCGCCCTCGACATCGAAGAAGCCGGGTGCCAGCGTTTCGAAGCCGACCGACGCATAGACGCGCGAGGGGTTGGGCTTGAAATCGTAGCGGACGCCAAGCTGTATATCGGTGTATGGGCCAATGGCGCGCGAATAAAGCGCCTGTACCTCCGCCGCTTCCAGACTTCCCCCGATATTCCCTTCGCCCTCGGTCTTGAGCACCAGCCGGTTGATATCACCCCCATACCAGGCACTGCCGTCCCACCGGTAACCATCGCGACCGTCCCGGATCTGGACTTCAGCCAGATTGAATATGACCTGGGAGAAATTCTGCCCGCCGTGCATCGACCGCAGATGCTGCTGCGAATGCGCCATAGCAGCGGCAGAGTAGACCTGGTCCGCGGCCCGATCGGTCGGGATGGGCGGCGGCGGAGCGGTGCCGGCCTGAAGGTTGGTGCCGATCATCGCCGCGCCCGTGGCTGAGGGCATGCTTCCCATGCCGTGTCCCGGCATGCCTTGCATCGCGCCCGAACTTTGGCCCATTCCCGGCATCGATCCATGGTCCATGCCTTGCATAGCACCTGGCTCAGCGGGGTTGGCGCCGCCGGACGCACCTGGCATCGCGGACATGTCGTGCCCCGAACTGGCATCAGGTTTGGCTTCAGGCATATTCATACCGGGCATGGCGGACATGTCATGACCGGCGTGAGGATCAGCAACAGCCGGTCCACCGACCGGAGGCTTGGCGGACCGACTTGCGGCAGGCTTGGCCCCCGATCCCGCCTTCGCGCGCGGTGTCGACCTGGCGGCAGGCTTCGCGGACTCCTTGTGCACGGCGGGCTTGGTCGCTGAGGGCTTCTTGGCGGCAGGCTTTTTTACCGCTGGCGCCTTTGGCGGCGGCATCTTCATGCCGGGCATGTTGGAATGGTCCATCTGCGCGGCCGCCGGCGTTGCGAGGCCAAGCGCCGCGCCGCCGGCGATCAAGAGGAACTTAGGCTGCATCGCGGTTCTCCTCGCCCATCGGGCGAACCGTCACGACACGCATCATCCCCGCGGTCATGTGATAAAGATTGTGGCAGTGGAACGCCCAGTCGCCGGGCGCATCGGCCGTTACGTCGAATGTCATCTTACCGCCGGGCGCCACATTCACCGTGTGCTTGCGAGGCGCGAAGTCGCCATGTCCGGTTACCAGCTCGAAGAAGTGGCCGTGCAAATGAATTGGGTGCGGCATCATCGTGTCATTGACCAGGGTGACGCGCGCGCGCTCGTCCTTGCGGAACGGGATGGGGTCGGCAGGGTCGCTCATCTTCTGGCCGTCAAAGCCCCACATGTAGCGCTCCATATTGCCCGTCAGGTGGATCTCCAACTGACGCGACGGGGCGCGAACGTCCGGGTTGCGGTCGAGCGCGACAAGATCGCGATAAGTGAGCACGCGATGATCCGCGTCCTCCAGCCCCTGCGGCGGCTCGCCCGTGCGGTCCTTCGGCATCGGCGAGATGGTCTGCACTCCCGGCCCCATCTTGACGCCGGGCGCGTTCTTGGGGTTGCGCATGTTCATGTCCATGCTGCCGCCTGACCCATGATCCATCCCGGCCATGCCGCCGCTGCTCATCTGACCATGGTCCATGCCCGCCATCCCGGCAGCGCCCGCCGCCATTTGGCTATGGTCCATCCCTGGCATAGCGCCGCTCATCTGGTCGCCCCCCATCCCAGCCATGCCGGCCATCGCAGCGCCTACCGCCTTCGTTCCGTGATCGGTGGGCTCTTTCCACCCGGTGAGCTTCCACAGGTTGCGCGAGGCATTCTGCATCAACGTGGGATCCGGCCCGCGCTTTGCGACCGGGTTCTCGTCCGCCATACCGGACATCCCCTCCATCCCGCTCATGTCCATGCCCATGTCGGTCATGGTCAGCAACGTGCGCGGGCGGAGCGGCGGGACCGGGGCGATCATGCCCTCGCGCGGGGCCAGTGTCGCGCGCCCCATGCCGGATCGGTCGATCGCCTCGGAAACGAAGCTGTAGGCGCGGTCCTCGGGCGTCACGATCACGTCGAAGGTTTCCGCGACGCCGATCTGGAATTCGTCCACGGTTACCGGCCGGACGTTCTGGCCGTCGGCCTGCACCACCGTCATCGGCAAGTCAGGGATGCGCACGTTGAAGTTGGTTTGCGCCGCAGCATTGACGATGCGCAGCCGAACCCGCTCGCCCGGTCGGAAGAGGCCCGTCCAGTTGTCGTAAGGGCCAAAGCCATTGACGAGGAAGGTGTAGGTCGACCCCGTAACATCCGCAATATCGGCCGGGTCCATGCGCATCTTGCCCCATTCCATCCGATCCTTGAGGCGCATCTCGCGGCCGGCGAGCAGCCCGCTCAGCGTCGGGCGCTGATAGTTGAAATAGGCGCCGCCCATCTGCTTGAGCTTGCGGAAAATTTCCTCGCCCGTCATTTCGCTATGGTCGGAGAGGACGATCACATGCTCGCGGTCGAACGCGATCGGGTCGGCACCGGCCGGATCAATCACGATGGGTCCGTAGAGCCCTGCCTGCTCCTGTTCGCCCGAATGGCTGTGATACCAGTAGGTGCCCGACTGCAAGATCGGGAATTCGTATACGAAGGTCGAACGCGCCTTGATGCCAGGGAAGCTGATGCCGGGCACGCCGTCCATTTGGAACGGCAGAATGAGCCCGTGCCAGTGAATCGAGCTATCCTCGTCGAGATTGTTGGTCACTGCGAGACGGACGTTCTGGCCCTCCTGGAGGCGGACGAGCGGTGCGGGCACGGTGCCGTTGACGCCGATTGCCGGCGTCGTGATCCCGTCCATGACCAGCTTCATCCGGTCGATCGTCAGGGCGATTTCCGTGCCCGATACGATCGGCAGCGGCTTGGCGATGCCGCGCGACACGGGTTGCGCCCAAGCCGGCAGGTAGGCCGACATGGCCAGCGTGCCGCCAAGCATGGCGGTTCCGCGCATTACGTCGCGCCGGTTTAGATTGCGGCTCATGCCTTTCCTTCGCTCCAGTTCAATGCTTGCGGCCGGCGGGGGGGGGGGGCCGCCGACCTTATCTTTCATTACGCGCAAATAGGCTCATCCCCTCACGCGAAGTCGAGAATTTTCGATAATCTTTCACGCGCACGCCGGAGCCGCGTCTCCACGGCCTTTCCGCTGATCCCCAGCGCGGCGGCGGTTTCCGCCTGGGACAAGCCCTCCACGGTCCGCAGCAAAAGCGTCTCCTTGAGCGTGGCCGGCAGATCGGACACCGCGCGCGAAAGCCGCGCAAGCTCTGCGCGATCGAAGGTGATGGCGTCGGCACCCGGCGCCTCGTCCCGCTCACTCTCCATCGTCTCGGGCGGCAGCGAAGAAGCGAACGATAATATCTGGCGTATGCGCCGCCGCCGATGCCAGTCGCGGCTCTTGTTGATCGCCACGCGGGCCAGCCACGCAGCGAGCGGCCGATCTCCGTCATATCTTGGCAGGTTCTGAAAGGCGGACGCGAAGCATTCCTGAGTGAGGTCAAGCGCCTCTTCAGCGTCACCGATATGTGCACGGATCAGGCGGTAGACTGGCTCCTGGTGCCGGCGCATGATCTCGGCGAAGGCGGCCTGACGTCCAGCGAGCGTCAAGGCGGCGAGTTCGCCGTCCGTGCAGGCCGAAAGTTCAAGACTCACCGCGCGTCTGCGGTCAGCGCCTTCACCACCGCGCGGTCGAACGTCCTCGCCTGGTCAGGCCGCAGGATCTGCCGCATCGCGAACATATGGTTCAACGTCTCCTTTTGGAGCTCGCCCATCGTGCCGTGCGAACGATCGACAGCCGCCGCGACCTGCGGCCCATTGCCATGCTCGACTTCAATGGCGTCGGCGAGCCGGGCGTTGTCGGCCCTGAGTTCAAGCTCCAAGGCACGCCTTCGAACGGCGAAGCGTGACTCCAGCGTCTCGAGCTTGGTCCGTTGAGCTTCGTCCAGCTCGAGCCCGTCGTGGAGCAAGCTATGAAGTTCCACGCCCGGGCTCGGTGGGGAAGGGAACAACTCGCGCCCAGCCCACACGCCTGCGATCGCTGCCAAGAACACGACGGCCGCGATCAGCATCGTTCTCCGGGCGCTGCTCGTCACTGGAACGCCAGCAAGGTCGAAGGCGCTAGCGGCGTGGCGGGCCCGAAAGGTGTCAGCGCCGGCACCTGCGCAGTCGCCGCTGCGGACGACAATCCGCCGCCCACCACTCCCAAGGCGACCGCGCCTACCGCTGCCAGCATGCCAGTCCGCAGTGTCACTCCGCCGCCGGCGCGCCGCTCCGCCGCGATCAACCGCATGACATCGCCTTCCAGTTCAGCGAGCCGGGGATGAAGCGGCTGCTCGGCAAGGCGGCGCAAGGCGCTGTCTAAATCCATATCCATGTTCATTCCTCCGCCGTGCTCACATCCTTTACGCACGGCCGGCGAACACCCCTCGAATCCGACGTGAACGAATGTCACTAAGCGGGAACGCCCCCGAGCGCCGCGGCGCACTCTTCCATTGCATCCAATCGTTCACAGCTCGCACGCAGGCCGGCGATCCACGCGTCCCGCTGTTTTCAAGTTCCTGATTCACCTTCTATTGGCAGGCCGAGCGCAGCTAGGGCGGCAACCATGGTGTTCGTCAGGTCAAGCGAGGGGGCGACAATGTGTGCGTGGCGGCTGTGGGCAACGGCATGGCCGTGCATATGTCGACGTTTGTCGCGACCAGATAGCGCGATTGGCAACAAGCCGCCGATATTGCTCGTGAGCCGGGCAGCGGCACATGACCATTCCGCTGTCCGCAGGAGTTGGGTGACGGCAAGCGGAATGGTCCAAGAACGGGCAGCGGCGATAGATCGACACTATCGTCTTCTGGAGGAAATGGAGGGGCCATGTCTGTGTCTGCCCCCCCGCCGAGGAGGCGGTTTAGTGCGTGCTGAACAACTACGGTGAAAGCATCCAGCACCAAAGGAAAAGCCTTTGTCTAAAAGCTCATTCTAACCGTCGCTCGCGCGGTTGTCGGCGCACCGGGCATGATGTTGTTGTCGTTGTAGGCGGACGAAAAATAGCCGCTATTAAGGAGGTTCTCGACGTTGATTTGCGCCTCGATGTGGGGGGTGAGCTTGAAGAACGCGGCGGCATCGACGCGGGTGAACGCAGGCAGGACGGCGGCATTGCTGACCGAGGTGAAACTTTTCGATTGGTGGTAGATACCCGCCCCGGCCCCGAGGCGAGGGGTGAAATCGTAGCGGGTCCAGAGCGAAGCCTGCTGCTTGGGCACAAGCGGGACCTCGCGGCCGGCAGGAGCCGCACTCGTTGTCTTGCGGATTTTTGCGTCCTGCAGCGTGTAGCCGGCGCTGATTTGCCATTGGGGTGTGATCGCGCCGCTGAGGCCGATCTCTAGCCCTTTGCTGCGCTGCGCGCCCGTTAGCACCGTCCGCGTGGCGTCGTTGGGGTCGGTCGCGCGGGTGTTGGTGCGATCGAGCCGGTAGACGGCAGCGGTCAGGTTAAGCGTTGGGGAAACATCCCATTTGAGGCCGACTTCGTAATTGTCGAACTTCTCTGGTTCCAGCGCGGCGGTTGTTATGTCGAGCGATGAAAACTGATCGCCCGATTGCGGCAGGAAGGACCGGCTATAGCTGGCGTAGATCGAGACGGGTTGCACCGGCTTCAGCACTACCCCAAGGCGGGGAGACCAGAGGGTGTCGGTCCGGCTATAGCTCCGCCCGGCGACGAGATCATCGATGCTGAGCTTGAAGCGGTCGCGGCGAACGCCGCCGATGACATCGACATGTTCGCCGATCGAGATCTGGTCCTGCACATAGAAGGCCGTGGCGTCGGCATTTGTCCGGATAGACCGGTAGCCGGTGTTGGCGGTGGTGCGCAGCGTGACTGGCGGCACCGTGATTCGGTCAGCCAACGCGACAAAGACGCGCCGCCCTCCATTGACGATATCACCACTTCCGAAAAAGCCATTGATCCGCTGGTTGCGCGTGCGCTGATCGCCATATTCGAAGCCGGCGAGCAGCACGTGGCGGACGGGGCCGGTGGTGACGGTCCAGACGAGATCGTTCTGGTTGAGCAGGTTCTTGCGCGTCGTGGGATCGCTATATGCCTCGAGGCCGACGCTCTGGACGGCGCCGCGCGGGGTGGCCGGGGTTACCGCGAAAGTGTTTCGATAGAGCTTGTCATAATCTCCGTAGAGGACGCGACTGGTTACGGTCAGGTTGTCGCTAAACCGATGCTCGATGCGCCCGCTTAGGACCTTAGCCTCGAAATCGCTGACGTTGAATCCCGGCACACCAAAAAAGGTATCGCGAAAACCGGTAAGGGGGCGTGACGGGCTGGTCAGAGAGCCTTGGGCAGCCGAGGGAACGCCTCGATCGATCGTGCGCTTGTCATTGTTGTATTCGAAGCCCAGGTCGATCCGTGTGGTGCCGCCTAGCGATACGGCAAAGGTCGGATTGATCGCGAGCCGGCGTCCGTCGTAGAAGTCCCGGTTGCTGTTGAACTCCTCATAGACGGCGTTCAGTCGAGCCGAGGCGGACTGGCTGATCGGTTGGTTGATGTCGGTGTCGATATACCATGCGCCATATGTATCCGCCGAACCGCTGCTACTGATGAAGGCGTTGGCACCGGGGCGCTTGGTGACGCGGTTGACGATCCCACCCCCACCACCGCGGCCGAAGATCATTGCGTTGGGACCTTTCAGGACCTCGATCCGCTCTGCGTTGTAGAGGCCGCGGTAATATTGCACGTCGTCACGCAGGCCATCGACAAAGAAGTCTGCGGTGCTGTTGTTGCCGCGCAGAATGATCTGATCGCGGTGACCCTCACCCTGAGATATCACCGCGCCGGGGACATAGCGAAGCACGTCGGCGATCGAGCGCATAGCTTGATCGTCAATCTGCGCCTCGGTGATGATCGATGCCGCCTGTGGAACGTCCTTGAGACTGGTCGGAGTGCGGGTGGCGGTGCTGGTCGCATCGACCTGGTAGCCGTCCCGGACGCCGGTGACGATGATTGTTTGGCGTGCGTCCGTAGCCGGGGGAGCTGGCTGGTCCTGGGCCGTTGCGGGCACGGCCATTAATCCAAGGCCTAACGCGCCGCTTAATGTACTTTTTTTCATTTTACCCCCTTGCGAATCGTTCTCAATCTGTGCGCCGCCCTATGATATATGCAACTGCTTCGCAATAGCCGATGTCTGACTTGAAAGTGCGTGATGAAGGTAATGGTGCGCATCGACCCCCTAAGTTGGAGACGCCCGAACGGTGTGCCGCCAGATCGGTGAGCAAGCCCTGCCGTCGCTCACCAGATTAGGGGGCGAGTTCGGGATCTCGGCGCCTGCGGTGGTCGTTTCGCTAGCGTCGCGCCTCTATATGTGATAATGTCCTTTATCACACACTCATGGCGATCCGATGGAGCCGTTTAAACGGTCCCGAGATCCACCGCCGAAAGGGAGCGATATGGACCAGGACGAGGACACGGCTTTCGCCGACAACTATGCCGAGCGCGACCAGGCCAAGGCGCTGCGCGAGCAGGCCCGCGCGGGCGGCTTGCGCTTCGAGGCGTATCTTACCGGCGATCAGGCCGACTGGCTGTTGGAGCGGATCGAGCGCGGCATGTTCGCCGATCCTTCCGAGGCGGTGTTCGCGATCGTCAAGAACTTCATCGACATGGAGCCGCACCACGATTTACGCGACGAGCTGCTACGCCGGATATTGGACGGGTCGATAAAGCGCGGCCTTGAGGACGCGGAGGCTGGCCGCGTCCGCGACGCCGACGAGGTGTTCGACGAGCTGCGCCGCAAGATGGCCGCGCCGCGTCCCGCGCCGGCGCGATGGGAGAAGATCGCGCGATGAACCAGCTCGCCCCCCTCCCCGCGCCCGCGCCCGCGCTGGCGTTGCCGGCGCTGATCGCGGCGGCCGACGAGCGCGCGCAGCTTCGATTCCTTGAGTTCTTCGCCGTCACCATCCGCAATCCGCATACACGCCGCGCCTATGCGCGGGCGGCCGGCGACTTCCTGGCCTGGTGCGAGGCGCGCGGCGTCGCCTCGCTCGCCCAGGTGCAGCCGCTTCATGTCGCGGCCTGGGTCGAGGCGCTGGGGCGCGAGCTGGCCGCCCCCAGCGTCAAGCAGCAGCTCGCCGGCGTGCGCCACCTGTTCGACTGGCTGGTGACGGGTCATGCCGTGCCGGCGAACCCGGCCGGATCGGTGCGCGGGCCGGCGCATAGCCAGCGGCGCGGCAAGACGCCGGTACTGGCCCCCGACGAGGCGCGGCGGTTGCTCGACAGCATCGACGTGACCACCCATGCGGGCCTGCGCGACCGCGCGCTGATCGGTCTCATGGTCTATAGCTTCGCGCGGATCGGCGCGGCGCTGGCGATGCGGGTCGAGGACGTGTTCATGCAGAATCGGCGGCTATGGGTCCGCCTGCATGAGAAAGGCGGCAAGCGCCATGAAATGCCCTGCCACCACAATCTAGAGGATTATCTAACCGCCTATATCGACGGTTGCGAGCTGCGCGAGGACCGCAAGGGGCCGCTATTCCGCACGATCGCGCGCAGCACTAAGCGACTAAGCGATACCCCCCTGCCCCAAGCCAACGCCTTCGCGATGGTGCGCCGGCGCGCGGCGGCGGCCGGGATCGGGACGGCGATCGGCAACCACAGTTTCCGCGCGACCGGGATCACCACCTATTTGAAGAATGGCGGCACGTTGGAGACGGCCGCGACGATGGCGAACCATAGCTCGACGCGCACCACCCAGCTCTATGACCGCCGCCCCGATGACGTGACGCTGGACGAGGTGGAGCGCGTGTTGATCTAGGCGGCGAGCGCGGGCGCGCAGGTCCAGCGGTCGCCCTGCCAATGAAACCCTACCCGCTGCGCGTTGCCGATCGCGGGCGGCTCGCCCTTGCGCCAGAAAGCGCGCATCTTGGCCCGATCGTCCAGATGGGCGTCGGCGACGATCGCGCGCGCGGCCTGGATGAACTGCCCATGCCCGAACACATAGGCCAGCGATCCCGCAGGCATGGCGGCGAGGCGCGTTAGCGCCGCCTCGCAGCGCCGTAACAGGGTGCTGAAACTCTCCGCCCCTTCCCCGTCGCAGTAGTCAGGATCGGCCTCGCGCCAATAGCGTTCTAGGTGCGGCATCCGTTCGGCGCTGCGCGTGCCGTTCCAGCGCGCAGGTTGCAAATAGGTGAACTCTTCGATCGGCCACACTTCCACCGGCACGCCTGGAAAGCGCGCGATCGTCGGCGCGGCCGTCTGCCGGGTGCGGGTATAGGGCGAGGTGACGATGAGCGCGGGCGCTTGCGTCCAGCTCGCCGCGACCGCGCGCGCCTGTTCGTGGCCGCGCTCCGTCAGCGCGATCGTCGCGAGATCGTGGCAGGGCACGCCGGCGTTGCCGGTGTTTTCGCCGTGGCGGATGAAGATCGCTCTCATGTCCGGTTAGGCGGCCCGGTATAGCCCATTGCTGGCTTCCCAGCCCCGGCACGCCAGCAAGATTGGTTTCGGCACCTTCTTTTCGCCGTTGGAGTAGTAGGCGACCATGCGGCGCGAGACGCCAAGCGCATCGGCCGCCTTCGACAGCGACAGCGCATGGCGCAGCCGCCATTCGAGGAAGGCGCGCACATCGCCATGCCCGGTTGCCGACAGCGTTTCGAGCCACAGCATGTCCGCGCCCAGCTCCGCACCCGAAGGCCAGGCCAGGCTATGACCCCAATCGCCCACTTCGACCTTGGCGAACTCGCCCGGATCGCGCAGCGCGGCAAAGGCGCGATCGGCGAGGACCGCGCCAAGATCGAGATCAGCCGCCGTCCCTTCCGACCAGGACAGATGCAGCGATGACGGCCCGGTCGCGCGCACGGCGGTAATGGTGCGGGCCTTGTCGGTGATGTTCATCCGTTCAACTCCTGCCACGTCTGCATGAGCAAAGCCTGATTAGGCCGCGCCCATTCCAATGCGTCCTTCAAGACCGCCGCCGACACGGTGCCCACGATCACGTCAAACGATGCAATCGCCACCGAGCAGCGGAAATCCGGGCCTTCGATGTGGAAATGCGGCACGCCATGATCGCGGCCATAGACGGCAATTTTCCAGCGGGGACCGCGAAACATCGTGACCATGCTTCAATGTAGTGCAAAGGTTGCACTAGTGCAAGGCTGATAGCCAAAATGATCTAAGCGCCTGGCGCTGGCACCGTGGCCCTACTCGTTGCGCTCCCCAAGCCCGCAAGCGGTCCTGGCCCAAGGTTCCGGCCCACATGGCGGGCGAGATCGCGTGCGCGGATCTCGCGGCACCCTCGCCGATTACCGGCGATGTAGGCGATCGGGCGTCCAGCCTTCAATTCGTCGCCGGGTTCCGGCGGCCGATCAGGCACCTTGTCGAGAATGCGGTCGAGATCACCCACCGCACGACCTTTGGAGCGCCGCGCGAAAAACTCGGCCGCCGTTTCGGGTCGATCAATCGTCATCATGGAGATCAGACATAAGCGCCTCAACGCTGGTGAAGCGCACGCCCTTGCCAGCTTCCAGTTCTTCGATCGCATCGCGCGTAGCAGCGCGGCCCATCAACTCGGCCTCCAACTTCGCCTTATGGGCCTCATTACGCGCGCGGCGCTCGGGACTCCAATCTTTCATAAGATCGGAAAAGGGGCGATGGCCGGCCATTCTATCAATCCTTCTAGGTGAGAATCTGGATGCCGCGCCGCTTCACCAGCGTCAGCAAGGCGAGCGCCGCGCCAGTCGGCCGCATCGTGCCGGCCTCCCAGCGCTGGACCGTGCGCTTGTGCGCCCACAGCAAGCGCGCAAACCCGGCCTGGCTCAAACCGCTCTCCTGGCGCACCGCCGGATTTCGGCCGCCTCCATCGGTGGATAAAGGATTTCGCCGTTTCGATCAGTCCCCGTCATGGTCGTTCATCCCGGCCATGCCGGCTGCTGCGCCGGCTTCGGCGATGGCGTCGTTGATTTCCTCGATCGTGAACCGCGCGCCGTTGCCCTTCACTATCCCGCGCAGGTCATCCCACGAGCTTTTGCGCGGTGCCGGCGGCGCGATGCCCGCCGCCGTCGCGGCGGTCATCAGGTCATCCAGCGAGAATCTGTTAAACTTCCCGCGCAGGAGGTCGTTGAGGCGGGGCGGCGTCAGCCCGAGCCGCTTGGCGGCCTCGCCCAGCGGCACGTCCCACGACTTCACCCGCGCGGTGATGCCCCGCATCAGGTCCGCGCGCGTCCTCAACTCCGTCGCCTCCTCCGGCGTGTCGGCGATTGCGTCAAAGACGCAGGCGAAGGTTTCGACCTTCATGTCGTCGGCGTTCATTGCCCTGCCTTCCAAACGTTCGGCCGTCGAGCCGATTACTCGAACAGTTCCGAATGGGTTCCCGCGCGCACGAAGTTCACCAGATTGCCCTCAATCGTGTAGATCAGCAGGAAATCGCCGCCGATATGGCACTCGCGATGATCGCTCCAATCGCCCTTGAGGGCGTGGTCCAGCCATTCCGGGCCAAGCGGCGCATCGTTGGCGATGAGCAGCATCATCGCTTCCTTGAGCTGGTTCATGTTGTAGCGGCCGCTGCGCGACAGCCGCTCCCAATCCTTGACGAACCGCTTTTCGTAGGATGCCTCTCTTGGGAACGAAGCCCGCTTACTGCTGGCGGGCTTCTTGGTCGAGGGCATCGAACAGTTCCTTGGGATCGGTGAAGCGCGCACGACGCGCCTTCATGGTCGCGCGGGACGATTCGATCGCGGCGCGCGTCTCGGCGTTGGGCACCTTCAGCTCGAACGGCAAGGCATGGTCCTTGGCGACCCGCGTAAGCGTCATGCGGACCACATCGGAAACCGTCAGCCCCAGCTCGGCTAGGACGGCGGCGGCTTCATCCTTCAATGTTTCGTCGATGCGCGCACGCACGAACGCGGTAGCAGCCATTGGAATCTCCCTAGTCAGACGAACGATGTAGCTCATTTGAGCAACAATTTCAATCTAGGCGAGGAGACTGCGCCTGCCGCTGCGCGGCACCGTGGCTCTACTCGCTTCGCTCCCCAAGCCCGCAAGCGGTCTTGGCCGAAGGTGACGACCCACATGGCGGGGCCGAGATCGCAAGCGGATCTCGGGCATGGTGCCGGCGTGCGCCGGCATGATGTTCGTTCGCATGGGGAAAGGCGGTCCCGGCCGCCTCTCCCCAGCAACGGCAATCAGCGGGACCGGGTTGGCGCGAAGCGCCCGCCCGCACCACTCCCGCAGATTCCCGCTGCCCCCCTCTCTCGCCGGCTGCTCCGCGCGAACTCGGGAGCGATGGCCGCAGCCATCGCCCCGCAGGGCGATTTGAAGGGAGTAGAAGGTATGGAACAGGACAACCGGGAAAGCTGGCTCAATCGGGTGGCGGCGGGCATGGCCCCCTTGTTCGCGGCGTTGGACGCTCCCCTGCCCGCGCGTATCCGCGTGGCGATCGGCTTCACCAGCTCGGGCCGGAAGGGCAAGGCGATCGGCGAGTGCTGGGATAACCGGCTGAGCGCGGACGGGCATTTTGAAATCTTCATCCGGCCCGACCTCGCGCACGCGCCTGACGCCATGCCGGCGCAGATCGCGGCCATCCTCGCGCATGAGCTGGTCCATGCCGCCGTCGGCATCCCGGCAGGGCATGGGAAAGCGTTTAAACGGATCGCGCTGGGGCTGGGGCTCGTCGGGCCGATGCGCGCCACCACCCCCGGCGAGGCGTTTCTTGCGGCCGTCGCGCCGATCTTGGACGCCGTTGGCCCCCTCCCCCATGCCCGTCTCGACACCGATGGGGAGTCGACCGCGCCGAAGAAGCAGAAAACCCGGATGCTCAAATGCGAGTGCGCGACGTGCGGCTATACCGTGAGGACCGCGCGCAAATGGCTTGAGCTGGCCGGAGCGCCGCTTTGCCCGATCGAGGATCACGGCCGCATGGAGCATGAGCCGCTGGACGACGGCAGCGAGGATGAGGGCGGCGACGACGGCTAGACCGCCCTCCCCTCCCCGCAATTCGGGGTTTCATTGACGCTGCGCGCCAGTTCGGGGTTTCGTTGACGCAACCGGAGCAAGCCAGTATGACCACATGCAAACATGCGATCATGTAAGGATATTCACATGCCAACAATCGCGATCATCAGCCAGAAGGGCGGCGCGGGGAAAACCACCCTCGCCTTGCACCTGGCCGCCGCCGCCGAGGATTCCGGGCATACCGCCCTTGTGATCGACGTCGACCCGCAGGCGACGGCGAGCCAGTGGGCGGCATGGCGACAGGATGCGCCCCCGGTCGTGATCGACAGCGCGCCCCCTCGCCTTGCCGCCAAGATCGAGCAGGCGACGGGCCAGGGCGCGGCGTTCATCGTAATCGACACCCCGCCCCACGCCGACAGCGCCGCCAGCGCCGCCGTCGAGGCGGCCGACCTAGTGTTGATCCCTTGCCGCCCCAGCGCGTTCGATTTGGCGGCGATCAAGACGACCGCCAGCCTTGTGAAGATGCGCGGCAAGCCCGCTTTCGTGATCTTCACGGCGGGAAGTCCGACCGCGCCGCGCATGTATGACGAGGCCGCGCAGCTCGTGCAGGATTATGGGCTGGACGCCTGCCCCCACCATATCGCCGATCGTGCCGCCTTCCGCCATGCGGCGGCCGAGGGCAAGACCGCGATGGAGATCGAGCCGAACGGCAAAGCGGCCGACGAGGTGCGCCAGCTTTACAAGTGGACATGCCAGCATGTAAACATGCAAGCATCTAGGAAGCGGAGGGCCAGCGCATGAGCAGCCGGAAAGGATCATTGCTTGCATTGCGGGATCGCGATCCCGCGCCAGCGCCGGCGACGGCCGAACCGGAGGGGAGGGCGGCCGCGCCGATCGCCCGCAGCACCGGCGCAGGCACCGGCAACGTATCGAGCAGCAGCCCGGTCGCGCCGAGCCGTCAGGGCAAGAAGGCGATGACGGGCTATTTCAGCCCGGAAATGTCCTTCGCCATGCACATGACCGCGCGCAAGCACGGCATGAGCCTGCAAGACGCGATGGCCGAGGCGTTCAACGACTGGCTGCGCAAAATGGGGGAAAGCCCTGTAGGTAAGTGAGCATGTTCACATGCAAACATGCGGGCATGTTTACTTTGTAGGCGATGACTTGATGCCGTTGAGGTCTGGCTCTTTGATGGCTTGTAGCGGACAGAGTGAAATCATGCGTTTTGAAGACAGCTACATTGGACAACTGCGGCCTTTGGTGGGAAGCCGCACACTGATTGTACCTGGCTTTCGTGCGCTGATCTTCGACAAGACTGACGCCTTTCTTGTTATGCGACGTGCGGACACTGGTTTGTGGGGTTTGCCGAGCGGCAGCATGGAACTTGGAGAAAGCGCGGCGCATATGATTGAGCGCGAGGTGCAAGAGGAAACAGGCCTGCACATAGCCAGTTCCATCATTTATGGCATCGCTTCTGAGCCGGGAAGTGAAACGCACGTTTATCCTAACGGGCACCGCATCCAGAATTTTTCCATTCTAGCGGCAGTCCACGACTGGGTAGGAACTCCTGTCGCAATAGATGGCGAGGCGGTAGATTTAAGGTTCGTAGGGGACATCGAGGAGATTCCCACCGACAGCCGTGTAGAGCAGGAGATGAGATGCGTTGCGGCGTATCAGCAGTATATCCAGACCGGAATGTTTCAGCTTCTATGATCAGATCGTCCAAGCTGCCGACGCTCTTTCACTGATGTTTGCATGTGGGCATGAACGCTTGACAGCAGGGAGCGGTATCAGCGCAGCGGCTTGCGTTCGTGCCGCTTTTTGCAGAAGCCGAGAAAGGCGGCGCGGGGACTTTTCAGTTCGGGCTTGCCCATGTCGTGCCACCACGACACCCATTCGTCATAAAGCGCGTAAACGTCATACCCCGGCGCGGCCGTCTTGGCGTCGTGCATGGTTTCCGGGTCGATATAGGGCGCATCGTCGCCGGCGCTGGCGACCGGATCGGGCTTGGACTTGAGGCCCGAGCGGTTGCGGAACAGGATCACGTCATCATCCATCGTCACCGCATAATCGGGGAAATGGCCGTGGTCCGCGTCATGCTCGCAGACCTTCTTGACTAACGCCCGGAACACCCGGAGAGGGCTGTTCGAGCCGCATTTCTTCTGTAGCAGCTCTAGGCCGATCTTCCATTCGTCCTTCACGCCGCAATGCTTGCGGGCCAGCTCATACATGCGCCGCTCGAACGGCTTGCGGAGCCGGAAATAGTCCCGGTGGAGCGTCAGGACGTTCTTGCTGATAACCGAGCGATAGACCCAATCCGACAAGGTGATTTCGAGATCGAGCATTCGCCCGTCGAACGTCTTGCGGGTGATCTTGGCTTCTTCGATCAGGCCGAAAATCCGCGTTTCCTCGACGCCGCCTGTTTGAATGTTGGTCCGCACCGTGGTCCCGCGCAGGCGGGTGAGGGCGTCGGCCATCAGCCGATAGCCTTCGCCGCTGGTTTGCCGGTTGGTGGCGACGAGCATGTCATAGGCTTGCAGGCGCACCGTGCGGCTAGGTTGCTCGCCCTGGTTCATCTTCGCGACGAGCTGCGAAATGCAGTAGATCAATATGTCCTTGTCGTGGATCGTCGCCAGCCCCTTGCCCGAGGGGATAATCTCGATGACGTTGCCGTTATGCTCGTAGCGCCGCGTCCGGTTGTCCGGCTTGGTCGAGAGCGAAAACACCGGATGCTCCATCGAGGCCATGTCATCCTTGGGGATGGCGTCCAGCACGTCGCAGATGAACAAGTCCTGGTTGGGGTGGCGCACCGGCAGCAGCGGCGTGCGATCGTCGCCGTCCACGGCGGAGGCCAGCGCGGCGATCGGCGCGTCAAACAGGGAAGGGGAGGGGTCTATCGTCATTTCACTAACGCCAGAGCTACTATCGTCATTTCACATACGCAAGCGGATTATCGTCATTTCAGATTCACTGCCGCGCTATCGTCATTTCGATTACGCTTGAGAGGGGGGCAAGGCAGGCCAGGTGCTATCGTCATAGTGGATTCGCCTTTTCGTCACTCTGGATTCGCCTTTTCGTCAGAGCGGATTCACCCCACGGCAAATTTGGCCCAAAAAACCGAGGACTTCCGCGTGTTTCCGAGCGTCGCCGATTCCCGTAACACATCACTAAACCCATATTTTAACACTAGGCGGCGCTGTGGATAACTTCGGGCCGTTGTGCTGTCCGCCAATGCCGAAGGAAGAAAAGCGCCGCCTCTTGGGGGCTTCGCCCCCGCCGGCTCGCGGCCTTCGGCCGCCCCGGATCGCTAAAGCGATCCTCCCACCCGGCATCCCCATGATGAGCCGGCTACGCCGGCACGCTTTTGTTTGTTTGGGATATGCCGCACCCATAGCGCCCCTGCCGCCCGCTCACCGCCAAGACCCACCGTTGCAAATGGCTTTCCAGAAAAGCCAAGCGGATAGGTGGCGCTCCGATCGAGAGGACAGGGAAGGCGGAAACGTCCCCACAGGCGCGATTTCCGGGCCGCCCAGCGCCATTCTGGCTCTCGGACAGACCCCCGGTGTTGGAACCGCCTATGGCGCTCTACGGACTTCCCAGGACGGGCCGATTTTTCGGCGCGAGATCCGTTTAAACGCCGCCCCGCCGGATCGGATGGGCGAGCACCCATCGACCGTTGAATATCCGCCACCCGATTATCCCCGCGCCGACACCAAGCAGGCCGCCTACCACATAGGCCCAGTCGGCCCGAAGCTGCGATTTTGGCCAGGTTGAAGAACGAACACTGAACGCTTGATTGATTCTACCAGGACCGTTGCTGACCACCGACCTCGTAGATATCGGCTTCCATGGAGCAAT
>NZ_SEOO01000052.1 GCF_004152865.1 Sphingobium cupriresistens | reverse complement strand
GGCAGCGCCGCCCGCCAAAAGCTGATCGAGAAGCTCATTCGGTATGGCAGGCTCTTTGCGTCGTGACATAGTGGGACTCCTTGTTACCCATTATGCCCGGCCACACACGGAAATCCTGACAGTCCCCAAGCCCGTCGCTATTGGGTCGGCGTCCGGTGGCGATGAGCACCTGTTCCGCCGCGACGGTGTCACAATGCCCCTCGCAGGTCAATTCGACCCCGCTCTGTGTTTGGGCGATACGCTGATAGCCGACACCTGCGCAAACCCGCACGCCCTCGGCTTCCAAATAGTTTTTCAGCGCGGCACTCACTTCCGGGTCCATTTCGGGGAGCAGGCGGCTTCGGCAGCAGATGGTGACATCAACGCCCAGACGCGAAAACATCTGTCCCAGTTCTACCCCGATCACCCCGCCACCGATCACCAGCAGCGATTTGGGCAAGCGATCCAGCGCCAGCGCCGATGTGCTGGTTAGGTAGGGCACGCTGTCCATCCCCGGAATCGGCGGCACGGCGGCGTGCGCACCCATCGCCAATATGACCTTGCCGACCTTCATGGGCGCATCGCCGACAATCAGCGCACCATCGGCAAAGCGTGCCTTGCCCTCGATATAGCTCACACCGTCATAGGCGGGCAGCAGATCGACATATTTTTTTTGGCGCAGCGTCGTGACAAGATCGTCCTTCGACGCCGCCAATACGGACCAGTCATCCATCTGGACAGCGCCCCCAAGGCCGGGAAAGCGCGCGGCGGCAAGCCCACCATGCACCGCTTCGGCGGCGCGGATCAGCGTCTTGGAAGGAACGCAGCCAACATTGACACAGGTGCCGCCAATCGTGCCGTGACCGACGAGCGCCACTTTCGCGCCCAGATCGGCAGCGGCGATCGCGGCGGAGAACCCGGCAGAACCCGCGCCGATGACGGCCACGTCAAATCCTTCCTGCCCGGGGCGGTTGCAACAGTCGTTCATTGCTTATCGCTTTCTTGAGGCGCTGGCGGCGCCCCGCTCAGTTTTGAATAGCGCGCGCCGGATAACCCGCGTTGGTTGATGCAGCGGCAATCGCAGCAGCATTGGTGCGGCGCGGGTCATAGGTTGCGCGCGCGGTCTTGGCTGCGAAATCGACCGTGACCGCCGTTACCCCGGCGACGCCTTCCATCGCCTTCTTCACGGTGATCGGGCAGGTGGCGCAGGTCATGTTCTCTATGGCAAAGGTGGTTTGCTTCTGAGCGGTTGCGGTAGCCGCGGGGCGATCTTGCGCCGTGCCACTAACTGCATAGGCGACCCCGCCGCCAGCCATAGCCAGCACGGCCATAGCGATACATACTGTCTTTTTCATGGGTATTTCCTTTCAATAGAACCAGGGTGCCCACCAGTCGATGGTGAGCGCCAGGATGGCGACGGCAAGGCCCAGCCACAGCACCGCCTTGGTGGTCCAAGCCGATTGTGGACGAGCGCAGTAGGAACCGTCTTCACAGGGCGGTTTCGGCTTGAAATAGACATGCCAGAAGCCGTAGCCGAGCAGCGCGAGCGTTACGCCTGCGACATAGGGCTTGTAAGGTTCGAGCGCCGTCAGGTTGGCGATCCACGCGCCGGAAATTCCGAGCATAACCAACAGTAGCGGGACGACGCAGCAAGCCGAGGCGAGCCCCGCGCCGATCAATGCGCCCGCCGCAACCCAGTTTGCCTGCTTCGGCTCGTGGTTTTCGGTGAGGGCTGGCTGTCCCGCTTCCGGCGTTGAGACCATGGCTTGAATCCCTTGTTCCAACTGAGTGATTCGCAGTGTAGGCTCTGTAGCCACTACAGACTCAAGAGGTATTTTCATGGAGCAACAGGTCGGCATCTTGCGTGCCCAGCTTGCCCGGAAAACAGGCTGCAATCTCGAAACCATCCGCTATTACGAGAAGGTGGGATTGCTGCCGGGGCCGCCTCGCAGTTCCAACGGCTACCGCGTCTATTCGCCGGAACTGGTGCAAAGGTTGCAGTTCATCCTGCGCGCGCGCGACCTTGGCTATGCAATGGATGAGATACGGTCATTGTTGTCGCTCACCGATACCGGTGCACAAACCTGCGCGGAGGTTATGGCGAGAACCGAACTCCACCTTGAAGATGTCCGCCGCCGCATTGCAGATTTGCAGAAGATAGAGGTGACGCTGGCGACCACGTTAGCCAGATGCACTGGAGATGACGTTGCCGAATGTCCCATCCTGGAAGCACTCCAGTTTTTACCCCATCAAGGCAATTGACGCCATCTTTGAGGGATTTGATTTTGTGATGTCAGCTTGGAGTATAGCCTAACCGGACGTCAGGGCGCTACCGCGGTTTCTGTCAGATTAGGGTACTAAACGGAATTTGTTGACGAATGTCGTTGCGTATCATAGATTTCAACCTGACATTTTGATGGAGAGAGTGCGCAGTGAAGGGGCAACGGATCGGCTATGTCCGGGTCAGCACGTTCGATCAGAATGTGGATCGCCAATTGGAAGGTCAGTCGCTCGATCGGACCTTCACCGACAAGGCATCGGGCAAGGACGTCAACCGCCCCCAGCTTGAGGCTCTGCTCACTTTCGCCCGCGAAGGCGATACCGTCGTCGTCCACAGCATGGATCGGTTGGCCCGCAATCTGGATGACCTGCGCAAGCTGGTCCAGGGCCTCACCAAGCGAGGTATCCGGATCGAGTTTGAGAAGGAAAGCCTGTCCTTCTCGGGGGAGGACTCCCCGATGGCCAATCTGATGCTCTCGGTCATGGGTGCGTTTGCTGAGTTCGAGCGCGCCCTGATCCGCGAACGGCAACGCGAAGGCATTGCGATCGCTCGGCAGCGCGGCGCCTATCGGGGGCGGAAACGGTCGCTCTCGGATGAGATGATTGCCGATCTGCACCGCCGCGTTGCCGCCGGTGAACGCAAGGCGACCATCGCGCGCGACATGGGCATCAGCCGCGAAACCCTCTACCAGTACCTTCGCGCCGCTGCCTGACACCAATGTTCACATTATGTCCGGAAAATCGTTGTTCAGCGTACAAAGCTTGAGGTGACGCCTACTCGCCGGCCCCCGCTCGTGCGGGGTGGGGTCGCCACAATGCCGACGCGCTCGAAATAGCGGATCGTCTCGATGTTCACGCCGGTTCGGCGCGACAACTCGCCGATAGCTAGGCCTTTCTCATCCCTCATAATTCGCTTGCTCCTGTAGCCGCTACAGGAGGCATTAGGGGGTTATTCCGCCGGAGACGACTGATGAATAAAAGGATTTTGCCGCACGAAACCCTGGCCGCTTCCGCATCGCCACGCCGCGCCGACGCGGGGCTATCCGCCCTGGGTGCGCTGGCGAGCTTCGGCGCGGTCCTAGCCGCCGCATCCTGCTGCGTCTTGCCGCTCGCGCTGGCGGCGCTGGGCGTGGGGGCGGGCCTGTCGAGCACCTTCGCCGCGCTGATGCCTCTGCGCTGGGCCCTGACGGCGCTTTCCCTCGTCGGCCTGGCTGCCGGGTGGTGGGCGTATGTGCGGCGTCGGAGGACCTGCGCTGCGGATCGGTCCTGCACCGTGACCCTACCGTCCCGCGCAACTCCGATCATGCTCACGATCGGCACGACCCTGACGCTGACCGCGCTGATATGGGATCGCATTGAAGCGCCGCTTATAAAGGCGCTTTCCTGATGCAGCTCACCTCCACGCTGACCTGTCCCGAGTGCGGCGGTGTCGCGACCGAGACGATGCCCACCAACGCCTGCCAGTTCTTCTATGATTGCCGACATTGCGCGGCGGTGCTGCGGCCCCTGGCCGGCGACTGCTGCGTGTTCTGCTCGTTCGGCGATGTCCCATGCCCTCCGATTCAGGAGGCGAAGGCGAACGGGACCGTGGCGGGCTGCTGCGGGTGAGGGGGTATCGCACCTTTCAATCCGGGATGAGCGCGTAACCCCGGATTTGTAGATTCGCCAAGGTTGTAAGCGCCGAATCATCGATCTCAACGCCCGAAGCCACTTGGTTCGGCATGATCTCATTTCCGACCATGGCCTGACTGCAAACGCGGATTGAAACACCGGCTTTCTGGAGAGCGGCAATCAGCGCAGCGTTCGGGTTGGCCGCTACCTTCATACGCGCCGCATATGGCGCGTTCTGCAGGACGAGCGGGGTCGCGGGACCATGAATGATGACGGCGATGTCACCAGCCGGATGGACCTTGTCCGCGCCTAGCAGGTTCACGAAGCGCGCGACCTTCTCAAGGCTGGGATTCACTTTGTCGGGAGAGCTTGCGGCCTTGGTGACATTGAACAAGACGCGGTAGCGAAGCTTGGGATCGGGCCGCTCGGCAGCACTGGGCACGGCCACGATCCCGCCAAATCCCGGTATTACGGGATAAACCAGATTATCCTGTGCAGCTAGCGAGGTGCCGCCGGTCAGCATCGTTGCCGCGAGCAGAAATGTGGCGAAAGCTCTTTTTGGCAACCTTGCTCTCCTGTTGGACGGTAGGCGCTGCATAAACTCTCCAGAAGTGGGAGCCTACGCCTACGCAACACTGAACTGGCCCATCATTCCATTATCCTCATGTTCAAGGATATGGCAGTGATACATGAAGGGAGCGCTCTTGGCCGGCTGATCAAATCGGATGAGAAGCTCCACCGGTTCCTTGACGAGGACCGTGTCGCGCGGCCCCTGGTCGAGAACATCGGGCTGCCCGCCACCGCGGGTGAGAACATCAAAGTGGACGCCGTGAATATGGATCGGGTGGCGCATCATTTCGCCAGACACCTCCCATATTTCGGTGGAGCCTAGCTTCACCGTCTCATCGATGCGATTCATGTCGAATGGCTTGCCATTGATCGTAAGGCCGCCACCGCCGCTTCCTGAGCCCATCATGCCGCCCATGCCCATGTTGAGGCTCAGACGGCGACGGCGCACCGCCTTGCTGGCGTCGGGCCCAGTTCGTGATGCCAGAAGGGTCGGCACGACGCCGCTGGCACGAGCCTGTCCCAACGGCCGTGGTTCAAACCGCAGCACGGTCGCTGGTGCCGCGGCATCGGTCCTTCGGGCGCCACGCCCCATCATACCCATGCCGCCCATCATCGAGCTGTTGGTATCAGCCGCCGTCACCAGCGAGGCGGACCTACCGTCCGTGAAGTCCACGAGAAGCTCGGCACGTTGGCCCGGCGCCAAGGTTATGGCTTCCAATGCCACTGCGTGTTCGAGCAGCCCCCCTTCGGTTCCGATCCAGTGAAAGCTCCGCCGATCGGAAAACGACAGCTCATAAATCCGCGCGTTCGATGCGTTGACGAGCCGCAGGCGAACCAACCGATTTGGCACCGCCGCCAGCGGATTCACCGCGCCGTTCACAAGGATCGTGTCGCCGCGCCGGCCCTGCATGGCGACCATCATGCCGCCTGGCATGACAAGGCGACCATTTTCGAACTGGCGATCCTGGATGAGCAGGGGCAGATCGTCCACGCCATATTCTGACGGGAGCCCCAGGCCCTGCTCTTCGTCGTCGGTTACCAGCAACGCCCCAGCCAGGCCCGAATAGACTTGCTCGGCCGTCAACCCATGGACGTGTGAGTGATAAAGGAGGGTCGCTGCGGGCTGCCGGATCGGGAGCGTGGGCCGCCAGGTCGCGCCCGGCGCGATGATCTGATGGGGGCCGCCATCCAGCTCTCCGGGGATCAGAAGCCCGTGCCAATGCACAGTCGTGTCCGCGTTGAGCCCGTTGGTCACGACAGCCGCCACGTCGTCGCCACGGCGCACCCTGATCGTCGGTCCGAGATAGCTGCCATTATACCCGAGCGTGTCACTCGGCCGGCCTGGATAAAATGAAGTCGTTCCGGACTGGACCCGTAGCGCGAATGAGCGGCCAGGCCGTGCGTCCAACAGCGGCGGCATCGGAAGCGGGTTTGCACCTCCCCCGCCGAGGCCCGGCGTGGAGCGCGAGCAAGCGGTGGTTGTGGACCTATCGGCGTTCTCGAAAATCGGCATACTAATCAATATGTTGCAACAAGACACGGTGGGAGTGGAGCCGTTAATAGGGGTATGTAATTCGCCTCGACTAGTCGAAAATTCGGTGTGCCCGTGCCGATCCCGCAAGGGACCGGACCTACACGCTGATGCATGACTTTCATGACTCATCGCCACTGCAACAACAAGGGCTGACCTCCGATGAGCCTGCGGACCGCAGTCGTCAGGTTTCTGAGGCCAGCCCCCATCTCAATTAGTGTCGGCCTCAGATTGATCTGTGGCGGCAGACGCGAACGATACAGGCCGATAGCGCAGACCCGGATGCGATCACGCGCGCCGTGAGCGAGGCCGTCTCGGCGCTCGGTGGTCTTGATATTCTCGTCAATAGCGCGGCGATCGGCCATTCCGGTCTGATCGCCGACCTCGATGTGGCCGAGTATCAGAAGCTGATGGACGTCAACGTGCGAGCACCAGTGCTATTCGCGAAGGCCGCCATTCCGCATCTCTCCGCTGGGGGGCGCATAATCTCGATTGGGTCGGGGCTCGGCGAACGCGTCCCATTTCCGGGCGTAACGGCCTATGCGATGTCCAAGGCCGCGCTTACGTCCTTCACTCGCGGGTTGTCACGTGAACTCGGGCCGCAGGGCATCACCGTGAACCTCGTGCAGCCCGGATCTGTGGATACTGACGCGAACCCCGCAGACGGCCCGGCGGCAGATTTCCAACGGAGTTTGACGTCTCTGGGCCGCTTCGCCAAGCCGAGTGAAATCGCGAATGCGGTCGTGTTTCTATCAAGTCCCGCGGCGAGTGTAATTACAGGCGCCACCTTGACCGCCGACGCGGGCGCGATCGCCTGACAGCGGGCGCTCGGTAGCGGTTGGGCGCGAAATCGGCGTCAGGGGATCAGCACGATACGGCCGAGGACCTTGTTGTCCTCGGCATACCGATGGGCGGCCCCTGCCTCGGCGAGCGGAAACCTTCTGTCGATTGGCACGGTGAGACTGCCTTTCGCAACGTCGGCGAGCATCATGTCGATGGTTTGGCGCACCGCTGCACGTGACAGGACGGTTCCCATGAATACGCCGATGACCGTTTGATTTCGCTGCACCGCTGGCCAAAAATCCACTGTCAGAGCCCCGCCGCCGGCATTGCCCACGGACACCAAGACTCCTTCGTCGCGGAGCGCGGCGAGGGATGTCGCCAAGGTGGAACCTACCGGATCGACGATGAGGTCAACGCCTCGGCCGCCGGTGAGGTCACGGACCACGTCCACGACCGATTCGACGTTATGGTCGATTACACGCGATGCACCGAGCTCGATGACGCTGCGGACGCGATCCTCACCGCTAGCGACGGCGATTACGGTCGCGCCGGCCTGGCGGGCGAGCTGTACTGCCGCGACCCCGACACCCCCCGCTGCACCTTGGATGAGGACGGAGCTTCCGCTTGAGAGCCGCCCTCTCGCGAACAGGCAATGATGGGCAGTTCCGAAGCCGATCGGGATCGCCGCGGCTTCTGCTACGCCTGCGCCTGCGGGCAGCAGCCAAGTCTGATCTGTCGGAACTGCGCGGAGTTGGGCGTGGGATCCATCCAAGCCCCATGAGGTAACTCGGTCGCCGGGCTTGCGGTCCGTGACCGCGTCACCGATCGCCACCACCGTGCCCGCTGCGGCATAGCCGACGACATATGCGGGGTGCCCCGGCGGCGAACTGCGACGGTTGATCAGGTCTCCGCCCTCAACGGATATCGCCTCGACCTGGATCAGGACATCCCGCGAACGAATTTTGGGGTCGGGCACGTCCGTGTAGCGAAGGACTTCCGGTGGACCGTTATGATCGTAGACAGCCGCTTTCATCGTCGTTCCTTTCGATGCGCGACGGACCGAGGCGGTTGCGTAGGAATTGCTGGGACCGGAACGCAAATTTATCTGCATGTGGCACTGCCGATCACGATCCGGTAGCATCGGCGAACGTGCATCTGTGTTGCATAATCAGGAGCGCTGCCGCCGACATCAATCGCCATCGGTGGAGTTAGGTGCTTCCTCAGCGTGCGCAGCTGCTGTCATCAGTGTTCCCCTATCGGCGACGGAGTTTTCAGGACGCGGGACTACCGAGACGGTGTTGGCAACGCCAAACTCCGGCACAAAACGCGGCCGTCCGAAGCGGATATTGGCATGGGGGAGTGATGTTTGCCGAATATGATCTTGGATCTGCGAAATCTGCGCTGCGCGATCGCGGCGGCGGAAACTGGCAGTTTCGATGAGCGAGAGAGATGCTGGCATTGTCCCAATCGTCACTCAGCCGACGCATTCAGCATCTTGAGCACCGATTAGGCGTTCCCCTGTTCAAGCGAAGTCGAATTGGTGTTTCGCCCACAACGGCAGGCGCTGCCTTCTTGGAACGGGCAATGGCCGGCGCCCAGCAATTAGATCTCGCCGCTCGTTACGCAGTTGCTGTCGACAGTGGGGAGGCGGGGCAAGTCCGCATCGGAGTTACATCATCGCGCACCGGCGGGTTGTTTGGTGATGTGCTGCGTCAGTTTAAAGCTCTATTTCCATCGGTGAACATCACCCTCACGGAAGATACGACGAGTAGGACAAGCCATAACGTGGCCATGGGAACGCTCGACGTCGCCTTCGCTGATGATGCCGAACGAAAAGGTATCGATAATCACGTCCGTGGGTCCAGGTCCATCACGAGCGCAATGGTCCGCGCATTTTGCTGATCCATAGGTCCGTTCCTCGACCTGCGGCAAGGGGTCGAGAAACGGCCTACGCGTGGGTGGTCGTGATCTCCATTGCGAAAGCCTCTGGCCGAACAACAAGATTTGCTCACGCCAGTCCGAAATTGCCTTGGCTCGCGTCCGACGTGCTGCTTGTCGGGCGGAATATCGGCGGATGGCTCCTCGCAAATATGACAGGAGAGATAGCAATCCTGTTTTGATCGGCCTGGATGCCGAAGCTCTCGGTTTGATCCATCTGCCAAGGTGAAACCTGACGATACGGGTGTCCGAATACACCTGTTCTATTTCGTTACAGTTAGCTGAGACGCGTTCCCCCAACCGTGGTCATTTTCCAGCAGATTGGACAATCTCCGATTTGGCACGCTTTGTGCTTAGGGGTTACCAACTATGATATAATGGAGGGAGAGGATAATGGGTAATCTCAATAAAGGTTCGCTTTTGAAGGCGGCCCTGTGGGGAGGCGTTGCGTTGTGTACGCCGATGGCCAGCACGGCGGCATGGGCGACCGACGTTGATGCCGGCGACTATGTCGCACTGCCGCCGGGATCCAATCTGGCCATTGTCTATGCGCAATTTGCCGAGCGCGACGCCATTGAAGGCGGCCCTGTGGGGAGGCGTTGCGTTGTGTACGCCGATGGCCAGCACGGCGGCATGGGCGACCGACGTTGATGCCGGCGACTATGTCGCACTGAGAGAAAGAACAAAGACATGTCGATCATCTTTTTCGGGCGGGGAAAGCCGGGGCGAATGGCCCTTGTGGGGGCGGGCTTCCTCTTGCTGGGTACGACACTGAGTGGTTGCTCGCGGTCGAACGAAGCGAGCAACCGGGCACCCGTCGATACCTCGAAAATCGCCGGGAAAATTAACGGTGACTTTATTGTCAAGAACGCTGCGACTTCCGAGGAATGGCCCAGCTACGGCCTCGACTATTCGGAAACGCGCTTCAGCAAGCTGTCCCAGATATCCACTGACAATGTCGCCCGACTGGGTTTGGCCTGGACCTATGATCTGGGCTCGACCCGCGGCGTAGAGGCAACGCCGCTTGTTGTGGACGGGATCATGTACGTGACAGCATCCTGGAGCGTCGTGCATGCAATCAATGTACGGACGGGGAAGCAGTTGTGGACGTTCGATCCGCAAGTGCCGCGCAGCGCGGGCGGCAAGGGGTGCTGTGACGTCGTGAACCGGGGCGTGGCCGTCTATGAGGGAAAAGTCTTCGTCGGAGCCTTCGATGGTCGTCTCATCGCGCTTGATGCGGCGTCCGGCGCCAAATTGTGGGAAGAGGACACCAGACTATCGCCGGACTCGCCAGCCACCATCACCGGCGCGCCGCGTGTGTACAAGGGCAAGGTCATCATTGGTAACGGTGGCGCGGAGCTGGGGTTGCGTGGCTATATCACCGCCTATGATGCGTCGTCGGGCAAGAAGCTCTGGCGCTGGTTCACGGTCCCGGGAGATCCATCGAAGCCGTTTGAGAACAAGGCGATGGAAGCCGCCGCCAAGACCTGGGACCCCAGCGGACGCTATTGGGAGGCGGGCGGTGGCGGCACCGTCTGGAACAGCATGGCGTTCGATCCGCAGCTCAATCTCATGTATATCGGCGTCGGAAACGGGGCGCCTTGGTCGCGCAATCGCCGCAGTCCCAAGGGCGGCGACAATCTCTATCTCGGATCGATCGTCGCGCTCAATCCTGATACCGGCGAATATGTCTGGCACTATCAGGAGACGCCGGGGGACAACTGGGATTACACGTCGACGCAGGATATGATCCTGGCCGACATGACGGTCGACGGCGCGCCGCGCAAAGTGATCCTGCATGCGCCCAAGAACGGCTTCTTCTTCGTCATCGATCGGACAAACGGCAAATTCATCTCCGCGAAGAATTTCGTGCCGGTGAACTGGGCCTCGGGCTATGACAAGGCGGGCAGGCCTATCGAATTGCCCGGCGTCCGCTCGGCCACGCCCTATGAGATCATTCCCGGTCCTTTTGGCGGGCACAACTGGCATTCCATGTCGTTCAATCCGGCTTTGGGGCTGGCGTTCATTCCCGCGCAGCATGTGCCGCTTTCGCTGGCGGACGATCCGAAATGGAAATATCGCTCCAACATTCCAGGCCAGCCCATGAGCGGCATCGGTTGGAACACAGGCAGTTTGCTGGGAGGCGCGGCGACGAAGGCCAAACCCTTCGGTCGCCTGATCGCATGGGACCCGGTGCGCCAGAAGCAAGTCTGGAGTCAGGAACAAGTTTCGCCGTGGAATGGTGGCACGCTGACCACAGCGGGGAATCTGGTGTTCCAAGGAACCGCAGATGGGCATTTCGTAGCCTATGATGCGCGCAACGGCCATAAAATGTGGGAGTCGCCGGTAGGCAGTGGCGTCATCGCGGCTCCGATCACCTACCAGATCGATGGCAAGCAGTATGTCTCGATTGCGGTGGGTTGGGGCGGTGTTTTCGGTGAGTCCCAGCGCGCTACCGACCGCAGTTCGCCTGGTACGGTCTACACCTTCGTCATCGGCGGCAAGGCGCCGTTGCCGCAGTTCGGAAAATATGAGCAGGGGGAACTGCTCTCGGGCGTGCCCTATGACAAGAAGGACGTCGCTCCTGGAGGCGCACTCTACGTCAGCAACTGTCTGTTCTGCCATGGCGTTCCTGGCGTCGACAAGGGAGGCAATTTGCCCAACCTGGGTTATGCGCCCCGCGAGGCGATCGCCAATCTTGAAGCGTTCGTTTTCGAAGGTGCGATGGCCGAGCAGGGTATGCCCGATTTCAAGGGCAAGCTTACCGCAGAGGACGTCAAGAAGCTCAAGGCGTTCATTCAAGGCACTGCAGATTCTGTGCGCGGACAACCTGCCGCGAGCGCAAAACCGAAAAAATAGGCTCGCTTAGAGAGGATGACCGGCGGTTTCGGCGCCCGCCGCCGGTCATCCGATCCTTTGTGAAAAGGCGGCGACAAACGCTTGCGCCGGTCAGGACTGAAGACCGGCGACCATGGGGCGCTCTGGATGCCCTGCATATTCGATTTTCCCACGTATGTGGCTGGAGACAAGCATGTCTGATTATAAGTTGCTGATTGGGGGCCAACTCGTGGAGGGCGATGGCACGCTCGAGGTCATCAACCCCGCACTCGGCGAAGCGTTCGTGACCGTGCCGCGCGCTTCAGCGGCTCAGGCCGACGAAGCCATCAAAGCCGCCAAGGCAGCCTATCCCGGCTGGGCCGAGACGCCCTTCGCGCAGCGCCAGGCCAAGCTCATCGAGCTTGCCGATGCCATCGCGGCCGATGGCGACAATCTCGCGCGCCTGCTGGTGCAAGAACAGGGCAAGCCCTTTGCCGAGGCCCAGGGGGAAGTTGCGTGGACGGAAGGATATCTCCGGCACTACGCCACTCTCGAGCTTCCCGACCGGGTCATACAGGACGATGAGCAGGCCCATATCGTCGTCAAGCATCGGCCGCTAGGCGTGGTCGTCGGGATCATCGCATGGAACTTCCCGCTGCTCGTCGCCTGCTGGAAGATCGGTCCCGCCGTGCTGGCGGGAAACAGCATCATCTTGAAGCCGGCCCCTACCACGCCCGTCACCGCCCTTGCATTAGGCGCGCTGTGCCGAGACATCTTCCCGGCGGGCGTGGTCAACATCATCACCGACGATAATGACCTGGGGCCGCATCTCACCGCCCATCCGGATGTCGCCAAAATTGGCTTCACGGGTTCGACCGCCACCGGCAAGCGGATCGCGGCGAGCAGCGCTGATACGCTCAAGCGCGTCACGCTCGAGCTGGGCGGCAACGATCCGGCCATCGTGCTGGAGGATGTCGATGTGCGTGAGACGGCGCTGGCGATCTTCAACGGCGCGTTCCTCAACTGCGGACAGGTCTGCCTGGCGGTGAAGCGGGCCTATGTGCATGAATCGATCTACGAGGCGATGTGCGACGAATTGGCAAGGCTGGCGCAGGAAGCCGTCGTCGATGACGGACTGAAGCAGGGAACGAATATCGGTCCGATCCAGAACCGCGCGCAATTTGAAAAGGTGAAGGGATTCCTGGAGGCGGCCCGGCGCGACGGCAAGATCATCGCCGGTGGCGAAGCCATGGAGCGAGCCGGCTATTTCATCCAACCGACCATCGTCCGGGATATCAGCGACGGCCATACGATCGTGGATGAAGAGCAATTCGGACCCATATTGCCGGTCATCGCCTTCTCGGATGTGGACGACGTGGTACGCTGCGTCAATTCCTCCGAATACGGCCTGGGTGGATCCATCTGGTCGAAAGATGTCGAGCGCGCCGCGGCGATCGCCGAGCGTATCGAAAGCGGTCAGATGTGGGTCAACCAGCATATCGCGATCGGCCCGCACATCCCCATGGCCGGCTTCAAAAATTCCGGCCTGGGTGTCGAGCAGTCCGTCGAGGGCCTCGCCGAATATACGCAGCTCCAAGTGATCAACATCAAGAGGTGACCGTGCTCTCAATTGCGAAAGGCGCGGCTGATGTTCCGCTGCTGGAGATGACGCTGGGAGAAGCCCTATCGGTGGCTGCCCGGCGCTGGGGGAGTGAACTGGCATTGGTTTCCCGGCATCAGAATATATGCTGGAGCTGGCAGGAACTGAACCGCGAAGCGGAACGGGTCGCGTGCGGACTGCTCGATCATGGGGTGCGTCGCGGCGATCGGGTCGGCATCTGGGCGCCCAATTGCGCCGAATGGACCGTGATTCAATTCGCGACCGCCAAGATCGGCGCGATCCTGGTAAACATCAATCCTGCCTATCGTGTCAGCGAAATCGAGTATGCGCTCGCAAAGGTCGGCTGCAGCGTGCTGGTGACGGCATCTGCCTTCAAAAGCAGTAACTACATCGCCATGCTACGCGAGATCGGGACGCGTAGTTTACCTGACCTTCGCCTGGTGATTTCGCTTGGTGAGCAGGCACATGACGGTTTCATTCCTTGGGAGCAACTGCGCGTGTCGGCGGATCCCCTGCTGCTGGGCGCGGCATCGGAAAGTCTGCGACCGGACGATGCCATCAACATACAATTCACCAGCGGCACGACGGGTTTTCCAAAGGGGGCAACGCTTACGCATCGCAACATTCTCAACAATGGTTATTTTTCGGGACAAACCATCAATCTCACCGTCAAGGACCGCATCTGCATTCCGGTTCCGCTCTATCATTGCTTCGGCATGGTCCTGGGTAATCTTGCATCCGTGACGAGCGGGGCTGCGATGATCTACCCCGGAGAGGCTTATGATGCGCGGATGACACTTGAGGCGGTGCGAGATGAACGTTGTACGGCGCTTTACGGAGTGCCGACCATGCTGATCACGATCCTCAACCATCCGGACCTCGATCAGTTCGACGTCTCGTCCTTGCGCACCGGGATCATGGCGGGCGCCCCTTGCCCGGCGGCCATGATGGAGCAGATCATGGATCGGTTGAACATGCGCGAGGTGACTATCGGCTATGGCATGACCGAAACCAGTCCCCTGACGACGCAGACGTCGATAGACGATCCCGTCGCAGAGCGAGTGGCGACGGTGGGCCGCGTCCACCCTCATGCCGAAGCAAAGATCGTAGGGTTGAACGGCGAGACATTGCAGGTGAACCAACAGGGCGAATATTGCTCGCGCGGATATGCGGTGATGCAGGGATATTGGAACGATCCGGAAAAGACCGACGATGCCATCGACGCGGAAGGATGGATGCACTCGGGCGATCTCGCGGTGATGGATGAGCGGGGCTATGTTCGCATTACCGGCCGCATCAAGGACATGATCATCCGGGGCGGCGAGAATATCTATCCGCGCGAGCTCGAGGAATTCCTGCTTGGCCACCCGTTGATCGTCGATGTGCAGGTCTTTGGCGTCAGCGACGCTAAATTTGGTGAGGAAGTCTGCGCATGGGTCATAGCGCGAGCCGGCCATCGGCTGAGCGCCGACGATGTGATTGCCCACTGCCGGGGTAAGATCGCCCACTACAAGGTTCCCCGCTATGTCCGCATCGTCGAGGGCTTCGCTATGACGGTCACGGGCAAGGCGCAGAAGTTCGAGATGCGCAAGACGATGGAAGCTGAACTGGGCTTGGTGGCTTGAGTATTCCTCTCCCCTTGAGCCACTATGGTCGGCCAGGCGCATGTGTCGCCTGGCCGACCATTTTTGTGATCGCCAGGCATCGATCTGTTTCGGCACGATCGGATCTTCCAGAGAAGGAGAGATGGTTGTTCGCGTCCGTCGAACAAGCTAGCATGACGGGCGATAAAGATGTTCGAATGGAGAGAGGGATCAGCGCCGTCCGGTCCAGGCGCCGGGCACCCCACCGTTCGGAAAGACAACGGTACGAGAGGCAATCCATGAATCTGGAACAGGTCCGCCAGACAAGGAGGGCACGAGATCTTTTCTTCTCGGGCGAGAGTATCGTGTCGCAGTGGGTGCCCGAGCCGATCACGCGTTCCTGGGAGCGATCAAGACGCCTGGGTTTGAGCGCGTCCGACAAGAGGTTGTTCGACATGGCGGCGCCTGGCGAACGCCGGATCGCCACAGAAAGGGGTGAACGGCTCATTCGCTATGCGATGCCGGAGATGACACGGCTTTACAAAGCGTTTCACACGCAGGATTGGGTGCTGGCCTGCCTTGACGTCAGCGGATTTGTCATTTGCTCGATCGGCGACGCCGAAGGGCCGTGCCGCGAACTGGAGAGTCTTTTCCGGAACGGGGTTTCCCTCAGCGAAAGTGCGATCGGCACCGGAGCGCCGGGATGCGCGCTCGTGGAACAGAAACCCTTTATTGTCCACGCCAACGAGCATTTCCTTGACGAGATTCATGGCTATTCTTGCGCGGCCGTTCCTCTGTTCGACGTTAACGGGGACCTGATCGGCGTCTTGAATGCCACCTGCCGCAGCGGCAGGGATCTGTCATCAGTTTGCGAGGCGTTGCGGGTTGCCGCCCGAGCCATAGAAAATCATATGCTGCTTGACCTTCCGGGCGCTCTGCACGTCTCGTTACATTATCACCCTGACCTGCTTCGCACGCCCTTGGCTGCCGTTCTCGCTTTCTCGGAACATGGGCAATTGCTCGGTGGGAACCAGATCGCGCGCAAGCTGCTTGGGCATACGCGTTCGGCGACAGAGTTCGATCACATGTTCGACCTGCCTTTTGCGCGTGCGGTTGACGAGCTTAGCGGCCGCAATGCCGAACCGATCGTGACAGACACGCCGGCCGGCATCCGCGTCCACCTCAGTCTCGCCCGCCATGCAGATGACGTTATGCGGGTTGGTAAGGCGCTCTTGCCGCCGCCCTCGGGCAAGCGTTCGTCTCATGCCTCTTCTGACATGTTCTGTTCCGATCCCGCCCTGCTGGACA
Source organism: Sphingobium cupriresistens (assembly GCF_004152865.1). GTDB lineage: Bacteria > Pseudomonadota > Alphaproteobacteria > Sphingomonadales > Sphingomonadaceae > Sphingobium > Sphingobium cupriresistens. The sequence goes on along the minus strand of NZ_SEOO01000052.1, from coordinate 3,247 downwards.
CCATTGGCGACGCGAAGCTGGCGTTCGCTCGTGATATTCCTGTTCTCCTAACCGGCGAGACGGGAACTGGAAAGGAGGTTCTTGCGCGGGAGCTGCACGCCTCAGGGCCGCGGCGAAACGGGCCGTTCGTGCCGGTAAATTGTGCGTCCATTCCCGACGGACTGATCGAGGCCGAATTGTTCGGATATGTGGAAGGGGCGTTTACCGGCGCTCGCCGGGGAGGCGCTCCGGGTAAATTTGAGCAGGCCCATGGTGGAACACTCTTCCTGGATGAGATCGGGGACATGCCGCTCTCGCTACAGGCTCGTCTTCTGCGGGTTCTGCAGGAGCGGGCCGTCATGCCGGTGGGCGGATCGAAGGACAGGCCGATCGATATCTCTCTGGTCTGTGCGACCCATCGTGACCTCAAGGCGCTCGTCGCCACGGGCGAATTTCGGGAAGACCTTTACTACCGCATTGATGGACTCTGCGTCACCTTGCCCCCCTTACGCGAGCGAGCGGATTTGTCGGAACTCATAGGACAAATCGTCGATCGCGAAATCGGCGATCGTTTGACACTTTCCCTCTCGGATGACGCACTGGAATGTCTGCGGTCCTTCGCATGGCCCGGGAACATCCGCCAACTGAGCCTCATTCTTCGTCGGGCCATCGCGCTCGCTGCCGGGAGCGCGCTGATCGCGCCAAGGCATCTTCCAGAGGAGATGAGGCAAACTCGTTCGAATGTGGGGCGCGAGGTGGCTTCGCTCGAACGAACGGAGCGGGATGCGGTATTAATGGCGCTCCATCAATGTGCGGGAAATATTGCCGCTACGGCTCGTCAATTGGGGGTCGGCCGGCCGACGCTTTATCGTAAGATGCGTAAGTATAATATCGAAGTGCAGGGCGTTAAGACCATATTTTAACTCTCCATGACGTGTTAGTTGGTTGCGCATTAGCCTTACCGCAAGGTTTTTCGGTTATTTGCGCGAAACAGATAAATGAGAATCATTACGTAGATTTGATCTGCATCTGCGACTTGCTCGGGCAATGTTGAGTGATATCCTGCTCATCTCATGCCGGCGCATGCTGTGATCTAACTCAGCTCTGTTAAGCCCGGGTTTCCGCGGCGTCGGCACATGCGTGCGACGCGCGATGGCCCAATCAACGAAAGCTCCAAACTCCAGAGGGCGTGGACGCATCATGAAAGACTATCTGCTGCTGATACTTCTGCTGGTGCCATCCGGAGTGCTGGCGCAGCCCCCCGATGATGCAGGCGCCGATGCACCTTCGATCATCGTAACGGGACAGGGGCTGGGCCTGCCACCCGGTACGCCCGCCTATGGATCGGTGGCGATCGACCGGCAACGGCTGCTCGACAATGCGTCGGGCCGGCTGGAGAATGTGCTGGCCAACGTCGCCGGCTCCCAGCAGTTTCGTCGGTCGGACAGCCGGGCGTCGAACCCGTCCAACCAGGGCGCGACCCTGCGGGCGCTGGGTGGCAATGCATCCAGCCGGACGCTGGTGTTGCTGGACGGCGTGCCCGTGGCCGATCCCTTCTTTGGCTATATTCCTTTCTCCGCGCTGGTTCCGGACCGTCTGTCCGTTGTGCGGGTGACGCGCGGCGGCGGGTCGGGTGCGTTCGGCGCGGGCGCTGTCGCCGGCACGATCGAGCTGGCCAGCGCCACGCGCGACCAGTTGCCGGATTTCGCTGCCAGCGCCTTCTATGGCAGCCATGACGCCGCCGAGATGTCGGCCAGCGTCACGCCGGACCTAGGCGGCGGCTATGTTTCGCTGTCGGGGCGCTGGGACCGGGGGAACGGCTTCCAGACCACGCCAAAGTCGCAGCGCGTCGCGGCGACCGTGCCCGCCGCCTATGATAGCTGGTCCACCAATTTACGCGCGGTCGCGCCGCTCTCCGTGACGTCCGAATTGCAGTTCCGCGCCACGATCTTTCAGGACGACAGGACGCTGCGGTTCAAGGGCGCGGACTCCGCGAACGAAGGGCAGGACGCCAGTGTTCGCTTCATCTCGCGCGGCGATTGGCAGGTTGATGCGCTCGCCTATATCCAGGCGCGCAACTTTTCCAATATCGTGATCTCCGCCTCCACCTTCCGCAAGTCGCTCGACCAGCGCAACACGCCGTCCATGGGGCTTGGCGGCAAGATCGAGATCCGCCCGCCGGTCGGGTCGGATCATGTACTGCGGCTGGGCGCGGATACGCGCTTCGCGCTGGGCGACATGTATGAGGACGCCTATGACGCCAATATCGCCAGCAATCCCGTCACCTTCCGCCGCCATGCCGGTGGGCAGCAGGTGACGACCGGCCTGTTCGCCGAGGACGACTGGACGCTAGAAGGCCTGGTGTTGACCGGCGGCGTGCGGGCGGATCACTGGACGATCAGCGACGGCTTCTATCATCAGGCCAACGCCAGCACCGGTGCAGTGACAGCGACCGATTACGCCAACCGGTCCGACTGGCAGTTTTCGGGGCGGGCGGGCGCGATCCTGCGCCTGAGCGGCGCGCTCGCGCTGCGCGGGGCGGGCTATACCGGCTTTCGCCTGCCGACGCTGAACGAGCTGTACCGGCCATTCGTGGTCTTCCCGATCACGACGCAGGCGAACGCGGCGCTGAAGCCCGAGCGCCTGAAGGGCGTGGAGGCGGGCTTCGACCTGACCCCGCTGCCCGGCGTGACCCTGGGCGCGACCGCCTTCTACAACCGGCTGGACGATGCGATCGCCAATGTCACCATCGGCACCAACACCCGCCAGCGCCAGAATGTTAACCGCATCGTCGCCAAGGGGATCGAACTTACGGCCAGCGCGCGTCTGGGCGATTTCGGCCTGTCGGCCTCCTATGCCTACAGCCACAGCGAGGTCGATGCGCCAGGCAAGGCGTTCGACGGCTTCGCGCCCGCGCAGACGCCGCGCAACAGCGCCAGCGCGACGCTGGCCTGGACGCCGGCGCAGGGGCCGACGCTCTCCGCGTCGGTCCATTATGTGTCGAGCCAATATGAGGATGATCTTCAGATCGACACACTGCCCAGGGCGCTGACCGTGGATGCGCTCGCGCGCTTGCCGCTGGGCCATGGCGTCGCGCTGACGGCGCGGGGCGAAAATCTGTTCGACGAGAAGGTGGTGACGTGTCAATCGGCGTGCAAACGGGACCCCCTATCGGCGCGCAAAAGGGACCCCCTTTCACGATGGCGCAAGGTTGATCGGACACGCGCCTTTGCGCTGCGCGCGGCGTAGGGAGGGCGGAGCCCGACCG
>NZ_SEOO01000051.1 GCF_004152865.1 Sphingobium cupriresistens | reverse complement strand
ATGATGCCGGGCACGACGAAGGACGGCACCTGACGCTTGCCTGCTACGGCATGCTGCCTGCGACGCGTATCACCGACGTACTTTCGCAGGTCGAACGCTGGACCGGCTTCACCCGGCACTTCGGGCATGTCTCGAGCGGGCTGCCGCCTACGGACGAGCGGGCCTTTCTTGCTACCCTGATTGCCGAAGCGACCAATCTTGGGTTGTCGCGCATGGCCGAGGTATGCGGCGCAGGGTCACGCCGCGCGCTGCTGCGCATGCAAACATGGCACATGCGCGAGGAAACCTTTCGGGCGGCGCTCGCCTGTCTGACCGACGCCATCCACGCTGAGCCGATCGCGGCCTGGTTTGGGCAAGGACACCGGGCTTCCGCAGATGGCCAGGCCTTCTACCTGGGCGGGCCGGGCGAAGCCGGCGGAGCGGTCAATGCCCACTATGGTCGCGACCCGGTGGTCAAGATCTACACCACCATCACCGACCGCTATGCGCCGCTGCACCAGACCGTGATCGCCGGCACGGCAGGAGAAGCCATCCATGCGCTCGACGGCATTCTCGGCCATGACAGCAACGCCGATCTGACCGCGCTGCACGTCGATGGAGGCGGCGTTTCCGACATCGTGTTCGCGACCATGCATCTCCTCGGGCTCGATTTCGAGCCGCGCATTCCCCGCCTGTCCGACCGCCGCCTCTACGCGTTCGAACCCTCGAAGCGTTATGGCAGGCTTGCGCCACTGTTCGGTCACAGGCTCGACCGCGACCTGATCGTCAGCCACTGGCCGGATATCGAACGTGTCATTGGCGCGATGCGTAACCGCACCGTTACGCCCTCGCTGATCCTCAAGAAGCTATCCGCCTACCGCCAGCAGAACAGCCTCGCCGCGGCGCTGCGCGAGATCGGGCGGATCGAGCGCACGCTGTTCACGTTGCGCTGGTTCGAGGATCCGGCTCTGCGCCGTACTGTCACTGCCGAGTTGAACAAGGGCGAGGCCCGCAACAGCCTTGCCCGAGCAGTCGCCTTCCATCGGCTCGGCCGTTTTCGCGACCGTGGCCTGGAGAACCAGCAGACCCGAGCAGCCGCGCTCAACCTCGTCACCGCTGCGATCATCCTGTTCAACTGCCGCTATCTCGGGCGCGCCATTGACGAAATGCGCCAGCGAGGAAGCCAGATCGATCCGGCTATGCTGTCCCGGCTCTCACCGTTGGGATGGGATCGCATCAATCTCACCGGCGATTACGTCTGGTCCGATCGCCTCGATCTCGATGCCAATGGCCTCATGCCGCTGCTCATCAAACCGCTACCGTGAATCTGTGTCCCTACAATGCACAGGGGCCAGTTCCCGGTCTTTTGCATCTGGTAATCCCGCTCCAGCATCGCCTCAATGCGCTCGCGAGCGGGCTTTCTGCCACGACCATGCTTGTTGAAGTTCTCGATGGTCAGATGCAGGGCGATGGTGACAGAAGGCGGCTTTTCCGGCAGCCCGATCCTTGAAGGAATGACGTCAAGCGCCCGATAGACGGTCATTCTTGAGATCTTGAGGTCGCGCGCGACGCTGGCCTTGCTCGCGCCGGCGGTGATCCGGCGTCGGATTTCATCGTCATCGATGTTTTTCTTCCGGCCTTTGTAGACGCCTTCGGCGCGCGCCGCCTCGATCCCGGCGCGCTGCCGGTCCTTGATGAACGTCAGTTCCATGTCCGCGACCATGCCCAGAATGGTGATCACCATCCGCCCCATGCTTCCGGCCGTCGTCACCTCCGGCTCAAGCACCCGCAATGAGGCTCCCTTCTGGTCGAGTTCATGAACCAGATTGAGAACATCGCGTGTGGAGCGACCGAGCCGATCGAGACGCAGGACGACGAGTTCGTCATCGGCGCGCAGGAACTGCATGATCGTCTCAAGCTCCGTGCGTCCAGTGCGCGATGCGCCCGAGCCTGTTTCGGAGCGGAGGATTTCACAGCCCGCTGCCTTCAACCGGGCAACCTGGATGTCGAGATCCTGGTCGATGGTGCTGACGCGGGCGTAGCCGACGCGGGTCATGGGCAAATCCGTCACATTAGGGTGGCTTTGCCCTCGTACAGTAACATTGGTGACGGAACCACCCTTTTGTGACATGTCGTATATGTCACTTCCGATCGTCACGTTCGGGTGCACCCAAATGGTGCGAGCGGAAAGGCCCCGGTCAGGCAGCAAGCCGCCCAAAATCGATCCGGCTATTCAGATCGAGGTCGAAGCGGCCATAAGGATTGACGTGGCTGTAAATCAGCGGTGTGAGGCCGCGATAATCATCCGGCGTCATCCGGCCCGTCCATTTCGGTTCCACCAGCACGCTCTGAAGCATTCGGGTGTTCACATAGACAAGCGACGCTTGCAGCAAATGTAGCGCCAGGACCGAGAGCTGCTGCTCATCGATGCGGTTAGTGGCGATCTCGCCGCCCTTGCCGAAGAAAACGAACCCATTGGCACTGTTCCAGTTTTCAACGACATTCAGGCCTTCATGAATTTCGCGGCGGAAGGACTCCTCGCGCAGATACCGGCACAGGAAGATCGTCTTGACCGCGCGGCCCAGCTCACTCAACGCCTTGTAGGTCGGGTGCATCACCTCGGAGCGGCTAAACCGGCGCAGGATCGCCTCCGGGTCGGCGGTTTTTGTCTGCATCGCGGCTGCATATTTGACCATCTCGTCATATTGCTGCTCGATCTCATCCCAGTTGATCGGACTGGAGAGGATCGGCTGCAAGTGGGGAAGCCGCGTTCGCATGCCGACATCGGGAAGAGCCAGCTTCTGGCGAGCGATCGCTTTCAGGCGGGGTGCAAGCTCAAATCCGAGAAGCCGGCAAAATGCAAAGCCAACCGCGCTTTGGCCATGACTATCAACATATTGTCGCTGGATTTCCATGTCGGTGCAATGGCGCAGCACGCCCTCGATCATGGAGGCGACCTCGGAGGAAGAGCAGCGCTTGAGCTGGGAATAGACGCATGTCGCGCGTCGTTCGACATGCCAGTAGATCATGACGCCCCGTCCACCATAACGCGCATGCCATTCCGTCATCAGGTTGCGATCCCAGGCTCCGAACTTTGTGGAATCTGACGCACAGGCCGTGCCGGCGTCCCCCCAGACTGCAGCATTGCGGATTGCCAGGGTCGCATTCGCAACCCTGGCACACGCCTCCTTGAGCGCCGCGGCATGAACGAAGCGGCGATGGACATGCAGCAGCTCTTCATAGCTGACATCGGGGGTGGCGCCGGCGATCCGCTTGAGCCCGGCATTCGTTCCCAGGCCGTAGAGGCATAGCAGGAGACGTTGATCCAGCGCGGTTTTCGGCAGTGCAACACGCGAGGCCGATGTTTCGAACGCTTCGAGAAGTCCCGTATCAAGGGCAGCCTCCTTCAGTACGTCGAGCAGCCCGGTCATCGGCCAGCGTTGGCCGATCTCGGTCTTGATCGAGGCGAGACCCCTGGGTTCGGGCAAGGGTTTGAACGGGGTGAGAGATATACGGTTCTCGCCGCGCCACAGCAGCCGAACCTTGTCGTTCCGGGGAATATTGGCATTGAGGAGCAACAGTTCCTGAGCAAGCTCTTCCCGGATGGCGCTTGAAAATGCACGCGCATCCGCCGTCAGGTTCAATCCTGTGTAATATGCTTCTCGCCGCGCATCGAAGTCCTTGGGAAGATCGTCATCGGGATTGCGGTATCGGTCCGCCCCGACAACCCAGATTTCCTTAGAACGGATGCGATCGCGCAGTTGCGCGAGGACACAAAGCTCATAACTGATCCGGTTTACGCGCCCCTCTTCATCAATGACGGAACTGCGCCATCTCGCCGGAATGACCTCGTCGACCGGCACTGCGTGCGGCGGCACGTAGCGGCATCCATCATCCACTTTGCTTCTGATCCAGTCCAGGGCCGCCAGCACCGGACGCCACACGGCGTTGTTCGACCGGAACTCCAGTGCCGAAAGCAGGCTTGGCAGCATACGGCGATAATGATTGGCCCATGACCTCCGCATCACCTTGTAGATCCGCCGATCCAAGGCGCCCTTTGCCTGGCTTTCCTTGATGATCGCCGCCAGTTTGTCCTTGCCGGCGATTGGGAAAATGACATCGCAGATGCGCCCGGATGGATCGTCGATCGAAGCGCTGGCAATCTCGACCAGGAGTCGCTCCTTGCCATAGACCCGCTCGATGTCTTTCGCGATATCGCCCACCACCTTGCGTTTCGAGCGCGATCCGATCTTATGGACCGTCTCGATCAGCAGGTCGACCATCGCATCCGTAAGCTGAGCTTCCCGCGCCATCAGATAAACGGCATAGAGCCCGAGCTGGCGCGCCGGTACATGCCGGCGCATCTCCGAGGCTTTCTCGCCGGCAACCCGGCGAACGATCTGATCGACCCATGCCTTGCCCGTGACCGATAGGAAATCTCGGGGAAGAGCAAGCCGTTGGATAAAGGCGAGTTTGGCGGTCACGCCAAGAATGTTTTCGAGCGTCGCCTGACCTGCATCCCCCTTCATCGTGTTGAAGCCGGTCGGGCCATCGGGATCGGCGAGCGAGGCTTCCAGCAAGGCGACCGCATCCGGCGCAAGCCGATCGCGGACTCGGGCCAACAGGGCCTCCAGATAGAGGTGTCGTTGCGAACGGACGAGGCGTTCCAGCTCCTTGCGCGACGGCCCATAGATACGGCGGTCGCGGCACCACAGGAAAACATGCTCGAGCATGGCATTGATCGGCTGCCCGCCCGCACAAAGATCGTCGGAAATCCACCTCGACAACGCCCTGCGATCCGTCTGCGTCATACGGCGGAACCCGAGATGCCGCAAAATCTCCGCGCAATGCCGGCGGGCGGTGCGCCCGGAAAAATCATAGTGGTTCACGGATTTGGCATCGAGACCAAGTTGCTCCGCCAGATACAAGACACCGTCGGAGGGTATCGACGCATGATCCGGCACAAAGAAGCCATGCCCGGCGAAAAATCTAAGCTGAACCGCCAATCCCAGTCGTGCCGTCTCCGCTTTGCCGGTCACGAACGCGATGTCCGAAAAACTCAGGCTCCAGGAGCCGATCAGATCCCCACTCGAAACGCCAAGGCTCATAACGCCGCTCCCTTATCGGAGCGGAACGTCGTTCCTCGCATGGGCGATCGTCAACAACAACCAGCCCGTTCCCGACGTGTTCTCCAAGATGACCAAAATCGCAGCTTCGGGCCGACTGGGCCATATACTGGCGCAGGCCCCGCTGCTCGATGACGCCGGCGTTGTGCTGGCCCACCATCGTTACTGGCTCATAGGCCCGCCCCTCCCGCATGGCCTGATGCTCGGCACGGCGTTCCATCGCCGTCGCGCTCGGCCCCATATGCACGGTCGCCTCCTGCTCGATTCCGCGCCGCTGGTGGCTGCGATGGTCCACCCGCTCCGGGACGTTCGCCCGTTCCAGCGCCGCATTCTGCATCTCGGCCCACCGGCCACGCCAGCGCTCGACCTCCCCGCTCGTCTTCTGGTCCAGTTCGCGGGTCTTCGCGCCCAGCCCTTCCGGGCCGATCCGCCGCGTCGTCGTCAGCAGATGGGCGTGGTGGTTGCGATGGTCGCCCTCGCGACCTGGTGCGTGGATCGCCACGTCCACCGCCACCCCATGCCGCTCGCTGATCTCCCGTGCGAGGCCCAGCGCAAGCTCGCGCCGCGCCTCGGCCGACAACTCGGCGGGCAGCGCGATTTCATATTCGCGGGCGACGGTCGAGTTCTTGCGCGTCTCTGCCTGCTCGGCGGCGTTCCAGAGCACGGCCCGGTCACTGGCCCACGCCGGGGCGTCGGCGGGCACGACAAGGGCGTTATGTTCGACGCCCTGTTTGCGAGTGTAATCATGGACGAGGCCGGTGCGCTCGTCCGTGATTTCGACACCCGCACGATAGGCTGCCGCTGCCGTCGCGCTGCGACCGGCGGAACGGCCTATCGTCTTCACCGCAAGATGGAAACTCGCCATCGCCGCGCCCTTGCTAGCCATGCGGGAGCATGGCGCGGGCGACAGCCCGCTGGGGTTCAGGGGTATCCCCTGACGCACGCAAACGCAAGTTTGCATAAGTGCGCCCTTCCTCTCTTTCGCTCGGTCGGGTCCGGTGCTATCAGTATCGCACAGCGAAAGGATTGACCATGGCTGCTCCAACGCCAGAGGCTATCGAAACCGCCCGTCGCAAGGTCCAGCAGGCCAAGGCCCGGTTGCAGGCCTTGGAAGCCCGCGCCACCACCCTGAACCGCAAGGCCGATGCCCGCCGCAAGATCATCCTCGGCGGTCTGCTCCTCGATGCCGCCATGAAAGACCCCGCATGGGAATCTCGCCTCAATGACCTGATGAGCCGGATCAGCCGCGATCAGGACCGTAAGGCGTTCGATGGCTGGACCTTCAAGGGTGGCCCCGCCGATGCCTGATCCCTTCGACCCTGCCGAGTTCGACGCTCCCCCTCCCTCCGATCCCGGCACGGACTATCGCACCCTACTCGACGCCATGCGCAAGGCCGGGGCCGAAGGGGTCGCCCAGCAGGTCGCCGCACTGGCCCAGAAGATCGAGCAGGACGCCCGCCAGCGCGCCGAATGGACCGCACAGGCAGGCGTGGGGGTCAATGCCCTCCACCGGGCCGCTGGGGAGCTTCAGCGGGTCAGCGCAGGGGTCTGGTGGGATCGCCTGAAGGAATGGATCACCGCCGCCCTCATCGGGCTGGGACTGATCTTCGCCGCGGCCCTCGCCTACCGCTGGGCGCAGGAACCCAAAATCGAGCGCCAGCTATACGGATGCACCGCCAAATGGGACGCCAAAACCCAGACATGCAAGGGCAAGTGGGTGCCCCTCTATGAGCAACAGCCCTGATTTTATACCGGCCACCGCTTACGTTCATATTCATCGGCCAGCGTTGCCAGCACGTCGAGACGATCCTCGTCCGCGCTGCCCGCTTCCGCGTTCCAGAGCGCGCGGATTTCATCGACCGCTGCACGATGGTCATCATCGTTCCTGATAGGTCCGATCTCCATTCGCCTGTCCTTCAAATCAGCCCGACGACAAGTAGCAAGGCACGGTCCACGGCCTTCATCCGCTCATCGTCAAGCCGCCCGAAAGGCTCGCTGATTTTCGAGCGCGGCAGGGTGGAGAGCTTGTCCACCATCACCTGGGAAAGCACGCGCAACCCGTTGGCGTTGTCCGGCTCGACAGTGATGCGAAAGGCGGCGTCCCGCACGGCGCTGGTGATCGGGCAGATCACGACGCTCTCCAGAGCGGCCAGAAGATTCGATTGCACAATGAGGGCCGGGCGCGGTTTGCCGTAGTCGCCTTGCAATGAAACCGCGACAATATCGCCTCGCTTCACTGCCACTCCTCGATCTGCCCTGCCGCTTCTTCGGTGAACCGCAGCACGTCCAGTTCCGCCGGGTTGCCCTTCAACTTCAAGCATTGCTGACGCACACGCTCCGCGAAATCAGCGGCGCGTGTGTCAGGAACCCAAAATTGGACGGGCCGAAACCCCGCAGCGCGCATCCGCTGGCGGTGTCGATCTACCTTGTCAGCCCTTTGCTTGATCGCGGCCATGTGAGTCTCCGATAGGTATCATGCATGGTTACATGATACCTATCCTGCCTATCTTCCACAAGCTCTATCCGAAAATTGCCCTCTGGTGCCCGTTAGGGGCACCGCCAAGCCCTTAGATCACACAGACCTGCCCCCCAACCGCTCCCCTGCGCTCTACAGGCCGGAAATCGCCTCCTGCACCCCCTGATAGCCAACTGGAACCTTCCATCATTGTGCGACGTGGAAGGGGTGCGGATTCCTATCCGCTTATGCCTAGCGCGTGCCGCGACTAGCGGCACTCATCGTTCACTTTTTGTTCTGCTCTAAAGGGGTTGCTTCGCCAGCGCTTAAGTTCGCGCTTGCACCCCCTTTAGATTACATAGAAGGGGCGGAAAAAACACATAAGTAAATCAAAGAGTTAGCTGGGGGGGGTGCGTCACCAGCTATGGCGCACCCCTGCGTCACCAGCTATGGCGCACCCCTGCGCCATCCTTGGCAATCTATTTACACTCTATGTCCAATTTATTGACTTGAAATAGGTCGAATAAACCGCCATCCGTGTCAAATTGTTGGACACAGATGGCGCACCCCAGCGCCATTTGCAGAGGGTTTTGAAAATGTCCGAGTTGGTGAAGCGACAACCACCAGGCCACTGGGTTCAAACAGAGCGAGCAGCCCATGAAGCATGGGCTAGTCTGATCGAGAAAGCCCCTAAAGCTGCCCAGCTAATGCACATCCTAACCGCACGAGTTGGTGAGCATAATGCTGTTGTCGTAAGTCAAAAGACCTTGGCAGCCTTAATGAAATGCAGCCGTCGCACAGTTCAACGCGCCGTGGATGTTTTAGCCGAGGATCGTTGGATAGAGATTCGTCAGATTGGGGAAAATGGCACCGTAAATGCCCACATCATCAATGATCGGGTAGCATGGTCGGGTAAGCGTGACGGCCTGCGCTACTCGCTGTTCAGTGCTGCGGTCATCATATCGGAAGCGGAACAACCTGACTTTGAGGAACTGGGCCAACAGGCGCCGCTGCGCCGTTTGCCATCATTGTTCCGAGATGAGCGCCAATTACCAAGCGGCCCCGGCACTCCCCCGCCAGCGCAGCCATTCCTTGATGGTATGGAACCGGACTTGCCTGCCACCCAACAGCCGGAACCTGACCCAGCGATGCAGGAGGAACTCTCCCAGCTAGTCACTGGCCTAGGTAACAAGCTCCGTGCATCCGAGACATCGCTCGATGACGATGAAACCGGTATATAGATACTATACAGGCCAACTTAGCAGCGAGTGACACTATGGGTATCACCCTAAGAGAAGCGTCGGAAAAGGTCGGTGTCACACGCCAAACGCTCATGAAAGCAATCAAGACAGGCCGCGTTTCCGGCCAAAAGTCAGATAATGGCGAGTGGCGTATTGAGCCTGTCGAACTGTTTCGCGTATGGCCCCCTGTAAATGAGGTGCAGCAACCTTTACAGCCAGATATAACAGGTAGTGACACCCCCGGTTTACAGGCTGAAAACAGGCTGTTGCGTGAGCAGGTTGCGGAACTGCGTGAAGAACGGAACGCTTGGCGAGAACAGGCGCAACGGCTTGCCCTGACCGATCAGCGCGCTGCCCCTCAACCTACTCCACAGCGCGGTTTCTGGTCGCGCCTGTTCAGCCGCCAGGGCGACAGCCCTAGCGGCGAGGAATAAACCATGGATGCTCCAACCGGCCCTTTATGGTCCCAAAAACAGGCCATTGCTTATGAGGTCGCGCTGGAGGCCATCAACGATGTGATCGCGGGATATAGTGAACAGATCGCGCTAGAGCAGACCCATCCCGCGCCGAATACAGCCCGGATTACTTGGCTGGAAATGCGAACCGATCAGGCCGTTTCAGTCCACCACTCGCTTAACGTGTGCGATGACGGCAACGTGCAGCAGGTAATTTCAGAATTTAGTGCCATCGTCCGCGCAAGGGATGAAGGGCGCTGATCTAAAAGAACGGTTGGGGGATGAAATTGCGGATTGTTATTAAGATGGTCAGTGCATTACTCGTTGGTTGGGCTGTTATCGCACCTGCCTACGCGCAGCAGGCTATGACGTTCTTCATGGAGACGGACCAAACGAAGCGCTGGGCAGCAAAGATGTCCGGTGACGGTCTAGAAGACATCTATGCTTCTGGCGACATCACGGAAGGCACGGCTGATCGTTTCCTAGCATTCATCCGCCAGAACGGGGTCGAAGGTGCCAAGGTTCACTTCAACTCGCTGGGTGGATCGTTGCTTGAAGGCATGAAGATGGGCCGAGCAATCAGGACGATGGAATTCTCGACAACTGTCGGCGTTTATAATCCTCGCTACGTTGAAGGGGCTAACCAAAACGCCATCTGCGCGAGCGCTTGCGCTTATGCTTATGCCGGGGGCACAAGCCGATACCTAAACGAATACACGGGCAGGCTTGGCGTCCACCAGTTTTACTCCAATGACAATGCGAGCGTCTCCGGCGAAACTGTTCAGCCTCGATGCCCCCAGTGCCCTCAACACGGCGCTCGCCTTGCGGCAGGCGATCTGGCGCAAGCCCAATCCCGAATGGATCGTCAGCGGCATTCCCGAACAGCTTTACGTCGACAACGGCTCGGATTTCATCTCCGAGCATATCGAGCAGGCGTGCATCGCCCTCAAAATCCGCCTCATCCATTCGCTGCCGGGGCGTCCTCGCGGGCGCGGCAAGATCGAGCGGCTGTTCCGCACCATCAACGACATGTTCCTGCCCGACCTGCCCGGCCACCTGATCGCGGGCAAGCCGCTGTCGGCGCCAGTGCTCACGCTCGACGAGCTACGCGCCCGCTTCGAGGCGTTCGTGTGCGGCGTCTATCATCGTCGCCCGCATGGCAGCACCGGCGAACCGCCGATCACGCGCTGGCAGAAGGGCGGGTTCCTGCCCGCAATGCCCGACAGCCTTGAACAGCTCGACATGCTGCTCGTGCACGTGCCCAAGCCCCGTAAAGTGCTGCGCGACGGCATCCGTCTGATGGGCAGGCGCTATGTCGAACCCACGCTCGCGGCCTTCGTCGGCGAGCAGGTCGAGGCGGTCTATGGCGACATCCGCGACCGACGCGGCTGCAAAGGCCGCACGCGGACGCGGGACGATTACTGCAATCGATCTCGGGGCGGGTTCCGTCACGCTGGATCATGGCCCCATTCCCGAGGTCAATTGGCCGGCAATGACGATGGCCTTCACGGCCGATCCCGGACTGCTGGCGGGCCTGAAGCCGGGAGATAAGGTCAGCTTCGAGCTCGCGGTTGGCGATGGCGGCGCCACCGTGACCGCGATCCGGAAACAATGACCCCTGATGGGCCGGCATTCGCGCCGGCCCATACGACCAGCGTCGATCGACGATCAGGCGACCGCGACCGCTGACGCTCGTTCCGTCAGCCAGCGGCGACAGGCGAGCACGAGCCCCAGCGAGAAGGCGGACACCATCGCTGTCGCCAGCGGCAACAGTCGCAAGGCCTCGGTCGGGAAGACAAAGGGCAGGAACGGAAAGGCATAGACCGCCGGCACGCGCATGCCGAACAGGCGCAGGAGCGCGGTCATCAGTAGAAGGTCGAGCAGCGCGATCACCAGCCAGGACTCGAACAGGGCGATGAGCGCGATGCCGATGGATGCGGCCAGTGTCAGCACCGCGATCTGCCTGAGCGCCATCCGGGGCGCGTACATCTTCATATGAAGCGACTCGTAGACGACCACCGCAACCGGAGGAATCACCCCGAGATGCGGATATCCGGCAGCGGCGGCGAGCCCGATCGATGCGAGCGTGGTCACCAGATAGGCAAGCATTGCCCGATACGCGAGGGGCGCGCGGCGATCGGCGGGGGAGCGCACCCTGAACAGGAATATGCCCGCCATCAGGATAAATGTGGTGACACCGATCGAGACCAGAAAGGACGGATGGGTGGCATTCGTGACGATCGGCAGAAAGCCCGTGGCGAGCGCGGGCGCCAGACTGTAGCGCAGGAACGCGAAGAAGCCGAGCATGGCAACAAGGACGAGGACGAGCTTGGCCGCGAAGGGCAGCGCGAGAAGGTTGATGCCAAACCCCATAACTGCCGTGAGCGATGGCCAGATGAAGATCTTTTCGGGCTGCCGCATCCATGATTGCTCGCGCCAGGCCCACAACGCCACCGCCATCGCGGCGATCTCGGGCAATATGATCTCGCGATCGCCAAGTGCCGCCGCTGCGCCAACCATGGCCATGATCAAGGCAAAGGCAGCGCCATAGGGCAAGAGCTCTTCAACTCGATTCCGTATTTCGCTGCGCATATTGGCTCTCGTCAGGCGGCATTGCCCGGATTTTCAGTCTGTCGTCTGGGTCGTGATAGAGCGAGATAGGATGGAAAGGGCAAAGGAACCGGGATGGCGCAGCGGCCATCCCGGTTCCCGCGCGTCAATGCCTGCCGAAGAGCTTCTGTCCCGACGACCCGAAGGCCATCACGTCGAAGCGCTGGGGCTTGCGTCCTGGAACTTCCATGCCTGGCGAGCCGAGCGGCATGCCACCGACCGCGATCCCGCTCATGCCCTTGGGGCGCTGGGCAAGGAAGCGCTTGATGTCGCTAGCCGGGACATGCCCCTCGACCACGACGCCATCAATGACCGCAGTGTGGCACGACCCAAGCGCATCGGGAACGCCGAGCCGCTTGACGAGCGCGGCGCGCGTTGGATTGTCGATGATAATGTGCTTGCGCCCGAGCTGTTGCGCCACCTGTTTTGCCCAGATCCCGCAACAGCCGCAGCCCGGATCGCGATACACGGTCATCTGGCTCGCGGCGTACGCAGCGGACGGCGTCATGATCGTGGCAGTCAGTGCTGCCAGGGCAAGACGGAATATAGTCGATCTCATATAAGGAGTCCTTTTGCGTTGAATCAGAACCAGCTTCTGAGGCCGACGAGAAAGCTCCAGCCTCCCGCCTTCTCGCCTGCGGCGCGCGCGAAATCGGCGGTGGTGCCGAAGCGCCGTTCATATTGAACGCCCGCATAGGGCGCGAATTCGGGGATGAACTGGTAACGCAGCCTGAGCCCCGCTTCGGCCGAGCTCAGCCCCGAACCGATACCGAGCTCGGGAATGTCCTGCGCGGACAGCTCGAACTCGATCGCCGGTTGCAGGATCAGTTTCTGCGTGATCCGCTGATCATATTCGGCCTCGAAGCGCGCGGTGACCTCGCCCTTGTCCGAAAGGAAGAGCGACCCGTCGACCTCGAACCAATAGGGTGCCAGGCCCTGGATGCCGAGCACCAGGTTCGTCCGTTCGGGGCCTGCGCGGAAATCATGCCGGATACCCGCTTGCAGATTGAACCAGGGATCGAGCGCGTGGCTATAGAGCGCCTGGACCTCGACGTCTTCCGGACCACCTTCGCCCAGAGTGCCTTCGCCTTCGGACTTGAGCCAGATCCGGTTGATGTCGCCGCCAGACCAGAATTGCGCATCCCAGCCATAGCCGTTGGCCCCGTTGCGCATCGATGTCTCGAGCCGGTCGAGCAGGAATTGCGCGCTGGTCAGCCCGCCATTTTCCTTGAGAAGCATCTGTCGCGACCGGGCCATTTCCTCCGCGCCGAAATAGGCGTCGGCGGCATGCGCCGGGCCGCTGCGTGCGGCATCGGAAGGACCCGTGACCGGTGGGTCGGAACCCTCGTTCATGACATGGCCGGCATGGAGGGCCGTAGCTTGCTGATCGGCCGGCGCGCGATGCGCCGCATGCGGGTCTGCGGGCTTTGCTGCATCGAGCCGGGCAGGCGGGGCATGCCCCGCATGCGGGTCGGCCGCGTCGGCCTGTACCGGCATTGCGTGTCCCGCATGAGGATCCTGCTGCTGCTGCGCGTAGAGCGCCGGAGCCGGGAGCGTCGTCAGGATGATGGCTGCAAGATAGGTCTTCATGCAGCCTCTCCCTCGTGCGGACGAACGGTGACGACGCGGAACATCCCGGCATGCATGTGGAGCAGCAGATGGCAGTGGAACGCCCAGTCGCCGGGGGCGTCGGCGGTCAGGTCGAAGCTCGCCTTGCCGCCGGGGAGCACGTTGATCGTGTGTTTGAGGGGCTGACGCCCCTTCTGGCCGTTCACGACTTCGAAGAAGTGACCGTGCAGATGGATTGGGTGCGTCATCATCGTATGATTGACGAGGACGACACGCGCGCGCTCGTTGCGTTCGAAGCGGATCGGCTCGACGCCATCGCTGAATTTCTTGCCGTCGAACGACCACATGAAGCGTTCCATATTGCCCGTCAGATGCACCTCGATGGTGCGCGCGGGCGGACGCGGATCGGGATTGGGTTCGAGCGCGACGAGATCGCGATAGGTGAGAACCTTATGGCCGACATTGTCGAGCCCGACCCCGGGGTCCCCGGTCCGGTCGACAGGCGAGAACGCGATCGCATCCATGCCGACGCCGACCGATACGCTTTCAGGAACCTTCGATTTGTCGCGCATGCTCATCGCGCCATGGTCCATCGCGCCCGCGGCGGCGCCCGCCACGCTACCGTGCGCGCCATGATCCATGCCGCCCATGCCCATATCCTTCATCGTGAGCGTCGGCCGTTCGCGTAAGGGCGGGACCATAGCCGCCATGCCCGGACGCGGCGCCAGCGTCGCGCGGCCCATGCCCGAGCGGTCGAGGGATTCAGCGACGATCGTGTAAGCGCGATCGTCATTGGGCTGCACGACCACGTCATAGGTCTCGGCGGTACCGATCTGGAACTCGTCGACGGTCACCGGCCGCACATTCTGTCCGTCGGACTGGACGACCGACAGACTCAGGCCCGGGATGCGGACATTGAAGATCGACATGGATGAGGCGTTGATGACGCGCAGCCGGACGCGCTCGCCGGGACGGAACAGGCCGGTCCAGTTCTCCTGCGGCCCATGGCCATTGATCAGATAGGTGTAAGTCGTGGCTGACACGTCGGCGATATCTGCGGGGTCCATCCGCATCTTGCCCCATTTAGCCCGTTCGGACGGGCTGAGCTTTTCCTCGGGACCGCCCGCGATCATGCCCGCGAGCGTCTGCTTCTGGCGGTTGAAATAGCCGCCTTCCTGCTTCAGCCGTGTAAAGAGCCGGTGCGGATCGAGAAAACTCCAGTCGGAGAGCACGATGACATGCTCGCGGTCGTAACCGACAGGATCGGCGCCCGCGGGATCGATGACAATCGGCCCGTAATGGCCGAGCTGCTCCTGGAGCCCGGAATGGCTATGGTACCAATAGGTGCCATTCTGCTTGACCGGGAACTGATAGGTGAAGAGCGAATGCGGCTTGATACCGGGAAAGCTGACCCCGGGCACGCCGTCCATCTGGAAGGGCAGGATCAGCCCGTGCCAATGGATCGAACTGTCCTCGTCGAGGCTATTCTCGACATGAAGGCGGACATTCTGCCCCTCCTTCAGGCGAATGAGCGGCGCGGGTAGCACGCCGTTCAGCGTGATCGCATTGCCCGCGCGGCCGCCGACCATATAGCGGCTCCGCGCAATCTTGAGGTGAATGTCCTCGCCCGCCAGCGTCGGCAAGGTGGCGCGGATTCCGGGCGTGTTGCTCTGCGCCCAGGCGGGGAGAAGGCCGGCAAGCGAGAAACCCGCGGCGCCGAGGGCGCCGGCGCGCAACAGCGCCCGCCGCTCGATAGGGTGGTTCATGTCGTGTCTGTCCTTTGCGCACCAGCACGCTCCACCCGCTGTCGGGCGGTGAGACTGGCGCTCGATGATCAGGAAAGGCCGGGAGCGGTGTCGGTACCGCTCCCGGCGCAACGATTACTTGCCGGCGGGGGCGGCCGGTGCCTTGGCCTCGCCGGACATTTTCTTGTCGCAGCAGTCCATCTCGCCGCGAGGCTTCGTCTTGCCGTTGCCCATCATCCGGGCATGGCAGGGCATGGCGCCCTTCATGTCGGCCATGCCGGCATGCATCTGATGCGCGGGGCTGGCGGATTGTGCCGATGCCACGGCTGCGGGGTTGGCGGCCGCCATTGCGGCTGCTGTCAGAATCATCAACATCGTATTTCTCCGGGAAAATTGTGGGGTTCACATTTCCGGAGCTGGGCGGGGCGGGGGCGCGCGCGTCTCGGGATGGATGCCTGCAAGCGGGCGGGGTTCCCGCGATTCAGGGGCGTTTTTCGCGGCCACACGCGGAGGGCCGGGCTCGGCGGGGATTGCCTGGAGCGGTGCGCAGGCGCTGACGCATGTCATTGCGGTCATCGGCCGGTGCGTGTCGGGCGCGCTCGTGGCGTTCAGGCAATGGCCTTGTTCGATGCTTCCGAAAGTCAGGTGCGGCGTCGCCGCATTCGCGCCGCCTGTCCCCGCAAGCGGTGACAGGAACAGCGCGAACGCGGCAAGCAGCGACAAGAGCAGTCGGAGCGCCATGATCGTCAGGGGGCGACCCGCTTCGCGACATAGCCGGCAAGCGCGATGGCGCGGACAAATATATCGGCTTGGCCGGTGTCGGAGCTCGTCTTGATGCGGACCTGGTTCGTCGGGCGGTCGACACTCACATCCACCACTCCCGGGACTTCACGGACAGCGCGTTCGATATGCGCCGCGCAGGACCCGCACGTCATGCCCTTGACCGAGAACAGCAGCATATTGGCATCCAGGGTTTCCATGCCATTCTCCATGGTCGAGAGCGTCTCCTCGCTTTGAGTCGACCCTTCTATCGACCTTGACATCATGTTAAGGTCAAGCCCGGCTTTTCCAGTTCGCCCGCAGTCGCAGGGCACCAAGAATTCGGGAAGTCAGTTTCATCATACATTCCCCAAGTGGCATGCCGTCTGACGTGAGTTTCGCCTGAATCCGACCGCAGGACAATCATTTTCCGTCCCGAGCGGCGTCGTCGGGCGCGCAAGGCGCTGAGACAGGGCAGATCGGCCCGCGAAGCCGCCGTGTTGTGCCCTGGTGGCGGTGTTTTTCAGCGCAGCGGACAGACCCATCCTGCCGTTTTCGTTCAGTTTGGGCGTGGATGGCGGTCATGCGCATAGCGGAGGCGCTCGCAATCGGCGGATGGCGGCGAGGATGGCGCGGACCATCGGACCGGTGACGGCCACCTCGGCCAGCTGGAAGGTGATGGCGCGGGCATGGCGGACGACACGTGCCCCGATCTTGATCAGCTTCAGTTGCAGGCTGGTCAACGACCAGTCGGCCATCGTCTCGGGCAACTCGATGCAGCGCAAGAAGATGGCCAGGTTGTAGGCCAGCGCATGCAGTTGCAGTCGCACCTCATTGTCGCGGAACTTCCGGCATGACAGCCGCGTCCAGTGGAAGGCATATTTACCTTCCTTGATGTGCTGCTCGGCGGTGCCGCGCTGGTTATAGAACCGCACCACCCAGTCGGGCTCCATCGGCAGGTTGGTGACGATGAAGCCGACACGCGGGAACAGTTCGCCCGGATGCCATTCGATCTTGGCGATCACCCGGCGTTCCTTGTCCCAGGATGCCGCCTGATACTCGAAGTCTTCGTAGAAGCGCTTGACCTTGGTCAGCGAAGGTCGCCCGACAGGGCGCGTCAGCCGATGCGCGATCTTCTCGCGCAGGACGTTGTTCGCAGGCAGCCGGATGGCGTAGAAGAATCGGGCTTCTTCCAGCCGCTCATAGATCGCGGGGATCGCGTAGGCGGCGTCAGCCCGGAAGAACCGGCCGCAAAGGTCGCGCTCCGCGTAGCGGGCGATGACGAGGTCGAGAACGTCCCGCCAGCCATCGGCGCTGTGGACGTTGCCATGGCGCAAGGCGCAGCGCTCCAGCATGCCGAACTGGTTGAACAAAAAGTTCGGGTGATAGCAGGTGCAGTCGAAATGCCCGTTCCAGGCCGCGCCCTCCTGATCGCCATGGGTGGGGCTGACCGAACTGTCCATGTCCAGAACGATGTACTTCAGCCCGTTACGGTCATGGAACCGGTCGATCCATTGGCCATTCAGGTCGGCCAGCGCGGCACGGTTCTCGGGCTGTGCCAGTGTCTCGGTCTCGAACCGTCCCATCTGCGAGGCCGAGGCCGCTTGCGCATCGACAGCCCTTCCACCCACGACCTGGCGCATCACCGGATCGAGGGCCAGGCGGTCGGCGTCGTTCACATCCTCGTATCCGGCCAGTCGCCCGAACACCGATTGCCGGAACAACCCGTCAAGCCGGTGGACCGTGTTCTTGCCGCGCCGGGTGTCGCGCAATGCTTTTGCCGCCAGATCGGACAGCCCGAGCGCGTCATCCAGCTCGCGCATCACCAGCAGGCCGCCGTCGGAACTGAGCTGCGCACCTCGGAACTCCACATGCACCCGGCGGTCGAACTCGACCCGATCTGCCCGCTTCGAACCCGCACCCTCTGGGTGACCCATCAAACGCGCCCCTCACGGCCATCAACACCATGATTTATATCGGAAATATTGAGATCCTGACAGCAAAATCAGCGATTTACTTGGGGAATGTGGGTTCAGCAGATAAGCGGCCTCATCGTGGCCTATCTGGATCAGATGGGTATCGACGCAAAGGCTTTCACAATCTCGACACTCGCGGACCGCAACGGCGTGATCTGGCTCGCTCCCTCCGACGCCCTCAAGCTGCGTTTTGCCAACAATGGCGTCGAATTGCCCTCGGCAGAGATTAAGCTGGCGGGGATGTCCCCCTATCTACGGGTCCAGCAGAACCATGCCAACGTGACAACTCGCGTTCTCTTTAACTGCGAAGGCAAGCGCATCCACATGACGTTCGGAATGGTAACTGACCCCGATACGAGCGCCATGATCGGAGAGAACCAGAAGCGCTCCTATCTAGAACTGGACGGCAAAGAGTTTCTTGTTGAGATGGGCAAGACTGGCGCGGTGGCGAACCAGAGTGTTGTCTGGATCGCTCGCTTCCTAACTGCCCAAACACTGGTGCAGGTCATCAAATCCGAGAATGTCGGTGGCTGGGTCGATGGCTTCGGCGCTGTTCGATATGGTGCAACGCTGGACATGCCGACTGTCAGAAGCAAGATCGCTGAATTCGCTAAGCAGTGTTACGGATTGTGAACTAACTGACCGTCCCGGTCACAACCACGCCGTCGCCGCGATCTGGATACGAAAATCCCGATTCCAGGGTTTTCCGTCATCCTCATCGGCTCATGCCACGGTTACGTTGCAGGACCAGTTCGCGCTCATGGAGCAACTGGTCCACCGCGCGCGCCATCTGGGGTTCGCGCTGGATCCGCTCGATGTAGATATCCTTGGTGTGCTGGTTCGCTCCGTTATAGGCATCCACCGCCTTGCGGAGCGCCTCCGGGGTCGCCTTCCAGTCGCTATTATGGTCGCCATAGCCATGGCCGCCCGCCTCGAGCTTCCCGGCAATGGTCCTGAACTTCTCCGCCACCTTCTCACGGTCCTGCGCCTGCTGGCGTTCCTGTGCCTGCTCACGGGTGCGCTCGGCGACAAGCCGCTTCTGACGCTGCGCCTCGGCTGCATCGCGCCGATCGCGATCGACCGCGCCGCTCAAGGTGGCCGCGAACGCATGCAGCCTGCCCGATATCCGCTGCCCTGCATCGCGCAGCCACTCGGTCCCCCGCTCTATATAGGCCCAGTCGGCCCGAAGCTGCGATTTTGGCCATGTTGAAGAACAAAGATTGAACATGGCGATCTACCAGGCTCGCTCTTGTCCTCCAATCTCGTAAACATCGGTCTCGATCGAGCACCTGTAGCTCTCTGCGATGTTGAACATCTCTGTCTGGAGAGATGCGATCTCATCATCGAGGCTGACGCCATCGGCACCCTGATCATAGGCGACGGTCAGCGTGTAATCGCAGTTGGCCCCTGTGCATTATCAGGACACGGATTCACGGTAGGCGTCGGCGGTAGCAAGCTATTTGCGCAGGTTCTCGATGCCAAGTTCGCTCCACATCCAGGTGAAGTCGTAGGTGACCATCGGGTCGTTCCGGTCGAGCTGACTGCTGCTGCTGCAGTTTTCAAGATACTTGAGCCATCCGGCCACTCGGCCACGGCCCGCAGCGGTTCGAACGGCCGCGCGCGGGGTGATGTCGCCAAGCATGCCGACGGGTTCATCGAGCGTCGCGCGGTACTGACGGTCGAGCATGGCATGGATGAGCGGGGTTGCCACCTCTGGCGCAATGGCGGGTGCCGGTTCGGACGTTGTCAGTCCCTCGGCCCGCGCCGCCATGGCCTGTTCGACCGTCTCGATCGTGGTCAGCGGCGAGCCGACCAACCCGGCGAGCGCATCGGTCATGAGCGCCGTGCCGCGTTTCGCCCGCTCGGCCGAGGTGACGGCGAGAATCAGGGCGCGGCCTTTCAATTCGACATTGCCGAGCACCGGGGTGCCGTCCGCCATTGTCACACCCCACGCCATGCGCCCAGTGCTTCTCGCTTTTCCGTCCGGTTTCTCGCCCAGCCAGTTCCAAAAGTGCGTGGTTTCCCGCTGAAACGCAGAGACACTATCGAGCCGCTCGCCGACCAGCGCCTGGGTCACGCCGCGTGCGAAGGGAAAGCGCACGCGGTGGAACACCACCTCCTCGCCATCACTGTTGTGCAGCGTGGGGATGGACGCCGGTCCCATGGTCTTGGGAACGACATCGCACAGCCATGCCGTGCTGATGAGGGCCGGAAGTGCGGCCAGATCGTCGGCGTCTAGGTTTAACGCGGTGCTCGGGCTGCGCTTGCCTTTCGAGCGCCGCAGATCGGCGACGAGCGCCTCGGCCGCCTCCATCGTGAACGAAAGCACGCCGCCCGACAGGAGGTGCTTGCCTCCGACCTGCACGACGCGAGCACCGATCCTGTCCCATTGCTTCAGCGTCTGCGAGGCGCTGCGCTCGGATACTCGAAGCGGCTCGCCGCCCTGGATCAGGTCACGCACAAGGAAGCCGCTTCCGGGCTCGACCTCGCTCACCTCGTGGAGGCTCATCACCGACGATCGAAGGGCACGCAGGTAGATTTTGGTCGAGCCGCTCTCGTTCCAGCCCCGGCGTCGAATATAGTCATCAACAATGTTCCGGTCCTCGGGTTCGATGGTGCGCGTGAGCAGATCCTCGAACGCGCATCCCCACAACACGCCGGCCCAATGATCGCCGACGATGTCCGCCAGCTCGTCCGCTTCGAAGTCGAACTCCTCCA
>NZ_SEOO01000050.1 GCF_004152865.1 Sphingobium cupriresistens | reverse complement strand
GCCGCCGCGAACCTAAGCCTCTGCAAGCTCAACCAAACCCAAAAATGTAGTGGTAACACTCGCGCCGGTGCGTGCATGTCATTGAACAAAAATGCCTTTTCCAAAAGCACTGTTCAAGTTGGGTCAGGATGATGTCCGGCGCGCTGTCGGCCGTGAACAGGCCGGTCGCTTCGGCAAAGCCGCCCGCCGCCAGCACGGTGCAGCCCCAGCCGCCCAGCAGCGTGCGCATCCCCGTCTGGATCGCCCGTTCATTATCGATGACCAGCACGTTGAGTCCGCGCATGGAGCGGTCGCGCCCGATCATCTCCGGTTCGTTGTCCAGGTCCGCCACCGGCTCGCCGGTCGGCAGATCGATCGCGAAGGTCGATCCGCGGCCGGGCGCGGACTCCAGCGTCACGCGATGGCCCAGCATGTCGCTCGCCCGCTTGACGATGGCCAGGCCCAGCCCCTTGCCGCTGGTGCGGGTGTCGAGCCGGCGAAATTCCTCAAACACCAGCGCCTGCTTGTCGGCCGCGATGCCGGGACCGCTATCGGTCACGCTGACGCGGATGGCCCGTTCGCCGACCAAACAATCGAGCCGCACCGATCCCTGTTGCGTATAGCGCAGCGCGTTGGACAGGAAATTCTGCAGGATGCGCCGCACCAGCCTGATATCGGACCGGACCCAGAGCGGCTCGCTCGCCATGTCCAGCACCAAGCCCGATGCGCGCGCGACGGGCGCGAATTCCACCCGCAACGTGCCCAGCAGCGTATCGAGCCGGAAGTCGCCAATCTCCGGCTGGATCGCGCCGGCGTCGAGCCGGCTGATCTCCAGCAGCGCCTCCAGCAGATCCTCGACCGAATCGAGCGCGGTCGATGTCTGGTTGACCAGCGCGCGGGTCGGCAGCGCCAGCCGCCGGTCGCCCAGCGCCGCGACGAACAGGCGCGCGGCGTTCAACGGCTGTAACAGGTCGTGGCTGGCGGCGGCCAGAAAGCTGGTCTTGGACAGGTTCGCCTTCTCCGCCGCCGTCTTGGCGTCGCGCAACTGCGCCTCGATCTCGCGCCGTTCGGCGACTTCGGCGCGCAGTTCGGCGGTGCGCTCGGCGACGCGGCGCTCCAGCGTCTCGGCGGTTTCCTGAAGGCCCGCCTGCGCGCGTAGCATGACGGTGACGTCGGTGAAGCCGATGACCTGTCCCCCGCGCTCCAGCGCCGTGCTGCGGACTTCGAAATGACGATCGCCGGCTGCGACCAGCGCATGGCGCGCCGCGCCTGGCTGGTCCCCCCGCCAGTCAAGGCACCCTCCGTCCGCCATGCCCAGCCGATCGCGGCACCAGTCAAGCAGCGCGCCATGGCTGGCCCCTTCCTGCGCCCAGTCGTCGGGCAGGTCGAGCACATGCTGCAACGCCTCGTTCCAGGCGGCGACCCGTCCCTGCGCATCGAACAGGCACACGCCTTCGGACAGATTGTCGAGCGTCGATTGCAGCACCAGATTGCGTTCGGCCAGTTCCAGCGCGCGGTTGCGGGCATCCTCCGCCTTCACTTCGGTAATATCGGTATAGATACCGACGATTCCGCCCTCGCTGGTGCGCAATTCGTTGATCTGGACCCAGCGGTCGTCGGCCAGCGCCTGGACATGGCCGCCATCGGCGACGCTGTGACGCGCCAGCCGGTCGGACACCCAGCGGTCGGGCGCGACCACCGATCCGGGGGGGCGGTGGTGCGCCGCGGCCAGCCGCGCGACATCCTCGAACGACATGCCTTCGTGCAACTGGTCGGCGATTTCGGGCCAGAAGCCCAGATAGGCGTCGTTGAACAGGACCAGCCGGTCTTCCGCATCGAACAGCACGAAGCCTTCGTTGATCGAATCGATCGCGTCGCGCAGCCGCACCTGCGCCGCTTCGGCGCTGGCATGGGCCTGGGCCAGGTCGGCATTGGCGGTGGCAAGCCTGCCCAGCGCGTCTTCCAGCTCGGTCGTCCGCTCGCGCACCATCGCTTCCAGTGTGATCGCGGTTTCGAACATCGAAAAGGCGTTGCCGGCCATGTCGCTGGACCGTTCCACCCGATCGATCAGCGCGGCGTTGATCTTGCGCAACTTGCGGTTGTCTTCGCGCAGTTGAGCCAGTTCCGCCTCGGTGGAAGGAAGGGTCGTTTCCGTCATCGCCCGATCGCCAGCCCGCTGAATGTCTGGTTGACGTGCAGCGCATGATATTGCTCGCCATAGGTGTTGAAACCGATCACCCGATGGCGGCCATAAAGTTCGGACACGGCGCGGCCGATCTGCCGCTGTTCCGCGTCGATGCGGTTGAGCACGCAATCGAAGGCGATGATCCGGTCGACCTGGCCGACATGGGCGCCGATGTCGGCGAACATCGTCTCCATCCCCGCGATCCGGTCGATCGGCTCGCCCACGGTCAGCACGATCCCTTCGTCGATCGCGCAATAGAAGGTCAGGCTGCCGTCCGGGTTGGCGCTCTGGATCGACCGGACATGATAGTCGCCGCCTGCGCGCACCATCGGCGGATGGGCTGCGTAAAAGGCCAAGCCCAGCGCTTCGCCGGCATGGCCCGCCAGCCGCAGATATTCCTGCGCGGCCGGTTCCGCGTTGATCTCGGTCACGATCCGGTCCTGCGGGATCGCGCCGGTCACGACCATCTTCGCCGCGCCGGGACGATAATGCTGCGCCTTGAACACATGGATCGGGCGCGGCGTGGACAGGATCGCGATCACCGCCGCGCGCTTGTGAAACCGCCCGCCCTCAAAAATGGCGGTTTCGCGGAACGCCAGCCCGTCGCCCGACGATCCACCGATCAGCGGGATGTCGCCCAGCGCATCCTGGATCGTCATCGTCAGCAATTCTTCGCGGTGCGACAGGCCATCGACCAGGAACAGCGCGACGTGGTTGACCGCCTCGCCCAGCCGCCGGCTGTCCCGATCGGCGATGGCGGCGAGCGACCGGATCGCCTCGCGCGCGGCAACGGGATCGAACGCATCGATATCGTCGAAAATATGGGATGTCAGGTGAAAGGCGTCGGCGGGAAAGCCGATCACGCTCAGGCTGTCCTCGTCATAGCCCGCCTCGGTCAGTTCACCCGAACTGGTGCAGCCGATCGCGACAACATGTTCGCTATGGCGGTTGACCGCGCGGGCCAGCGCATCGCGGTCGAAGCGGTGCGAGCAGAACAGCAGCATCCCGGCCAGCGGCGCGTCGCCCAATTGCCGCGCGACGTCCGCCATCGCCGTCGCCGGATCGGGCGAATGGCTCGACGCGAAACCGATTTCCGACGCCAGCATGGTCATGTTCCTCTCCCCCATGGCCTCCCCCTTTTCCGGGGGTTATGCACCGCGTCGCGTCCCAATGTCACGCCCGTCCTATGCCGTGACCGCATCGCCCCTGGCCGGATCGCCCGCCGCTTCCAGCAGCGCATTTTCCGCGTCGTCGAATATCCGCGACCGCACGATGAAGCGGACGCCTTCGGGGCTTTCCAGTGACATGCCCGCGCCGCGTCCCGGCACGACGTCGATGGTTACCTGGGTATGGCGCCAATAGTCGAACTGCGCCGCCCCGATCCACACCGCTATGTCGCCCGCGACATGGCCCAGAAGCACGTCCTGCCCGCCGACCTTGAATTCGCCGCGCGGGAAGCACATCGGCGCGGACCCGTCACAGCATCCGCCCGACTGGTGGAACATCAGCGGCCCGTGCTTCTGCGTCAGGCTGTGCATCAGCGCTTCTGCATCTGGTGTCGCGAATATGCGTGGGGGCAGCCCGGTCATGATCATGCTCCTGAAAAACGACGATGCGGCGGGCATCAGGGAAAGAATGCCCGCCGCCGTCAAAGGCCTTATGGAGAGGAATCCGCCTTTGACGAACCGTCGACGGCTTTAGAAGAAGCCAAGCGCCTTGGGGCTGTAGCTGACCAGCAGGTTCTTGGTCTGCTGATAATGGTCCAGCATCATCTTGTGGTTTTCACGCCCGATGCCCGACTGCTTGTAGCCGCCGAACGCCGCATGGGCGGGATAGGCATGATAGCAGTTGGTCCACACCCGGCCCGCCTGGATGCCCCGGCCCATGCGATAGGCGCGGGTTCCATCGCGGGTCCATACGCCCGCGCCCAGCCCGTACAGCGTGTCGTTGGCGATGGCGAGCGCGTCGGCTTCATCCTTGAAGGTGGTGACGGCCAGCACCGGGCCGAAAATCTCTTCCTGGAAGATGCGCATCTTGTTGTGGCCCTTCAGCACGGTCGGGGTCACATAATAGCCATCGGCCAGTTCGCCATCGAGCGATGCGCGTTCGCCGCCGGTCAGCAGTTCTGCGCCTTCATTCAGGCCGATCTCGATATAGGAAAGGATTTTTTCAAGCTGGTCGTTCGACGCCTGCGCGCCGATCATGGTGCTGGGGTCGAGCGGGCTGCCCTGCTTGATCGCCTTCACCCGTGCGATGGCGCGTTCGATAAACTTCTCGTAGATCGATTCCTGGATCAGCGCGCGGCTGGGGCAGGTGCAGACTTCGCCCTGGTTCAGCGCGAACATCGCGAACCCTTCCAGGCATTTGTCGAAATAATCGTCGTCCGCGTCCATGACGTCGGCGAAGAAGATGTTGGGCGACTTGCCGCCCAGTTCCAGCGTGACCGGGATCAGGTTTTCCGATGCATATTGCATGATCAGGCGGCCGGTCGTCGTCTCGCCGGTAAAGGCGATCTTGCTGATCCGCTTGTTGCTGGCCAGCGGCTTGCCCGCCTCCACGCCAAAGCCGTTGACGACGTTCAGCACGCCGGGCGGCAGCAGGTCGCCGATCACGTCCAGCAGCACCAGGATGGACATCGGCGTCTGTTCGGCGGGCTTGAGCACGATGCAGTTGCCCGCGGCCAGCGCCGGGGCGAGTTTCCACACCGCCATCAGGATCGGGAAGTTCCACGGGATGATCTGGCCGACCACGCCCAGCGGTTCGTGGAAATGATAGGCGATCGTGTCATGGTCGATCTCGCTGATCGACCCTTCCTGCGCGCGGACGCAGCCCGCGAAATAGCGGAAATGGTCGATGGCGAGCGGGATGTCGGCATGGGTCGTCTCGCGGATCGGCTTGCCGTTGTCGATCGTCTCGGCCATCGCGATGAGGTCGAGATTGGCCTCCATCCGGTCGGCGATCTTGAGCAGGATGTTGGACCGCTCGGTGGAGGACGTCTTGCCCCAGCTTTCCTTCGCCTCGTGCGCGGCGTCCAGCGCCAGCTCGATGTCGGCGGCGGTGCCGCGCGCGATCCTGCCGACGACCTGGCCGGTGACGGGCGAGATATTGTCGAAATAGCCGCCCTGCACCGGCGCGACCCATTCGCCGCCGATATAATTGTCATATTGGTCGCGGATCAGCGTCTTTCCCGCGAAACGCTCCATCGCCTGCTGCAGCATGTGTCTACTCCCGATTGCTATGCGTAAAAATGGAAAAGCGGCGCGGCCCTTACTTCACCTTGGCCAGCGCCGCGGTCATGCGCTTGGCGGCGAAGGGCGGCATCTTCACCGCCCTGGCGGCGGCGATGTCGGCGGGCGTCACCTTGCCCACCTGCACCAGCGCGACCATGCCCATCGAATAATGCGGCATACATTTGATGCCGTAGAGGCCGGGCTTGCCGACGGTCAGCACCGCTTCCTTGTTCATGCCGCCCTTCATCGGCGTCGCGCCGGCGGGGAGCATGTTGGCCATGGTTTCGGCATTATGGCTGGCGTCGGTCGGCTTGAACCGGATCGTGTCGCCGGGTGCGGCCTTCACGAAGCTCGGCTCGAACACCATCGACCCATCGGCGCCCTGATTCTTCATCTGGACGACAATCTCCTTCGCCGCGGCGGGCAGCGAAAAGGCCAGGACGGCGGCGGTCAGCAAACAGGCCGGGATGCGCAGGTCAGTCAAATCACTCTCCATGGAATCGGACGGCTTTCTCTGCCGGATTGCATGGAGAGTGCGGCCACAGGGGCCGCGCGCACAATTGACCTTTGGTCCTATGGCGTAGCACCGCCGGCCGGCTCGACGCGGGATAGCGGCTTTTTCAGGTCGTTCCACCCGTCCGTTCCCTCGGCCAGCCACCAGACATTGGTGTAGCCAGCCGCGCGCAGCCGCTTGGCCGCATTCCACCCCATCCAGCAATCGGCGCGGCAGAAGAGGATCAGCATCCTATCGCGGCGGCCCTGTGTCAGGCGCGCGACCCCTTGAGCGAACCATGCGTCGATCCCCGGACCCGGCGCACCGCGCCCGGCTTCGGGAAACCAGTGCGCGCCGGGGATGGATTCGTGCGGCGCGGCCAGCCGCCAGCGGCCGTCGGCCTCGCGATGCCCGCCCTCGGCCGGCAGCACGTCGATGAACAGCGCGTCGCGTCCCGGCACCAGTTGCGCCGCGGCGGCCGGGGCGATCCGGCCGACGCCAGCCGGCGCCTGCCGGACCGGCGCGCGATAATGGGCGATGCGATAGCCGGCCGGGTCGAACAAAGGCGGCTGCGCGACCGCCGGCGACGCGATCAGCAGGGCGGGGATGAGGAAGCGGCGCATGATCGTCTCCGGGTGACCCAAGGACCAATGGTAACCGACGCGGGAGGAGAATAGACCCCGGCTTAAGGGAGAAGGATATTGCAAAGGCAGGCAAGCCTTTGGGTCGCGCTCGCCCTGGTGCTGGTCGCGGCCGACGCCAGGGCGACAGCACCCGTCGATCCGCTGGGGTCGCCTATGTGGGCCGCCCATGCCCGCACCCTGTTCGGCGACGATCCGGTGCGGTTCGATCCGCGCGTGCAGGTCGATTTCCCGATGATCGCGGAAAATCAGCGCGCCTTTCCGGTGGCGATCGACGCGCGCGCTATAGCGGGCGTGACCCGCATGGTGCTGCTGGTCGATCTCAATCCCATTCCTATCGCCATCGACTATCGCCCCCTCCACGCAGCCGCCTATGTCGCAACCCGCATCAAGCTCGACCAGCGCACCCCGGTACGCGGCGCGGTGCAACTGGCCAGCGGGCAATGGCTGGTGTCAGGCGGATGGGTCGATGCGGCCGGCGGCGGTTGCTCTGCGCCGCCGGTCAGCCGGGTCAGGGGCGACTGGGCCGACCATCTGGGCGAGATACGCGGCGAAGCCTGGCCGATGGCGGACGGGCGCAGCCGGGTGCGGCTCAATTTCCGCCATCCGATGGATACCGGCTTCGTCGCCAATATCGCCACCTATCATCTCGAAGCGCTGCGCGTGAAGGGCGCGGATGGACGGACGCTGGGCGAGATGGAGATATGGGCGGCGGTGGCCGAAGATCCGGCGATCACGCTGATGGTCGATGGCGGGGCCGGGGAGGCGCTGCGGGTCGAGGCGCGGGACACCAACGGGCGCGACTATCGCGCGGCGCTGTCCGTGGCGCGGCAATCACCTGTTCCGGCGTCGATGCCGGGCGGCCGATGATCCTGTCGCGGCGATCGCTGCTCGGTGGCGTGGTGGCGCTGGCGTCGGTCCCTGCGCGCGCGGCTAACTATGCCATCACCCCCGAACCGATCGGCGAAGGCGTCTGGCTGGTGCGCGGCGCGGACGAACCGATCGAGGCGAGCAATGGCGGGGCCATCGCCAATATCGCGATCATCGCCACGCCGGCCGGGACGGTGCTGTGGGATTGTGGCCCGTCCGTCCGCTACGCCCGCGCGCTGCGGCTCGTGGCGGAGCAACTGACGGGCAAGCCGGTGGTGCGGGTCTATGTCAGCCATCTCCATCCGGATCACGGCCTGGGCCTGGCCGCCTTCGATCCGGCCATCGTCGCGGCGCTGCCCGGCATGATCGACGCGCTGCGGGCGCAGGGGCAGGGCTATGCCGACGGCATGTACCGATTGTTGGGCGACTGGATGCGCGGCACCGATCTGCTGCTGCCGGGGCGGGCGATCACCGCGTCGCAGGAGGATTTTGGTGGCCGGACGCTGCGCCTGCTCGCTTTGTCCGGCCATAGCGCGGCGGACCTGGCCTTGTTTGACCCGCAGACCGGCCTGCTGCTGGGCGGTGACCTGATCTTCCACGACCGCGCGCCCAGCACGCCGACGGCCGATCTGGCCCTGTGGCGCGCCAGTCTGGACCAGTTGACGGCGCTGCCGCACAGGGGCGTGCTGCCCGGCCATGGTCCGTTCGATCCGGGCGGCACGACGGCGATCGACCAGACGCGCGACTGGATCGACTGGCTGGAAGCGACGCTGACCCAGGCGGTGCGGGGCGGGCTGGACATGGTCGAGGCGGGCGAGCTGCCCATTCCCGATCGGTTCGCGACCATGGCGGCGGGGCGCTACGAAGTGCAGCGCAGCGTGTCGCACCTCTATCCGGGGCTGGAGGCGACGCTGCTGCCGCGGGTGGATGTGCCGTGAATGCAACAGCGAGTTGGACAGTTGTCACAAATTTCCGAAATTCAAGCCGTTGTTAAATAACGGTTTTTAGGAAGTCATGCGCCGGATCTGAACGCACGACTTCCTATTTTTCTTTATAAACAATCACTTATGGGAATCTGGAAAGCGCCGAAAAGTGGATATTTTGGGCGAAAGGGTCAATCGACGCCCTGGATGATGAAGGTCTGATAGTCGCCGCTCGCCAGCCGGAGCTTCAGCGCCTCCTGATAAGCGGGGCTGTCATACCAGGCCTCGGCCTCCTCGAAGGTCGGGAAGGCGATGATGACGGCGCTTTCGGTCGCCGGCCCATCGGTGGCGCGGGTCTTGCCATAGACGGCGAGCGGCGTGATCGCATGGCCCGCCATGGATTTGCCGGCCAGCGCGCCATAGGTGGCGAAGGTTTCGGGGTCGGAAATGCTGTTGCGGACGGCGACGAAATAGGCGGTCATGCTCTTTCTCTCCTGATGTTAGATGGTCAGAATAGCGCCTTCACGCCGACTTGCCAGCGGCGCGGTGCGCCCGGCCCATAAGCGCGCGGGTTGGATGCGCCGGGCGCCTCTTCCAGTTGGATCTCATCCACTTCGCTGAAGGCGCCGAAGGTCGCGTAGCGGCGGCCCAGCGCATTGTTGAGCGTACCGAACAGACTGACGCCCTTCACCAGGGTCAGACTTGCGCGCAGGTTGACGAGCGCATAGCCGCCCAGCCTGGCCTCGTCATTGCCCTCGTCGCCGACCAGATATTGGCCCGATCGCGCGATCACGTCGCCGCCGACCGACCAGCCTTTCCCCGCATAATCGAGCTTCAGCGTGGCGCTGTGCCGGGGTATGCCGGGCAGCCGGTCGCCGCGCGCGACTTCGATCAGGCCTTCCTCGTCCGCCGAGGGGTTGGCGGGGCTGGAAAGGGTCAGCGGCGCGCGATAGGTCGCGTCGGTGAAGGCGTAGCTCAGCCCCGCGGTAAGGCCGCCCCGGCTGGCGCGCACCGTTGCTTCGACTCCCTGCCGCCGCGTGCTGCCTATATTGCGGAAATAGGCGCGACCGCGAATCTCGGACGCGACATATTGGATGTCGTTGCGATTGTCGGTGCGCCACGCCGACAGCAGCCAGTCGATCGTGAAGCCGCCCGCCTGGGCATGGCCCTTCGCGCCCGCTTCCCAGCTTTTGGCGACCACCTGCTTCAACGGCGGATCGGCGACGAAGAAATTGGTCAG
Organism: Sphingobium cupriresistens; assembly: GCF_004152865.1. Lineage (GTDB taxonomy): Bacteria > Pseudomonadota > Alphaproteobacteria > Sphingomonadales > Sphingomonadaceae > Sphingobium > Sphingobium cupriresistens. The sequence goes on along the minus strand of NZ_SEOO01000050.1, from coordinate 11,610 downwards.
GCTGCACGGCGCATTTTCGTCGGCGCAGGACAGTTCGGCCGGGGTCGGCACGCGGTTGCTTTCCGCATAGCCCGCGCGCAGCGTCAGTCCGTCGGAAACGACATAGTCGAACTCGATGCCGGGGTTCAGGCGCTGGAAGCGGTGGCGACCGTTCAGTGCGGTGCCGATCTGGTCCAGCATCACGATGCGCGCATGATTGTAGCGCAGCCCGATCTCGGCCGACAGGCGTGACGTGATCGGCAACCTGTCCTGCACGAACACGCCCCAATAGTCGGTATGGGCGATCAGGCCGACGGGCGCGATCGCGCCGTCGGGCTGCACGATGATGGACCCCAGCCCCTCGACGCTGCGATCGTCGGTCAGCGCGCCCAGTTCGGTCGAGGTGTCGAAGCGGGTGCGGCTGGTGTCGTAGCTGAACCCCAGCGCGAAGACATTCTCGCCCGCGCCGACCATGCGCTTGTCGATCAGCTGCACCAGCGCGCCCATAGCCCGCGTCGCCGTGCGTCCGCGGTTGAGCACGCCATAGCCCTCGCCGCCCAGCGTATCGATAATGGCATTGCCGTCGGCGTCGGTCAGGACGGCCTGCTCCTCCTCCTCGTCATCGCCCCCGACGGTTTCCAGGCAGACGAAACCAACGTCGTCGTCATCCTCGCACCCTTCGATATCGGCGGCATCGCCATTGACGGTGCGCAGCGTCAATTTCTGCGCATAGAGCGTGGCTTCGATCCGGGTCGTGTCGGACAGCGCGACCCAGGGGTGCAGGCTGACCCGGCCATAGCGGCTGCGGCTGTTATCGGGCCAGGTGAAGACCGCGCGCCGGTCCGCCGCCAGCAATTCCACCGGGGACACGCCATTGCCGGTCAGGTCGGTGTTCGCGCCGACGACTTTAAGGTGCAGGCCGCCGCTCGCCGTGTCGAAGCCGACATCGGCATAGCCATTATAGAGGGTGGAGGGCGAATGATCGCGCCAGCCGTCGTCGCGCGTATATTGGAAGGCGCCGAACGCGCTCCAGTCGCCCCAGGCCATGCCGCCCGCGACGCTCGCCTCGGTCGTGCCGAACCGGCCGTGCGACAGGCTGGCTTCCAGCCCCGGATCGCTTTGCCCCGTCTTCGTGTCGATGACCAGCGCCCCGCCCAGCGCATTGAGGCCATAGACGGCGCTCTTGTCGAGCAGACTGACGCCCCGGACCGCCGCTTCGGGCAGCAGGTCGAACTGCACCGTGTCGCCGAAGGGCTGGTTGAAGCGCGCGCCGTCCAGATAGACGGCAATGCCCTGCGCCTGCCCCTGGAGCGGGGACGCGACGAAGCCGCGATAGACGAGATTGGGCTGCCACGGATTATTCTGCGCATCCTGCAAGGTGACGCCGGCGAAATTGCGGGTCAGCGCGCCCAGGAAATCGGGACTGCCGCTGCGGCCGATGTCGGCGGCGGCCAGCGTAAGCGCGTCGTCCTTATCGACCGCGCCGCCGGGTGCGGTGACGATGATCGGCTGGCGCAGGGCGTCCCCGGCATCGGGCGCCTGCGCCAACGCCGATCCGGCTCCGATCAACGCGCTTCCCGCCAACAGCGCCGCCATCACCCTCACGCCCATCCTCCCGTCTTTTATCGCCGGGAGGCTAGGGGGCGGCGGCGCGGCGCTCCATTATACCTTGGGTCGGGCCGTCGTCATGCCGCCTGCGCTTTCAACAGCTTGTCGATGGTCAGCGGATAGTCGCGCAGGCGAATGCCGGTGGCGTTGTAGATCGCGTTGGCCACCGCCGCGCCCGCACCGCAGATACCCAGCTCGCCCACGCCCTTGGCTTTCATCGGCGAGCTTTTGTCGTCCAGTTCGTCGATGAACAGCACGTCCTGCTGCGGAATGTCGGCATGCACCGGCACCACATATTCGGCCATGTCGTGATTGACGAAGAAGCCGAAGCGGGTGTCGACCTCCAGCGACTCCATCAGCGCCGCGCCCACGCCCATGGTCATCGCGCCGATCACCTGGCTGCGCGCGGATTTGGGGTTGAGGATGCGCCCGGCGGCAAATGCCCCGCCCATGCGGCGGACGCGCACTTCGGCCGTGTCGATATCGACGCCGACTTCACAGAAATGCGCGCCGAAAGTGGCCTGGGCATAGCGTTTGTCGAGATCGCCATACTCCATGCTGTCTTCGGCCCACAGCCCCTCGCGCCCGGCCAGTGCGGCGAGCGTCTGGGACTTATTGTCGAATTTCACCAGGCCATCGTCGAACTGCGCCTTGTCGGCGGGATAGCCCGCCTTCTCCGCCAGCTTCGCGCGCAACGCCATCGCCGCGGCATAGACGCCCGCCGTCGAGCTGTTCGCGCCCCATTGCCCGCCCGACCCGGCCGATACCGGGAACCGACTGTCGCCCAGCCGCACGATCACCTGATCCAATGGCACGCCCAGCATTTCGGCGGCGGTCTGGCCGATGATCGTGTAGCTGCCGGTGCCGATATCGGTCATGTCGGTTTCGACGATGACCTTGCCCTGCGCGTCCACGCCGATGCGCGCGCCCGACTTGCCGACCAGATTATTGCGAAAGGCGGCCGCGACGCCCATGCCGACCAGCCAGCGCCCGTCGCGCACTTGCCCCGGCTTGGCCTTGCGCTTGTCCCAGCCGAAGCGATCGGCCCCGGCGCGCAGGCACTCGACCAGCTTGCGGCTGGAATAGGGGCGCTGCGGCCCGGCTTCAGGATCATATTGCACATCGTTGCGAATGCGCAGTTCGACCGGATCGACGCCGCAGGCTTCGGCCAGTTCGTCCATCGCCACTTCCAGCGCCAGCAGGCCGACGGCTTCGCCCGGCGCGCGCATCGCATTGCCTTCGGGCAAGTTCAGCGTGACCAGTCGGTGCGCCGTCATCCGGTTAGCGCCGCGATAGAGCAGCCGCGTCTGCTGCGCCGCCGTTTCCGGGCTGCCGCCGGGCAGGTCGCCCGACCAGACTTCATGGCCGATCGCGTCGATCACCCCGTCCTTGTCCGCGCCGATGCGGATGCGCTGGATCGTCGCCGGGCGGTGGGTGGTGTTGTTGGGGATCTGGTGCCGGGCGATGGCGACCTTGACCGGCCGCCCCACCTGTTTCGCGCCCAGCGCCGCCAGCAGCGCGTCCGCGCGCAGGAACAGTTTCGACCCGAAACCGCCGCCGATATAGGGCGACACCAGCCGCACCTTCTCCTTGGCGATACCCAGCGTCCTGGCGACTTCGCCCACGCCCCAGGCGATCATCTGGTTCGACGTCCACAGCGTCAGCCTGTCGCCATTCCAGGCGGCGGTCGTCGCATGGGGCTCCATCATCGCATGGCTGTGGTCGGGCGTGGTGTAGCGCTGGTCGATCTTGACCGCCGCCTTGGCGAAACCGCCCTCGAAATCGCCCGCCTTCGTATCGGCCGGGGTGCCAAAGCTGTCGGGCGGCATCACGCCCTTCAGGCTTTCGGCCGCCAGGTCATATTTGCCGTCTTCCGGCGTGTAATCGATCCGCACCAGCTTGGCGGCATCACGCGCATTTTCGAACGTGTCGGCGATGACCAGCGCGACCGCCTGCTCATAATGATCGACCTGTGGCCCGCCCAGCAGCGGCGCGGTGTTCATGCTGCCCTTGCCCAGCTTGCCGGCATTGGCGTGGGTGACGATGCCCAGCACGCCCGGCGCCGCTTCTGCGGCGCGCAGGTCCATCGCCGCGATCCGTCCCTTGGCGATGGCGGACCCGACGATCCAGCCATAGACGGCGTTGGGGGCGGCATCGTGCCGCTCATAGGCATAGGGCGCGCTGCCCGTCACCTTGGCCGCGCCGTCGATGCGGTCGTGTGGAATGCCGACCACCCGGCCCTTGTCGATCGGGTTGATGCCCGCTGGCGTATCGAACTTCATGCCCGTGCCTCCTGCTGGCGATAGAGGGACGCGAGCGTCCGTTCGACCAGCGTCTTCTTGAAGTCGTTATGATGGGTGGTGCGCGCACCGGCCAAGGCTGCTTCCGCAACGGCCTTGGCTCCGCTCTTCGCCGCATCGTCCGCCGCCTCCACGCGCCACGGTTTCGCGCCGATCCCGCCAAAGGCGAAGCGCGCGCCGCCATCCTTGCCGAACACGGCCGCCACCGACACCAAGGCGAAGGCATAGGAGGCGCGGTCGCGGACCTTGCGATAGACATGGGCGCCGCCGACCGGCTTGGGCAGAGTGACCGATGTGATGATCTCGCCCGGCTTGAGCGCGCTTTCCCTGTGCGGCGTGTCGCCAGGCAGCAGGTGGAAGTCCGCGATCGGGATCGCCCGCGCCGCGCCGTCCGCGCCCATCGTGTCGACCTGCGCGTCCAGCAGCCGCATCGCCACCGCCATGTCGCTGGGGTGCTGGGCGATACAGGCGTCGCTCACGCCCAATATCGCCAGGCTGCGGCTCATCCCCTGCATCGCGCCGCAGCCGCTCCCGGCCTTGCGCTTGTTGCAGGGCATCCGCGTGTCGTAGAAATAGGGGCAACGGGTGCGCTGCAACAGGTTGCCGCCGGTCGTCGCCTTGTTGCGCAACTGGCCCGATGCGCCCGCCAGCAACGCGCGGCTGAGCACCGCATAATCCTGCCGCACGCTCTTGTCGGCCGCCAGGTCGGTATTGCGCACCAGCGCCCCGATCTTCAGCCCGCCGTTGGCCGTCTTCTCGATCCGGTCCAGCCCCAGATGGTTGACATCGATCAGATGGGTCGGCGTTTCGATCTGCAGCTTCATCAGGTCGAGCAGGTTGGTGCCGCCGGCGATGAAGCGCGCGCCTTGAACCGAGGCCGCGGCCTTGGCCGCCGCTTCGACGGTGGAGGCGCGTTCATAGGTGAAGGCCTTCATGCCACCTTCTCCCCGGCTGCATCTCGCATCGCGGCGATGATGTTGGGATAGGCGGCACAGCGGCAGATATTGCCGCTCATCCGCTCGCGCAGTTCCGCGTCGCTGAACGCCACATCGTCCAGTTCCGCCGTCGCATGGCTGGGGATGCCCGCCTTGATCTCGTCCAGCACCGCTACCGCCGAGCAAATCTGCCCCGGCGTGCAATAGCCGCATTGATAGCCGTCATGGACGATGAAGGCCTTTTGCATCGGGTGCAGCTTGTCGGGCGTGCCCAGCCCCTCGATCGTCGTGACGCGCTCGCCATCATGCATCACCGCCAGGGTCAGGCAGCTATTGATCCGCCGGCCCTCCACGATCACGGTGCAGGCGCCGCACTGGCCATGGTCGCACCCTTTCTTGGTGCCGGTCAGGTGCAGATGTTCGCGCAGCGTGTCGAGCAGGCTGGTGCGCGGGTCGAGTTGCAGATGCACCTCTCGCCCGTTGACGGTCAATTCGACGGGGATCATCGCGCTTCCTCCGTTGCGCTTGGGTATAGCGGCGGCCTGCGCCACGACGGGGCTGGCTGCGGCGAGAGCCGCGCTGCCTTGCAACAGGCCGCGGCGCGTCAAATGATTGGACGACATGGCTGGTCTCCCTGTTGGTTGCTGGTCAGTACGAAGGGCGAGGGCAAATGATCCCGCCGCGGCAAGAAACTTGTCGCTACAGCCTTAGCATAAGCACGGCGCGCGCCAAGCCGCCCTTTCGCGCCGCGCATGGGGTGATTCGCGCAGCGAATGATGCGCCGACCCGACGGTGACATATTCCGTATCCGGTTAACACACAGGAAAGCTTGGGTTTTTATGCTTGTGAAGGAGAATTTCATTTTTGTGCAATTCTCCCCTTGCCCCTTTAGACAAGCGCTGCTAGTTCCCCGCCACCCGCCGAGAGGGACACATCCTCCGGCCGCCAGAGCGGGCGTAGCTCAGGGGTAGAGCACAACCTTGCCAAGGTTGGGGTCGAGGGTTCGAATCCCTTCGCCCGCTCCAGAAATCATCGTAAAATCAATGGTTTCTGGGGCGATTGTGCCGGGTTTTCATATTACGCGATCTTCTGAAAAGCCTGAAGTAATAAGGACGTAATATGCTGCGCGCGTATTTGCGGGTGGTTCTGGCGTAGGTTGAGCCACTGAAAATCTGGTTTCCGCAGAAGCTGGCCGGGCGATGTAGCGGTGAGAACCCTCCTGAAGGAATAGGTCTGCTGGCATAGGCACGGGGATCTTCGACCAGCCGGTCGATCGCGCATCCTTCTTCCCAATACGTACGGACCATCACCTGATCGGGCGAGAGGCAGACTTCCGTCGGCTGGAGAGGACTGGGTCGTTGAGGTTGGCCGCCTATGGATCGACCATGAAAGGTTGGGTGAAGAGTCAGATTCCGGCGAACGCCCCGCTTCAGCCCGCCCATGCCCGTTCGCCCGAACAGAATGAGTTTGCCGTTCGCGGCACATTGAAGTTCGACGCATCGGACAGCTTCGATGCGCGTCTCAAATTCACCTTTAGCAAGCGGACAGGCGATAGTTCGGCCGCGAACCTCCAGTTCGTCGATTGTCCGCTTGGTGCTCCCCAGACGGGCGGCGTGGACGATTGCCGGGCGAACGGCACGGTGTCTTCGGCTGATGCTGGCGCAAATTTTGCCGGACTCGACCCATCGTTCGACGGCCGCGGAACATTTCTTACCCAGAAGCAAGTGCTCACGGGTCTGGAAATGAATTACCGGCCTTCCGACACGATCACGCTGACATCCGTCACGGGCTATTATTCGACGTCCTTGGATTCCGTCGGGAATTTTACAGCTTCTTATGTGCCATCGACCTATATTCACGGACGAAACTACCTTTCGATCGATGAATTTTCGCAGGAACTTCGGGTTACAAGCGACTTTGATGGACCCTTCAATTTTACGACCGGCGGGCATTTTCAGGATTCTCGGGTCAAGTCCGGTGCTCACAGTTTTCTCAATGCCAATGCGCCGGTGGAAATACTCGAATATCTGCTCAAGCAGGATGGCTTGGGCTATTCAGCTTTCGCCCAAGGCACGTTCGATATATTGCCGACCCTCGAAATTTCTGCCGGCGGACGCTATTCTCATGAGCGGAAGAAGCTGCCGTTCATCGGAACGGACACCACGCGCAATCCATCGAACCCGCTGATCGAACAGACAGCTATCGTCGCCAAGCGAAGCTTCAATAACTTTTCGCCGGAATTCACGCTGTCTTGGCGGCCGAGCAAGGACATGACGGTCTATGGTTCGTACAAGAAAGGCTTCCTGTCGGGAGGCTTCAACTCGGGTGCCGCCAATTTCGCCACCAATCTGTCCTACGACCAGCAACTGATAAAGGGCTTTGAAGGAGGGGCTAAAGTCGCCCTGCTCGACGGAACGCTGCATGCCAATCTGGCGCTTTATTCCTACAGGGTCACAGGCCTGCAGGTGACGGTGACCACGGGTGGGGGCACGGTTCAGGAACTGCGTAACGCCGGCAAGGTCAGTTCAAAAGGCATCGAGTTCGATTTCAGCTATCGCCCGCCGGTCGACGGGCTCAGGATCGATGGGGCGCTGTCCTATAATCGCGGTCGTTATCTCGACTATCAGGCGACATGCTATCGCGGGCAGAATGCCAATTCGCCGGTGCCCTGTCTCAATCAACTTAATCGCGTCTCTGGCAACATGGCGTTGCTGCAGGATCTGAGCGGGACGGAATTGCTCCGCGCCCCGGAATTTGCAGGCAATCTGAGCGCTGACTATCATGTTGCGGTAGGGAATGGCCTGGAACTGGGGCTCGGCGCGGACATGACGTACAGCGACAGCTATCTCACCGACGCATCCTCAAAGGCGGCCGGGCGCTCGCCCTCCTACGCCCTGCTGGGTGCCTCTGTCCGCCTGGGGCAACAGGATAACGGCTGGCAAGTGGCGCTCATCGGCCGAAACCTGACCAACAAATATTTCTGGACGCGCAGCATCGACAATCCTTTCTCCGGCACGCCGGCTTCGGGCGGCACGACCGCAGGTGTTCTGGGCGATACGGTCGGCCCCATTACGAGGGGACGCGAACTGATGCTGCGGCTGAGCTATAGCTTTCGTTGAACGGCGCTGCCGCGCCGACGCGCTTTCCCAGTCGGCTTTACTGACAATAAGAGGATCGATTGTGGCATTTTCCCATGGCTATGCGGCACTCGCGCGAAACGCGTGCGTGGAGCCCTTCGAATTCGAACGCAGGTCGCTGGGTCCAAATGATATCGCGGCCAGCATCCTGTTTTGCGGCATCTGTCACAGCGACCTTCATGCGATCGACAATGACTGGGGCTTTCACAGCTATCCGCTGGTGCCAGGGCACGAGATTATCGCCCGCGTCACGGCGGTCGGTCCAGGCGTCGAGAAGTTCAGCATCGGAGATGTGGTCGGCATCGGTACGGTGATCGATTCATGCCGTACGTGCGAACCTTGCAGCCATGGTGAGGAGATATATTGCGAGACCGGCGCCACGCCGACGTTTGGCGGGGCGGACCGTCTCGGGACGATGACCTATGGCGGTTTTTCGAACGACTATGTCGTCGACGAACATTTCGCAGTGATGATCCCGCCGCTGCTCGATCCAGCCCATGCCGCACCATTGCTTTGCGCTGGCATCACGACCTATTCGCCGTTGCGCCGCGCCAATCTTCAGTCTGGCCACAAGGTCGGTATCGTTGGAATGGGGGGGCTGGGTCATCTCGCCGTCAAATGGGCAAAGGCTTGGGGCGCCCAAGTCGTTGTTTTCACCACGACAGCAGCGAAGGCCGCAGACGCCCTGCGCTTCGGCGCTGATTCGACGGTGGTTTCCAGCGATTTGGAGCAGATGGCCAGCCATGGCGGAAGCTTTCACTATATTCTCGATACGGTTTCCGCACCGCACGATCCAACGCCCTATTTGGGGCTGCTCAAGCTGGACGGCACTCTTTGCATGATCGGGATGCCTGCCGAACCACTCTCCATAAGTTCGATGATGCTCGCCTGGCGTCGATTGATCGTTACCAGTTCGATGACGGGCGGGATTGCCGAGACGCAGGAGATGCTCGATTTTGCGGCGACCCACGGCATAAAGCCCGAAATCGAACGGGTCGGCAGATCGCAGATCAACGAGGCATTGGACCGGCTCAGGAGAAATGATGTGCGCTATCGATTTGTCATCGACATGGGCGCCGATCTCGTCGAGCATCCGTGAATGCGCCAACTGTCCACCTGCCGGTCCGGGAGGGCTCACAAGCCCCTGTCGAAGGGGACAGCGCTATCAGAAATAGGAAGTAGCGTGCTATGGTGGAACAGACCCGCATTTGCCGCAATAGTCGGCGACGAGACGGGCAGCAATGAGGAGGGAGCAAGCGCCAGCTGTTGTCCTGTTTGGACGAAGCTTGGCGTCTTAGGGCTATGACCAGCATCCGCATGGACCCAAAGGCCTTCGCCGTCGGTCGCCCCAGCGCCGAGCTGGACCGCCATGTTGCCGATGCACTGATCGACGCTACCGTCTCGCTGCTGCACGACAAGCCCCGGGGTGAGATCACGGTGAGACAGATCGCTGCCGTCGCGGGGGTCAACAAGGCCATGATCGGCTATTATTTCCAGAACAAGGACAATCTGTTCCTGGCCCTGGTCGATCATCTGCTCAAGCGGCTGAGTGACGCCTTCTGCATTATCGAAAAGAGTATCGAGAAGATCGATCTTCAGGAGCGCAATCCCACCCGGATCATCATCGAGTCTATCATCGAGACCTATTCGGAGCATTCGGTGGGCCTGCGGCTCCTCATCACGGAAATCCAGTTCAATTCCCAACTCAAGCAGCTTTATGTCGAACAGCTCTGCTCGCGACCGACACGCGTGCTCAAACGGATCATCGGTCGACTGGTGACACTGGGCTATTACCGCGCGGATCTGGACCCGAACTTCACGACCTTCACCATCGAAATTCTGCTCTGCCAGCTCATCATGAACGAGAATGTGATGGAGCCGGCATTCGGCTTCTCGCCGGGGCGGGAAACGACACAGAAGTGGGTCGACTATCTCGTCGAGATATTCGACCGTGGTTTCCGGCCTATTGCCGCCTTGGGTAATTAATCCGATTGCCCGGTAGCGGGCACGAGCAGATAAACAGTTCAAGGCCACCGCCTTGGGAATGAATCATCCCCTAGTCGTCAACTGTTCACGAAAATGAGCAGTTGAAACTAAGAATATTGATGAAATCCCCCAAATTATCGAGCTGGTAGCTGAGTCCTGGATTCAGCTAAATCATAACCAATAAATTGGAGAGATGACTGTCATGTCTGCTCTGGATAAATTGCTGTCCCTGATTGGGGACGTTAATGTCTACGACAACGGCCCCGACAATCTGGCTGAATTGCAACTCCACGCAGCGCGGGAACGCGTGAAGGAGCGGCGGGGCCAGATCGCGGTCCTCGACAAGCGCGCGCATGATACCGGCGTGGACGCAATCGACTCGTTCGACGACCTCGTGCCGCTGCTTTTTTCCCATACGAACTATAAAAGCTATCCCGAAAGCCTGGTCGACAATCAGCGATGGGAGATGATGAATCTCTGGCTGCAGAGCCTTTCCACTCGCAAGATTTCTCAGGACATCGATATGCGCGGCGTTCAGGATGTCGATGACTGGATGGTGCGGTTGCGCGAGGCTGGACATTATGTTTTTGCGTCAAGCGGGACCTCGGGCAAATCGTCCTTTCTCAACCAGACCCAAGTCGATCGCGAGCGCACGTTTACCGGTCTGTTGAACGGGACCATATGGCAGGCGCCTTCGCTCAACCCCAATGCAGACCGCCCATGCTACTGCGGCGTCCCGCGCCATAGTCCCCATCGCTTTTCGGAAATTCAACAGGCCATGGCCGCTGCGATCGGCGCGCCCGGGGATATTCATTTCCTCACGGACATACCGACACGGGCGGCCGATACCAATTATATGGGCAGGCTGCGGACCCAGATTGCGCAGGGCAAGGCCGCACCGGAAGAAGTCGAGGAATTCGAGCGCAAGACACGCGAGAAATCCCTGGCGGTGCGGGGAGCCATCACGCAATTCTACGATAATATCCTGGAAAATCGTGATCGGCCGATCTTCCTGCATACGCTTTGGCCCTATTTCCACGAACTGGCCGAACATGCCGGGGCTAAGGGCATAAAGGACGGCGATTTCCATCCCGATTCAGTCATAATGTTCGGGGGTGGGCTGAAGGGCGCGCAGTTGCCCGAAGGCTATCAGCAGCGGGTCTATGATTTCTTCGCCCTGTCGCAGGACAATATCGCACATACCTATGGCATGGTCGAAATGCAGGTTCCCTTGCCCTATTCCAGCAAAGCGGAGGGATATGTGGTCCCCCCCTGGGTCATCCCCCTCGTGCTTGACCGGGACGGAACCAAGCTCCTCAATCACGCGACCGGGAGCAAGTTGGTGGAAGGCCGGATGGCCTTTCTCGACCTCTCGCTCGAGGGCCGCTGGGGCGGCCTCATTACCGGGGACAAGGTTAGCGTGAGATTCGACGATGGCGCGCCGATCGTCCAGTCCATCACGCGTTATCAGGATCTGCCGGAGGGAGACGACAAGCTCTCCTGCGCCGGCACTATCGACAGTTATGTGAGAGGATCGATTAGAGCGGTTTCCACACGAACTGAATCGGTAGGGGTTCCCTTCGCTGCGCTGATGTGATTCACGCTGTCTGCTGGTGACAGGAGGCCAGCATGGATGGCACGAACGCTTTCACAGGACCTGCGGGA